>CACAYA010000004.1 GCA_902536575.1 uncultured Pelagibacteraceae bacterium | reverse complement strand
AATAATTCTAAAATAAAAAATAAATTAAAAAAAAATAAAGTTAAAAATTATAAAAAAGTTAAAAAATCTATCCCTATCAAAGTAAAAAAAAAAGATAGTTTTATTTTTAGACTAATTAAATTTCAAAATTCACTTAAATCTAGATTTAAAGTAAAATTAAATTTAAATTTTGAAAAATATATTCAAGTTTTTTTTGATAAAATTGCTAATACTATCGATCAGTACAGAGTAATTAAAAAAGATGAAGCTAGAAGAATAAAAGTAGAAAAACAAGAAAACGAAAGACTAGAAAAAATTAGAAGAGCAGAGGAAAAACAAAAACAAGAAGATTTAAAATTTAAATTAAAACAAGAGACATTAAAAGAAGAAATTAAAATTGAAAAACAAAGAACTAAAGATATAAAATTATTTTTACGAAAAGAGCAAGCATTATTAAGAATTGAACAGGCTGAGAAACAAAAACAATTTTTACAAAAATTAAGATTAGATAAACAAATTGAAAAATTTAGAGTTAGAGAAGTTAAAGAATTAGAAAAACTTGAAAAAATTTCCTTAAAAGAAAAAAGGGAGGATTATGCAGGTCTTCAACAAAGAATAGAAAAATTAAAAGAGAAATATCGAATAATAAGAGACCAAAAAATTAAGGAGAGGGTAGAAGCTCTAGGGATAAAAATTCAAGGAGATGAAGATAGAGAAACGCTTCTTAAAAAGGAAAAAGAATACACAATAGCCAGACAAAAAATAGAATTTTCTTTGGAAAGTTTTTACAGAAGTGCAAGTAGTTTAGTTTTCCAATTAAACAAAAGACACGTAACAAGACATATGTCGATTTTCAGATGTATCGATAGAAGATTTGAGACAGGTGAGATTTTTGTAAAATGGGATGAAGCAGCTGATGATGAATGGTTATTATTGATATACATTAAAAATAATTCACCAGACGATGGTATAGTGATTGAAGATAAAACAAATCCTGAAAAAAATATTTCTCATGAATTCAAAAATAATGAAATTTTTAAGGCTTCAGACACTATGGTAGACTCTTTAACACATCTAATAGCTAGAAAAAGAGCCAAAAATGGCAATTAATAGAACTAAATACATTTGGTAGTGTTTGTAATGCTTTTTGGAATTATTTTGATGGTCACTCTGTTCATTATTTTAACTTATGTTCTTTCATGGATTAGGTATTTTAATAGTCTGGATCCTAGACTAGGTCAATCAACTTGGCGGTGGAGTTACGACTACCCTGTAATTGGAGTAAGAGACTTTTCAGATTTAGATGATAAAGAGTTTGTAAAGTTAAGAAGAAAAAGAAATAGAATAATAACATTGATGTACTCAATTGTATTAATAATGTTTATGCTTTCAATGTCATTACTAAGTGAAATAATGATATTTTTTTTAGCTTAGCTTTTCAATTGTTTCTTATTTTTGAGATATAGAAAATAAGCAACAATTTCATATACGTAATTAAAAACTGTAAAAATTATTGGAAGTTTAAAAAATTTATATAAAAATCTATATTTAGGTATTTTTTGCCAAACATATAAAAAAGCTTCAGCTCCCTCAAAAACTTTATCATTATCTTTTACATGTAATCGTCTTAAGAGCTGCTTGTCGTCTTTATTAGTCTCTTTTTCTGCTAGTTCATTATTGGTTATATCGATCCAATCTATCTCTTCTATTTTTTCTTTTTTATATAATTTGATTTCAGATCTACAAATTTTACAGGAATTATTGAAATAAACTTTCATATTACAATAGTTATCTTTTAAAAGATTTTTGTACATGTGTAAAAAGAGCAGTTGAAAAGAGAATATAAACCTTTATGTAATTCTTATGAGTAATTTCTTTGATAAATCAGATTTGGCAAGAAAAGATGCTGAAAATATAGTATCAGATACTTTAAAAAATTGCGATGATGGAGAATTGTATTTGGAGGACTCTAAGTCAGAGTCAATTATCTTAGATGATAATAAGATTAAGAGTTCAAACTATAGTTCTGATTTAGGCTTTGGATTTAGAGCAGTATCCGACGAAGTAGTCGCTTATTCTTATTCGAACGAAATATCAAAAAACTCCTTAAAAAGTTCATCAGAAAATCTTCAGTCAACTCTTAAATCAATTAAAGGAACTTATAAAAACGAGATACTAAAATCTAATAAAAAATTTTACAGTGATATAAATCCCATAGAACAAAAAACCTTAAACTCTAAGCTAGAAGTTCTAAATAAAGTGAATGATTATTTAAGAAAAAAAGATGGAGCTGTAAAACAGGTTACAGCAAATTTTTTAGGTGAACATAAGTCAGTAGAAATAATCAGATCAGGTGGTGAGGCAATAACAGATGTCAGGCCATTAATTAGATTTAATGTTTCTGTAATGCTTGAAAAAGATGGAAGAAAAGAAACAGGAGTCTATGGTATTGGAGGCAGACAGGCTTATGATGATTATTTACAGAATGACAACTGGAAAAGTGTATGTGAAGAAGCTTTTAGAATTGCTTCAGTTAACTTGGAAAGTAAACCCGCACCAGCTGGCGAAATGAAAGTTGTCTTAGGACCAGGTTGGCCAGCAATACTAATTCATGAAGCAATAGGACATGGCCTAGAGGGTGATTTTAACAGAAAGAAAACATCAGCATTTCACAACTTAATGGGGCAGAAAGTTGCAAGTGAAGGTGTCACAATTGTTGATGATGGTACCATTGATAATAGAAGAGGCAGTCTTACAATAGACGATGAGGGTACACCAACTGAAAGAACTGTTTTAATTGAAAATGGAATTTTAAAAAACTTTATGCAAGACAGATTAAATGCACGTTTAATGAATACAAGGTCAACTGGTTCAGGTAGAAGAGAAAACTATCGACACGTAGTTTTACCTAGAATGAGAAATACTATGATGTTAAGTGGCAATCAAACTCAAGATGAGATGATCAAATCTGTTGATAAAGGTATTTTTGCTGTGAGCTTTGGGGGTGGCCAAGTAGATATTACCTCAGGAAAATTTGTCTTTAATTGCACAGAGGCATACGAAATTATTAATGGCAAAATAGGTTCTCCAATAAAGGGAGCGACATTAATAGGAGATGGTCCATCAATTTTAAAGGAAGTTTCAATGGTCGGTAACGATATGATGTTAGACCCCGGTATTGGCACATGTGGGAAAGCTGGGCAAGGAGTTCCTGTTGGGGTAGCACAGCCATCAATATTAATTGACAAAATGACAGTGGGTGGAACAAAACTGTAATTAATGATTAAAGATCAAGATTTCTTAAAAGCTAAAGCTGCATATTGCCTAGATGTTGCAAAAAAAATTGGAGCTTCAGATGCAAGTGTTACAATAGGTCATTCTATTTCTGAAACAGTCAATTTTAGAAATAAAAATTTAGATGAGTCTAATCGATCTGATGGATTAGCGTTTAGCATAGATACTTATATTGGTAAAAAAAAATCTTCAATTTCCTCATCAAATTTATTAAATGAAAATTTAGATATACTTATAGAGAAATGCTACGAAACAACTAAAATTACACCAGATGATGAGTTCAATTCATTACCAGATAAAAATTTACTTGCAGATAAACTTAAAGACTTAAATATTTATGATAACACCCATGTTGGCAATGATAAAAAAATTCACTATTTGAAAGAATTAGAAAATATAGCATCAGAGGATAAAAAAATAATAAACACAGAGTCCAGTTTTAGTGAAAAAAAAACTAATTTTATTTTAGCAAACAGTGATGGTTTTTGTAGTGGTTACAAAACATCTTCATTTACGACGTCATGTGTAGCTGTTGCTAAAGATGAAAATAGCATGGAAAGAGATTATGAATATTCAAGTAAAAGATATTTAGATGATATCAAAGACCCCCAAGCCTTAGGCAAACTGGCAAGTGATCAGACAATTAGAAAATTAAGTCCAAAAAAAATAGGAAGCGAAAAATTAAGTGTCATATTTGATAAGAGAATTGCAAAAGGTATGCTCAGTACATTTGCAAGTGCGATTTCATCCTCTGCAATCGCTAGAGGAACTTCATTTCTTAAGGACAAGATTAATGAGCAGATATTTTCTAATTCTATAAATATAATTGATAAACCAGATATAATTAAGGGTTTAGGCTCAAAAAATTTTGACTCTGAAGGTGTTAAATCTGAAACCCTCAATCTAGTTCAAGAGGGTATGCTTAAAAATTATTTTGTAGACTCTTACAACGGCAAAAAATTAAACCTTCAATCAAATGGAAGAAGTGGAGGGAGTACAAATTTGTATTTTGAGAATGGAAAACAAAGTTATTATGAGTTATTAAAAAATAATTCAAAATGCATTTATATTACAGAAACAATAGGTCATGGCAGCAATCTTGTAACTGGAGATTACTCTGTTGGAGCAACTGGTTTTTTGGTAGAAGATGGTGAATTTAAATATCCAATAAATGAAATAACAATTGCGGGAAATTTTAAGGATATGTTTAAAAACATATTTTTAGCAAATGACTTAGATTTTGAATATTCAACAAACTCTCCAACTATGATGATCGAAGGCATGACAGTTGCTGGTAAATGAGTAGTTTTTGTGTAATTGGCTCAGGAATTTCTGGAGCAACTATTGCAAATCTTTTAAATAAAAAACACAGTGTAGATTTGTATGATAAGGCAAGAGGCTTAGGAGGAAGATCATCTTTTAAAAGATTAGATAAAAAAAGGGGGTTTGATCATGGGACTCAATACTTTTCTCCAAAAACAACAGAATTTAAAAGATTTACAAAAAAGCTAATAGAAAAAAAAATACTAAAAATTTGGTATGGAAATCATAAATTTTTAAGTGATAAAAAAAAAGAAAATAAAAAACATGTTAAGGTTATTGGAAGAAAAGGAAACAATGACATTAGTAAATATCTTTTAAAAAATGTAAGATGTTATTTTCAAAGTGAATTAAAAAAAATAAATTTCCAAAATAGAAAATGGAATTTAATATTTAATAATGGTGAAATTAGAAATTATGAAAATTTAATTTTGACTTGTCCATTTCCTCAATTAAAAAAATTATCAAAAAAATACATTAAAAATTCTTTTATAAAAGAAAAAGTTAAGATGGATGCGAATATAACAATTTTAATGGAAATAAAAAAAACCAATCTAGGTTATAGTAGTTTTTTATTTAATGATAGAATTCTAGGATGGGCTGGTTATGAAAATAGCAAAAAAAGATTTAAGAGCAAAACTGATCTTTGGACATTACAAAGTACTTTTAATTGGGCAAATAAAAAAATAAATCAAAATAAAGTACTTAAAAAAAATAATGCTAAAATTTTGATTAATAAGTTTTTTAAATTAACAGGAATTAAGCAGACAAAAGTACTTTTTTCACTTAACCATGGTTGGAAATACTCCTCAAATTCAAAACCACTAAAATTAAAAAGTTATTGGAATTCTAGATTAAATCTGGGTGTATGCGCAGACTGGTTTAATGGACCAAGACTTGAGTCAGGATGGATTAGTGCAAATGATCTTTATAAGAAAATAAATAGTTAAATCACTCGTAATTTTTTAATCTATATTCCCAATTTCCCATTCTTTGATAAGTAACTTTTACTATTAAAGAAGTTTTTTTATCTAACCAAATATCAAAATTTAATTTTTTATCATCTGCAAGTGTCATATCTTTCGAGGTTAATTTAAAATGGTCAGTCTCATATTCCTCACCATTAATTATAATTTTTTCTTTTCCAACAAAAGTAACTATCTGTTCTTTTATACTACCTGATATTGGGCTTATTTGGCTACTAGCTTGCAATATTTTATGACTCCACCAGTTACCAATAGCATTTTCAAGGTGGGCTTCACCAGAGAAAGAAGAGCCCATAATATCAAATTTTTTAGTTTCTTTATTCAAAGTTAAGTTTACGAACTTTTCTTTTTTATTCTGTAGAGTTTTTGAGTTAAAAGAAACCAATTGATCTTTCAAATATTTTTCTTCACCAATACCTTCTACTTCAAAAACTGTTGCTCCAAAAAGTTTTACCTCAAATTTGAATTGATTAGTCACTAGAGTAATATCGTTTTTTTGTGAAAAAAAATAATAATTATAACCAATTAGTTCATTATTTCTTAAAATTTCCATCTCAATTTTTTTATAGTTACTGTAATGACCAATATGAGCATAAGAGGCAAAACAAATAAAAATAAAAATGATGCTGAGCAAGATTTTTTTCATTATAAGCAAGTATTAATAATTTTATAACTAACAGTATAATATGTTTTTATCTATTAAAAATATCCCTAAAGTATATTGGAGCTCAGATAAAAGCTTTAACTCTAAACCAAAATTTTCGACATCGTTTTATT
This sequence comes from uncultured Pelagibacteraceae bacterium, assembly GCA_902536575.1. Lineage (GTDB taxonomy): Bacteria > Pseudomonadota > Alphaproteobacteria > Pelagibacterales > Pelagibacteraceae > Pelagibacter. Next base: position 50,076 of record CACAYA010000004.1, on the reverse strand, counting down.
TAATTTTAGGTTTAATTATCTTTGGTTTTGGAGAGGGATTATTAATATTATCAAATACAGGAAATTCTCCCTGGTCCGTATTAGCAGAGGGAATATCAAAAAATTCTAAATTATCTATCGGTGCAGCAACATTTCTAATTAGTGTAAGCGTACTTTTTTTATGGTTGTTTCTTAGACAGAAGCCAGGGCTAGGAACTATTTTTAATATCATTATTATTTCTGGAATGATTGATGTTACTTTATTTATTTTTGATCCGCCCTCATCTAACATGTTAAAGTATTTATTAGCAATATTTTCGGTAATGCTGGTTGGCATAGGAAGTGGTATTTATTTAGTAGCAAATCTTGGACCAGGTCCAAGAGATGGATTAATGACTGGCTTAACAAAAATGACAAACTTACCTATTGCTTTAGTCAGAGCATGTTTAGAAATTTCAGTTGTAATAGTTGGATGGTATCTGGGTGGTACGGTAGGTCTTGGAACTTTGATTTTTGCTTTTGGAATTGGACCCTGCGTTGCTTTTGGATTATTTATTGTTAATAAAATTTTCAGTTAGGCTGCTGCTCCAGATTTTTCACTTCTCTTTCTTTCATGAGGATCAAGAATAGATTTTCTTAATCTACAAGACTTAGGAGTAATTTCTAATGCTTCATCTGTATTAAGCATACTAAGTTGTTCCGCAATAGACATTTTTCTTACTGGAGTGAGAACGACATTTTCATCGGTACCCTGTGTTCTCATATTAGTTAATTTTTTCCCCTTCATAACATTGATTATCATATCGCCTGGTTTTGGAGACAATCCAACTATCATTCCAGGATAGACAGAGTCGTTATGTGTTACAAACATTTCTCCTCTGGCCTGCAAGTTAAATATAGCAAAAGCAACTGCTTTACCTTGCTCCATTGCTATTAAAGCTCCATTTCTTCTTCCTTCCATTTCACCTTCAAAAGGCCCATAGCTATGAAAAATCCTGTTAATAACTCCATTACCTTTAGTAAGGGTTAAAAATCTACTTGTGTAACCCATTAACCCTCTTGTTGGTGCATGAAAAATAAGTCTTTTTTTATCTTTACCAGTATCTTTTAAATCAATTAATTTGCCTTTTCGTCTATTCATCGAATCTATTACTTTTGACGAGAATTCCTCATCTAAATCCATTGTAATCTCTTCTATGGGCTCAAGTTTTTTTCCATTATCATCAATTTGATACAAAACCTTGGGCGGACTGACTGTCATTTCAAATCCTTCTCGTCTCATTTGAGTAAGTAAAATCTCTAACATAAGCTCACCTCTACCACTTACAACAAACGAGTCATCGCCATCATTTTCGGAAAAAGTAATTCCTACATTATTCTGAGCTTCTTGAAGTAGTCGATCTCTAATTTGAGTACTTGTAAGTTTTTTACCTTCTTTTCCTGCAAGGGGAGATGTGTTAACAGTTATTGTGATAGACATTGTGGGAGGATCTATTGGTGTTGCTGAAATAGGTTCATTTACATCTAAATCACAAATAGTATCTGCAACATTAGCTTTTTCTAATCCTGCAATTACTACAATATCTCCAGCCTCACCGACCTCAATTGGTACTTTTTTAGTTCCCTCATATCTGAAAATTTTAGTAAGTTTTCCTTCATCTACTTTTTCACCTTTTAAATTAATTGCTTTTATTGATTGATTAGCTTTAGCAGTTCCTTGAGCAATTCTGCCTACCAGACTTCTTCCTAAAAAACTATCTGCATAAAGAAGTGTAGACAACATTGCAAAAGGCTTATGTTTTTCAAGTTCAGCTGGTTTTACATGCTTAAGAATTAAATCTAGTAATGGGTTTAAATTTTCTCTGGGACCTTCTACTTCTGTATCTGCCCAACCTGATCTACCACTTGCATATAGGACAGGAAAATCTAATTGTTCATCATTTGCATCTAAACTTACAAATAAATCAAATGTTTCATCTAAAACTTCATTTGCTCTTTGATCAGCTTTATCAAGTTTATTTATTACAACAATTGGTTTTAGTCCTTGCTTTAAAGCTTTGGACAATACAAATTTTGTTTGTGGCATTACTCCTTCAGCTGAGTCTATAAGTAGTAGAGCACCATCAGCCAGACTTAAAACTCTTTCAACTTCTGCTGCAAAGTCTCTGTGACCTGGCGTATCAATTATATTTATTCTTGTATCTTTCCAATTAATTGAAGCAGGTTTTGCTAAAATTGTTATTCCTCTTTCTTTTTCTAACTCACCAGAATCCATTAATCTTTCATCAACAATTTCGTTTTCCCTAAATGAACCACTTTGCTTCATTAGATTGTCAATCAAAGTAGTTTTACCGTGGTCTACATGGGCTATAATAGTGATGTTTCTTATATCTTTTGTCATAAAGTGTGGTTCTTATACATATTTAATTAATTTTTAAAACTTAAAAAAACTAATCTTTAGCTAAGATTTTATTAATTTTGATGTTTAATTTGGTCTTTTCTGCTTATCTTTTTTAAGTTTTCTTTTTTCTTTAAAACTCAATTTAGCTTTTTTTTTAATACTTGAGTCTTTGAAAGATTTTCCACTATATCTTTTTGACATATTTGATTTATATATAGAATTTACTTTTATATGTCAGTTCTTTAATTTAAATCCTAAAAAAAGTTAGTATATTGATGTAAATTAACATTATTTAAAACTTATATGTTTGACTTGATTTATAAGTATGAAGATAATTCTAAATACAAATGATAAAAGTTTTAATTACAAAAATTAATAATCATCTACGTAATCCACTCGAAATTCCTTCAAAGATTCTCAGGAAGATAAATTATTTTTTAAAGCTAAAGAATTATAATTTTAATTTTTATAAAAATAAACAGGATGATATTTTTCATTCGTGTGGATTAAATAGAGACGAGGGCATTCAAAATTTGAATAAAATTAAAAAAAAAATTGATTTAAATGTTAACACAAATAGAGAGATGAGCTCAGAACATGAAATTTTGCTGTCAAGTATTTCAATTAAAAAAAATATTAAAATTGAAAATATTTTAGAAATTGGAACTTACGATGGTTTTAATGCACTTTTATTATCTTATTTATTTCCTAAAGCAAAAGTTTCAACAATAGATTTACCAGAAGATGATAAAGATTTTATTGTGTCGTATAAAAGAAAAGATCAATTAATTGAATTTATAGAAAATAGAAAAAAAAATATATCTTTAGGTAACAACATAAGATTTATGCCTATGAATTCGATTAAATTAATTAATCATAAAATAAAATATGATTTGATTTGGGTAGATGGAGCACATGGTTATCCGATAGTAAGTATTGACATAATTAATGCAATGAACCTAATTAACGATAATGGTATAATTGCTTGTGATGATATATTACTAGATATAAGCCATGAGGAGTCAGATAAAATTTATAATTCAATTGCTGCTTATGAGACTTTGAGTGAATTAAAGAAACAAAAATTAATTGATTTTAAATTAATATATAAAAGATTAAATGCTGAAAATAATTGTGTCTCTTACAGGAGAAAATTTGTTTCAATTATTAACAAAGAAAAAAAAGATCATTGAGCATGGCATTTTTTTTTACAGTAAATTAAAAGTAGATTGTGACCAGTAAATAAAAAACCCCCGAAGTACAAAACAACGGGGGTTTTTAGAATTTTTAGTTCTAATAGGACGGGTTACATTCCCATGCCGCCCATACCTCCCATACCGCCCATACCACCAGGCATGCCACCAGGCATCCCACCAGCAGCCTCTTTCTCCTCAGGCTTGTCAGCAATCATAGCTTCAGTAGTGACTAATAACCCGGAAATTGATGCAGCATCCTGTAGAGCTGTTCTCACAACTTTCACAGGATCAATGATACCTTTATCAAACATATCACAATATTCTTCGCTTTGTGCATCATATCCATGGGTTTTTTTCTTCTGCTCTAATAATTTTCCAACAACGACTGAACCATCTACACCAGCGTTTTTAGTTATTTGTCTAATTGGAGCCTCTAAAGCTTTTCTTACAAGTTCAACACCAGCTTTTTGATCATCTCCTTTAGCTTTGACTTTTTCTAAGTCTTGAGCAGCATAAAGAAGCGCACATCCACCACCTGTTACAATACCCTCTTCAACAGCAGCTCTAGTAGCATTTAAAGCATCCTCAACTCTGTCTTTTCTCTCCTTAACTTCAACTTCAGTTGCACCACCAACTTTAATAACAGCAACACCACCTGCAAGTTTAGCAAGTCTTTCTTGAAGTTTTTCTCTATCATAGTCAGAGGTTGTTTCATCAACTTGTTGTTTAATCGATCCGCATCTTGCTTCGATATCAGATTTCTTACCACTACCACTTACGATAGTACTATTATCTTTATCGACTTTAATTTTTTTACAAGATCCAAGATCCTCAAGTTTAACATTTTCAAGCTTAATTCCTAAATCTTGAGATATTACCTGTCCACCGGTTAAAATAGCAATATCTTCAAGCATTGCTTTTCTTCTATCACCAAACCCTGGAGCTTTTACAGCTACAACTTTTAATCCACCTCTCAGTTTGTTTACTACTAAAGTTGCTAAAGCTTCACCTTCAACGTCTTCAGAGATAATCATTAATGGCCTTCCAGATTGTACAACTGCTTCTAAAAGAGGAACCATTGGTTGTAAGTTCGTTAGTTTACTTTCATGAAGTAAAATATAAGGATTATCTAGCTCTGTTGTCATCTTATCACTGTTGGTTATGAAGTACGGCGATAAGTAACCTCTATCAAATTGCATACCCTCAACAACATCCAACTCGGTATCAATTCCTTTAGCTTCTTCAACAGTAATAACACCTTCGTTACCAACTTTTTGCATAGCTTTAGCTATCATTGAACCAATTTCTTTATCACCATTAGATGAAATTGTACCAACTTGTGCTATTTCATCACTATCTTTTACTTTTTTAGCAGATGATATAAGATTCTCTTTTACAGCTTCGACAGCGGAGTCAATTCCTCTTTTGACATCCATTGGATTCATTCCAGCAGTAACATACTTAACACCTTCTGTCACAATTGCTTGAGCTAAAATAGTTGCAGTAGTTGTCCCATCTCCAGCTTCTTCATTAGTTTTGCTAGCAACTTCTTTAACCATTTGAGCACCCATGTTCTCAAACTTGTCATCAAGATCAATCTCTTTTGCAACTGATACTCCGTCTTTTGTAATTCTTGGGGCACCATAAGATTTATCCATTACAACATTTCTTCCTTTTGGACCTAAAGTGACTTTAACAGTGTCAGCTAAAATATTTACACCCCTCATCATTGCTGCCCTTGCTTCAGCATCAAATTTAATTAGTTTCGCCATTTTTCTTTCTCCTTTTAATTAAATTACTTTCCCGAGATACCCATAATGTCTGACTCTTTCATTATGCTGTATTCCTTACCATCAATTTTGACTTCAGTTCCTGACCATTTGCCAAACAAAACTTTGTCACCAACTTTAACATCCATTGGAATTAGTTTTCCATCTTCTGTTTTTGCACCACCACCAATGGCAACCACTTTTCCCTCTTGCGGTTTTTCTTGAGCAGTATCTGGTATTATAATCCCACCTGCAGTCTTTTCACTGCTGTCCAATACTTCTATTAACACTCTGTCATGTAACGGTTTAAACTTCATAAATCTCCTTTATAATTCTATATAATTATGCACTTCATATAGATATTACGCCGTCTATTTCAAGATTAGATATTCGATTAGATACTAATAATGCTAGGAAATTGGGGATTTTATGGTTTATACCTTAAATTATGACTAAAAATTTAGATTCCGGTGGCCTTAGTTCAATTGCCCATAGTTATGATCTTTTTTATATAGATTTATGGGGAGTTGTTCATAACGGGATAACTCTTTATGAAAGTGCAATTAACACTCTTAAAGAGCTTAAAAAAAATAATAAAGATTTTGTTCTTTTAACCAATGCACCAAGACCAAATGAAACTGTAAAAAATTCTTTAGAAAAAATGGGAATGGAAGAAGAGTTTAGAAATCACGTATTTACATCGGGAGAAGCTGCACTAAGCTATATAAAAAAATCGTATTCATCCCAAAAATTTTTTCATGTTGGTCCACCAAAAGACTTTGATCTATTTGTTCAATTTAACAAAAATAAAACGAGTGAACTTGCTGATAGTGAATATTTGTTATGCACAGGATTATTTGAAAATCATGATAAAGATTTGAATTATTATAAACATTTATTTGAAAACCATATTCAAAAAAAAATGATATGTACAAATCCTGATTTAATTGTTGATCGTGGAAATATAAGAGAATTATGTGCAGGTTCTGTCGCAATGGTTTTTGAAAAAATGGGTGGAGAAGTGGTATACTTTGGGAAGCCGCATGCTGAAGTTTATAATCTGTCAATTAATAACTTTAAAAAAAGAACTCTAGCTATAGGAGATAATTTAAATACAGATATTAAGGGTGCTAATTTATTAAATTATGATTCATTATTAATTTCAAATGGTATTCATAAATTGGAAATTATAAATAAGGGTATTTTAGAGCTATCTAAAGAATATGAAACAGTTGTAAATTATATTCAGTCAGATCTTACATGGTAAAATTATATAAAAATTTTAATATTCAAAATATTCATAAAAATTCTATAATTTTAATCGGAAATTTTGATGGAGTTCACTTGGGTCATCAAAAATTATTTAAAGTAGCAAATTTATACAAAAAAAAACATAAGGTAAAGATTGGTGTGATAAATTTTGATCCAATGCCTAAAATGTATTTTAACAAATCTCTTAAAAATTTTAGAATAACAAGTATAAATCAAAAAGTAAATTTACTTAGTAAACTAAAAGTAGATTTTATTATTACAAAAAAATTCAATAAAATATTTTCTAAAACAAAATCAATTAATTTTATTAAAGAAATTCTGCACAAAAAATTAAAATCAAAATTTATATTTGTCAGTAATAATTTTAGATTCGGTAATAAAAGAGAGGGTAATGTAAATTTATTGATTAAAAACGAGACAAAATTTAATTTTAAAGTAGTTAAACCAGAACCATTAATCAAACAACAAAAAATAATTTCGTCTACATTAATAAGAAGTCTTTTAGAAAAAGGATTTTTAGAAAAAGCAAATAAGCTATTAGATAGAAATTGGACTGTTGATGGAAAAGTTCTGAAAGGAAGACAAGTTGGTAAAAAAATTGGTTTCCCGACATGCAACTTAGATATAAAAGACTATGTTATAGCCAAACCAGGTGTTTATGCGGTTAGAGTATTGAGGCCAAATAATTCTAAATACTTAAGAGGAATCGCAAATCTTGGTTATAGGCCGACATTTAATCAGAAAAAAATCTTATTAGAGGTTCATTTATTTAATTATGCTGGAAATCTATATAATAAACTCTTATCAGTGGAGTTTTTAAAGTTTATTAGAAAAGAGAAAAAATTTAAAAATGTTAATCAATTAAAGTCTCAAATAAAAAAAGATTTAAATATTGCCAAAAAAACTAAATGAGTAATTCCCAGATCAATCTTCCTAAAACTGCTTTTTCAATGAAAGCTAACTTACCTGTAAGAGAGCCAGAAATTTTAGAATATTGGCAGAAGATTAATCTTTATAAAGAATTAAGAAATTCAAGCAAAGGAAAAGAAAAATTTGTTCTTCACGACGGTCCACCATATGCAAATGGTAATATTCATATGGGAACTGCTCTTAATAAAATTTTAAAAGATATAATTGTAAAATTCCATCAAATGGATGGCAAAGACTCTATCTATGTTCCAGGATGGGATTGTCACGGTTTACCTATTGAATGGAAAATAGAAGAACAATATAAAAAAAATAAAAAAAATAAAAATGATGTTCCAATAGTAGAATTCCGAAAAGAATGTAGGTTATTTGCAGAGAAATGGATTGAGGTTCATAAAGGTCAATTTAAACGTTTGGGTGTAGTGGGTGATTGGGAAAACTATTATTCAACTATGAGTTTTGATGCTGAAGCTCAAATTGTAAGAGAGCTTGGTAAATTTTTAAAACAAGGAAGTTTATATAGAGGTTTTAAACCGGTATTATGGTCTACAGTTGAAAAGACGGCTTTAGCAGATGCTGAAGTTGAATATCAAGATCATAAATCAGATACTATTTACACCTCCTTTCCTGTGAAAAAATCTAATTTAAAAGAACTTAATGGCAGTGAGATAATTATATGGACTACAACTCCTTGGACAATCCCAGCCAACAGAGCACTAGCTTATAACGAGTCTCTTAAGTATGTTCTCTTAGAGTTAAATGATGATAATGATTTTAAAAATAGAAAAATTATAGTTGCAGAAGCCTTGCTAGCGTCAGTAATCAATGATTGTAAAATAAAAAATTATAAAAAATTAAAAACATTTCAAGGTAAGGAATTAAAAGAAACTGTCTGCAGTCACCCTTTTTTAGATTTAGGTTTTGACTATGATATTCCAATGTTACAGGCAAGGTTTGTGACAACTGAGCAGGGAACAGGAATTGTTCATTGTGCTCCTAGTCATGGTCCTGATGATTTTAATTTATGTTTAAACAATGGAATCAAAGCAATCGAAACAGTTGATGGAGATGGCAAATATACAAATAATGTGAGTTTATTTGAAGGAATTCATATTTTTAAAGCAAATCCTTTAGTTATTGAAAAACTTAAAGAACAAAAAAAATTATTATCAAATGGTGAGCTAATACACTCATACCCACATTCTTGGAGATCAAAAGCTCCATTAGTTCACAGAGCAACACCACAATGGTTTATATCAATGGAAAGTCATAAATTAAGAGATAAAGCTTTGAAAGCAATTAATGATACAACTTTTTATCCAAGCAAAGGAAAAGAAAGATTAAAGTCAATGATAGAAACTAGACCAGATTGGTGTGTATCTAGACAAAGAGTATGGGGAGTTCCTCTTCCAATTTTTGTAAACAAAAAAACAAAAGAAATTTTAGTTGACGATGATGTAAATGAAACCATTGCCTCAATTTATGAAAAAGAGGGTTCAGATTGTTGGTTTTCAGATGACCCTCAAAGATTTTTAGGTACCAAATATAAAGCTAAAGATTACGATAAATTGAGCGATATAGTTGAGGTTTGGTTTGATAGTGGGTCTACGCATTCATTTGTTCTTGAAAAAAGAGAAGATTTGAAGTGGCCAGCATCAATGTATTTAGAGGGATCAGATCAACACAGAGGCTGGTTTCATTCATCATTGTTAGAGTCATGTGGTACTAGAGGAAGAGCACCATTTGAAAATATTTTATCTCACGGATTTGTTGTGGATGGCAAAGGATTGAAAATGTCTAAATCTCTTGGAAATGTAATTGCACCTGAAGATATTTTAAAAAAATATGGAGCAGATATATTAAGAATTTGGGTAGCATCATCAAATTATTCAGAAGATTTAAGAATAGATTATTCAATTCTTGACCAGCATGCTGAGTCTTACAGAAAAATCAGAAATACATTCAGATATCTACTTGGAAATATCAAAGATAATTTTGAAGTAATCGATTTTGAAAAAGTAAATTTAAATGAATTACCCGAACTTGAACAATTTATGCTTCATAAATTATATTCTTTGAATATTAGCTTTAAAAAATATTTTAAAAATTATGATTTTCACAATTTATATAAAGAGTTACTTAATTTTTGTACAGTAGATCTGTCTGCATTTTATTTTGATATTAGAAAAGATTCATTATATTGCGATCCTATAGATTCAAAAAAAAGAAAGTCAACTATATTACTGTTAAATATAATTTTGAATTCGTTATTAAAATGGTTTGCACCAATTTTATCTTTTACTACTGAAGAAATTTATAGATTATTGTTCAAAGATAATAAAAGTATTCATTTAGAAAAATTTTTAGATTTTCCAGATATATTCGAAAACGAAAAATTATATCAAAAATGGTTAGAATTAATCAAAATTAGAAATATTTGTAATATTAGTATTGAAGAAAAACGAGCAAATAAAGAAATTGGATCAAGTTTAGAGGCAGATTTAAATATTCATTTAGATAAAAAACTGGAAAAAATTTCAAAAAATATAGATTTTTCAGAACTATGCATAACATCAAAAGCTCAAATCTATTTTAAGGAAAACTTAGAAACAAGCGCACAAACTACAAAAGCAAAAGGAACAAAATGTACTCTATGTTGGAAAATTATTAAAAATGCTTGTAATAGAGTTCATTGTCCAAAAAATTCTTAATGAGCATAGTAAATGTTAGTAAAAGTTTTTACTTAAATTTATTAATTATTCTTTCAATCTTTTTGTTAGATAGATTAACAAAGTTGTATGTGATTTATTTAGATAAAATAAGTAGTGGTTCTGAAATATTTGCATCAAAATTTTTGAATGTATATTTGATTTGGAATGAAGGAATAGCTTTTGGTCTTTTTTCTTTTGATCAAAAAAATCTTTATAATTATTTAACTATCATGATTCTTATAATTGTTTTTGTGATACTTTTTATGTTAATCAAAAGTAAGGGGATAAAAAAATATGCATTACTTATGATTTTTGGTGGAGCAATTGGAAATTTATGTGACCGAATTTATTATAAGGCTGTACCAGATTTTATAGATTTACATATAAACAATTTTCACTGGTTCATATTTAATATCGCTGATATATTTATAACAATTGGAGTATTTCTTATGATTTTGTCTGAATTTATTGTTAAAGATAGAAATGAAAATATTTAAATCAGTCTTTTTTGTTATTTTAATTAGTTGCTTTTTATATAGCTGTAACACCTTAAAAAAAGGTTTCGAGTCCAAAAGAAAGAATAGTACTGATGAATTTTTGATTGAAAAAAAAGAACCTTTAATAATGCCACCTGATTTTGAAAAATTACCTACCCCCAAACAAAATCAAGACAACCAACAAAAAAATACAAACCAGATAAAGAAATTTATAGTTACGGATAATGCTAACAAAAGTTTGGATGGTGATAATAAGTCAAATCAAAATACAGAAAATTTTATCTTAGATAAAATTAAAAACTAAGATGTACAGTAAAAATATCTTTTTTAAAAATTTTAAAATAAAAAAAGAAACTTCAAATATTAAAAAAATTTTAGCCAAGCTTTTAAAAGAGGATAATCAAATTTTATACTCTTTAGGAAAAGATTATAAAGATAGTTATATTAAAAAAAGTCTATCAAAATACAAAAAATATAAAAATTTGCGAATAATAGGTATGGGTGGATCTAGCTTAGGTACTAGAGCGATATACAATTTTTTAAAACATAAGATTAATAAAAAGTTATCTTTTTTTGATAATCTTCAAATAAAAAAAATAAAAAGTAACAAGAAACATCTTAACTTAATTGTTTCTAAATCAGGAAATACACTTGAAACAATTGTAAATTCAAATATTTTCATAAATAAATTAGATAAAAATATTTTTATTACAGAAAATAAAAAAAGTTATCTTTATGAATTAGGAAATAAATTAAAATCAGAAATAGTTCATCATAATAATTTTATTGGAGGAAGATATTCCGTTCTTTCAGAAGTCGGTATGTTGCCTGCTGAATTGATGGGATTAAATCCAGATTATTTTAGACAATATAATTCCTTAATAAAAAACAAAAAATTTATTAATAATTTGATCCAAAATGTTGCAACAAGTGTTTTTTTTTTAAAAAAAAAAAAAATTAATTCTATTATTCTTAACTATGACGAAAAAGCTGAGAGTCTTTTTAATTGGTATCAACAGTTAATAGCAGAGAGCTTAGGAAAAAAGGGCAAAGGATTGCTTCCTATCATATCTACTTTACCAAAAGATAATCATAGTGTTATGCAACTTTATCTAGATGGATTTAAAAATAATTTTTTTACTTTTTTTTATACCCACGAGGATAAATCATTAAAAATAAAAAATAGTAAAGTATTACCTACTCAAAAGTCCTTGAAAAACAAAAGTATATCTCAGATAATTTACGCTCAGAAAACAGCCACAGAGAATGTTTTCAATAAACAAAACATTCCATTCCGAAGTTTTGAAATAAAAAGTAGAGACGAAAAAACTTTGGGAGAATTATTTTCTTTCTTTATCTTAGAAACTATTTTAATCGGCAAATCCTTGAATTTAAATCCTTATGATCAGCCAGCTGTTGAATTAATTAAAATAGAAACTAAAAGAATATTATCTTAAAAGGCATATAAAACTTACTTTTGAAATACCGTATTGCTTTTCTTCAATAATTTTAAAATTAGTTGGAATAATATCAGTTTCTTTTTTGTGTCGATGTAAAATAATTATACCGTTTTTTTTTAAAATATTTCCTTTTTCGATTGATGTAAGAATCTTATATAGATTTTTGTCTTTATAAGGTGGGTCTAAAAAAATAATATCAAAAAGTTCATTAAGTATGAATAAATTATTTTCTTTATAAATATCTTTTTCAAGTATTTTGTAATTATTTGTAGATTTAAGTTTAAGTAAATTTTTTTTTAAAACTGGTATAACACCCTTATAATTTTCAGTAAAAATTACTTTCTTTGCGCCTCTAGAAAGACATTCTATTCCAAAAGAACCAACGCCTGAAAATAAATCTAGTACATTAGATCCAACAAGTTTTATTTTAAATTTATTTGAATGTTCAATAATGTTGAAAATAGACTCTTTAGTTAAATCTTTCAAAGGTCTAGTATTCTTATCTTTTGGTTCTAAAATTCTCTTACCTTTAAAAGATCCTGATATTATTCTCATTTATCAATTACTTTGTATCCAATGTCTTTTCTATAAAATCCACCTAACCAATCTAATTTATCTAAATTTTGGATAATATTTGTTCTTGCTAATTTGAAATCTTCAGAAAGAGAAATAAAATTTAATACACGACCACCTACTGCATATATTTTTTCATTTCTTTTAATTGTTCCTGCATGAAACAAAAATTCTCCCTCTTTTAAATTTATTTGATTTAAATTTTGTATTTCGATATCTTTATTAAAGTCTTCAGGATATCCTTTTGAGCAGACTACAATACATAAGCTCTTTTTATCAAACCAGTTAATTTTTAATTGATCTAATTTACCCTCACAGCAAGCTAACAAGATATCACTTAAATTGGTTTTGAGTTTAGGAAGTATTGTTTGACATTCTGGGTCACCCATTCTTACATTATATTCTATTAGAAAAGGTTCGTTATTTACAATCATCAGACCCGTATACAAAAACCCTTTATAATTTGTTCCAAGATCAGCCAACCCCTTTAGTGTCGGATTAATAATTCTATTAATAATTTTACTTTCTAATTCTTTATTAATTAGTCTTGAAGGAGAATATGCACCCATGCCTCCAGTATTTTTTCCTCTATCTCCCTCCAAAACTCTTTTGTGATCTTGTGCAGTATCAAAACTTTTAAAGGTATTGCCGTCATGAATAGTAAAAAAACTCATTTCTTCACCTACTAAAAATTCCTCAATTAGCAAATTTTTTGCCTTTCCAAATTTTCCATCAAAAATTTCATCAATAGCTATTTCTGCTTCAATTTCTTTATTACAAATGTATACACCCTTACCTGAAGCCAAATTATCTGCCTTAACAACTGTGGGGAAAGTAGTTTTTTTCAAAAACCTTTTAGCACTTTTTCTATTTTCAAAAATTCCAAATTTAGCTGTTGGTATTTTAAATTTTTGACAAAGTTGTTTTGTAAATATTTTTGAGCCCTCTAGTTGAGAAGCAACTTTATTTGGTCCAAAGACCTTTATTTTGAAACTTTCTAAATAATCTACAAGCCCATTTACTAAAGGTTTTTCAGGACCAACTACCATTAAATCAATCTTTTTATCAAAAATAAAATTTTTGATAGTTTCAAAATTTTCTAAATCAAGATCTATATTTTCCGCAATCTGTTCTGTACCCGCATTACCTGGAAAACAGAAAATTTCGCTAGTTTTATTAGAACTTTTTATACTTTGACAAATAGCATGCTCTCTTCCACCACTTCCTATTATTCCAACTTTCATATAAAACTATATAAACTAAAAATGACAAAAAAATTAGCAAAAATAAAATATTTACCTAATAATTTTCAGATTATCGAACCTGGGGACTATGTTGAATGTGCGGTATCTGGAAAGCAAATAATTTTGGAAAATTTAAATTATTGGAGTGTAGAATTTCAAGAGCCTTATTATTCTTATAAAGAAGCATTCAAAAAAAAAGAGGGATTAAATAAAAAATAATTTTATTTCCATCTGTTGTGAGACCATATCCACTGTTCAGGTTTCCTTAGTATCATCATCTCTAGAGTTTGATTTAATTTAAGTGTAATCGTTTCAATTGAGTCATCTTTTGAAAAATGTATTGGATTTTGAATAGATATTTTAAAATTTAAACCAGTAATTCTCTCAATATATACTGGCACAACAGGTATACTAAATTTCTTCACTAATTGAGCCGGAATTGTCGTAGTCAAAGCTTTTTGATTAAATAAATTTGAAAAAATTCCTTCAGAAACTCTCTGGTCTATCATCAGAGCGGTTGAAAAATTTTTCTTTTTGAGAGAAATTAGTTTCTTGATTCCACCTAGACCCTTTTTTATTTGATATTTGCAAATAAATTTTTCTCTTATTCTTTCCATAATTCCATTTAAAAATATATTATTTAAAGGCCTGTATATTGTTGACAATCTAATGCCCGTTTTTTCTAAATACATTGCCATTAGTTCAAAATTACTAAAATGCCCTGAAACAAAAACCACTTGTTTTTCATTTTTTTTAATTTGATCAAGGATCTCTTGTCCTTCAATTTGAATTTTTGTTGCAAGTTCTCCATATCTAAAACTTTTAATAAACATGTACTCTGCAAATATTCTTCCATAATTATTCCACATTAATCTTGTTATATTTTCTAAATCTTTAGAATTAATTTTTGTAATACCTCTTTTGATATTTGAATGAATTATTTGTTTTGATCTAAAAAAGGGCCCAATTAACTCAAATAGTTTACCACTAAGATCTGAAGATAAATTAGGTCCTAAAATTTTAAATATCAAAAAACATAGTATAGTTAAAAAAAACTGGATAAAGTATTTAATATATTTCATTTCAAATTATAAATTTCATTAATTTATTTTCATCTATTATTTTTAACTCAGCTTTCATTACTTTAATTCTACTTTCGTTAGTATAATTTAATCTTAAGAAATCTTTTTCTGTTGTAATTATTTCACAATTTAAATTACTTGCCTCACTTAAAATTTTATCAATATCCTTTGTCGTGTAAGCATAATGGTCAGGAAACTCCAAATCCTTTAACACCTCTAAGCCATTTGTTTTTATCATTGAAAGAAATGTTTGATGGTTACCAATACCTGAAAATACCAAATATTTATTATTTTTATTAAATTCATTTATATTTATTGGTTCGTATTTACCTAAATGAATATTTATATTAGGGTTAATTTTATGTATTTCCTTTGTTAAGTTCTCAATATCTTCCATATTACCATTTAAAAAAATATGATCATAATTTTTTATATTGTTAATTTTTTCTCTTAATGGTCCAGCAGGAATGGTCATACCATTTCCAATCCAATTTATGTTGTTAAAGCAAACAAAACTCAAATCGTAATCAATTGAACTGTCCTGGAGACCATCGTCAAATATTGCAATTTTATAATTCTTATTTTCAGCCTGCTTTATAGCATCAATTCTTTTTGAGGATAAAAAAAGCTTTCCATTTTTTTCAAGAAGTTTTTGCTCGTCAATTTGGTTTGTATAATATTTCTTTATAAAGCAGGATTTAATATTTCTTTCATTCAAAAGTTCATTAATTTTAATACTCAAAGATGTCTTGCCTGTACCTCCGAGATAGATATTACCAACACATATAGTTTTAATTTTAAATTTTTTTTTACTAGATTTTTTAAATAATATTTTTGAGGTATCTATAAAAAAAGCTATTGGATAAAGCAAATACGCATATAAGTTTGGTCTTTTCTTATCCCAAAACTTAGGTTTTTTTAAATTCATTAATAACGAAGTAGTCTAATTCTTTTATAGTTTTTTTTAAAATATTTTGTCCAATAATTTTAATTTTATTACCTTTTGACTTATTTTTTCTAAAGGTTATGGAAGATGCTAACTCTTTTGGTGTGCGAATTACCTTTGAGATATTAAGTGATTTTAATAATTTATATACATCCTTAAAGTTGTCAGTATTAGGACCATGTAATATTTTCGCCCCAAATCTTGCTGCCTCTAATGGATTTTGTCCACCTTTATAACTTATAGAGCCTCCAAAAAAAACAGAACAACCAATCTTATGAAATTTTTGGGTCTCTCCAAATGTGTCAACAATATAAATGTCAGTATTTTTTAAATTTCTACGTTTGGACCTATGATTTGTAACCTTAAGACCAAGATTCTCGATTTCTGAAGTTATATCTTTCGACCTATGAATATGCCTTGGAATAATTATAGTAATTAAATTTTTTACCTTTTTTTTAAGGTGAATATGTGCTTTTGCACAGAAAAGCTCCTCGTTTTCATGAGTACTAGATGCAACCCAAATTTTTTTTTTTATCATCTCTTTTTCAAAATTATTACTAATTTTATCTAAATTTTTCTCGAAATTTTCTGCAAATTTTAAATTTCCTAGCCTAATAAGCTTGTTTGTTTTAAGTTTCTTTAAATATGTTTCAGTTTCAAGATTCTGAGGGTAAGCAATTGTAATTTTATTAAAAATAGATCTTCCAAAGTTTTTTAATTTCATCCATTTTTTAAAAGTTTTTTTTGTTATTCTTGCATTTAATAAAATTAATGGAATCTTTTTATCATTAATATTTTTAAACATACATGGCCAAATTTCTGAATCAACAAAGACAGCCATATGCGGTTTCCAAAATTTTAAAAACTTATTTGTAAAAAATGAATTATCTATAGGATAGAATTGGTGAATTGTTTTCTTAAATTTAAATTTTTCAAGCACTTTTGACGAACTTAATGTGCTAGATGTTACAAGTATTTGAGTGATAGACTTGTTTTTTTCATAATTTTTAATCAATGGAACAATACTCAGTATCTCACCTACACTTGCACCATGAAACCAAATAAGTTTACCTTTAATTCTTTTTTTGGAAGAAAAACTAAATTTCTCAGAAAATCTTACTTTATGCTCTTTATTTCTAATAATTCTTAAAACTATTATTATTGGAGAGAATACTAAAATTATAAAAATTATTGTTTGATATAAGAAAAACATATTTATTTTTGTATCTGTTTTTCATAAAAATTTCTGTAAAGCTCAGATTTACTCATAAGTTCATCATGATTTCCACTATCAATTACTTCTCCAGAATTAATTACATAAATATTATTTGAATTTAGAATTGTTGATAACCTATGGGCTATTACTATTGTAGTTTTATTTTTGGTAAGAATTTTTAGTGCTTCTTGTATTTTTGTTTCAGTCTCCGAGTCCAGAGATGACGTTGCCTCATCTAATAAAATAATTGAGCTTTTTTTCATCATTGCTCTCGCTATAGATAACCTCTGTTTTTCACCACCTGATAATCGGATACCATTTTCACCAATTAATGTTTCAAATTTATTTGGAAGGTTATTTATAAATTCTTCGCAAAAAGATAGCTTTGCAACTTCATAAATTTCTTCATCTTTTGCATCTGTCTTTGCATATTTTATGTTATTTTTTATTGTGTCATCAAATAGAGTTGTTTCTTGACTTACCATAGAAATTTCTGCTCTCAGCGAATTAATAGTTACATTAGATATTGATTGTCCATCAATCATAATGTCTCCTGACTGTATTTCATAAAATCTTGGGATCAAATTCATTATAGTAGATTTCCCCGATCCACTATGACCAACTAAAGATGTCATTTTTCCTCCCTCAAACTCTAAATTTATTGAATTAAGCGTTTTACCATCCTCAACACTGTAAGAAAAGTTTGCGTTTATAAACTTGATATTTGATTTTTTTATTTCAATTGGTTTTGCACCAGATGCATCTGTGATTTTATTTTTTTGGTCTATTATAGGTATAATTCTTGATGCAGCGGAAAGACCTTGACTTAGTACCATAGTAAGTGTGGATAAAGATCGAACAGGTTGATATGCCAACATCATAGCAGCAAGAAAAGAAAAAAAATTGTTAATTTCAAGTTCACCTTTTGACATTAGTATTCCTGAGTAAAAAATTAAGATTGCAATCATCACTCCCGTCAATGTTTCCATAATAGGGGACATTCTTACAAAAACAGTTTGTATTTTTTGATTTTTTTCTTTTAATTGATTTAAAAAATTATCTGCTCTATTTTTTTCGAATTCTTCCTTTTGAAAAATTTTTATAAGCTTATGATTTTTAAATAATTCAACCAAATAAGTTGTTAAAAAGCCAGATTTTTGTTGAGCCTCGGTTGTGACTTTACCAATTCTTTTGCCTAAAGTTTTTGCAAAAAAACTTGCAAGTGGAATCATGACTATTGATACTAGAGCTAGTTTCCAGTTTTGTAAGAACATCACAAATAATAACCCTATTAAAGTCAGAGTATCTTTAAATAGAGCCAATATTGCATTACTAAGTAGATTAGTAATGTGTGTAACATCATAAGTGAGATTAGAAATGAATTTACCAGAGTGTTTTTTGTCAATTATTTGCGTGTCAGTTCCCACCAAGGTATTTACCATATCGAATTGAAGTTTTTTTTTGATTGACTCTCCAACTCCAATCATGGTTGCTTTAGCATAATATAAAGACAATCCTTTTGTCGTAAATGCAACTATAATCATTAAAGGAATAAAAATTATGAGTGATTGATCTTTTTCAATAAAAAGTTTTTTTATAGCAGGATCTAAAAGCCAAGCGATTGCTGATGTGCTTCCTGCAACTAATATAGAAAAGAATGCCGATAGTATTATTTTATCTAAGTATTTTTTTGAATAATCTTTGTATAGTCTTTTGTAAATTTCACTATTATTCATCATAAATTTTTGACAATCAGAATATTAATAAAAATTATTAACCCAAACAAATTATTACTTTTAAAAGCTCTAAGACAACTTAATGGGTCATTCAATTTAAAAATTTTTAATTGATAAATTAACAAATGATATAAAGGTATAATTGATAATAAGTAATAACTAAAATGAAACTGCATTTTATAACCACCAACCAAAAAGAAAGTTAATAAAAATAAATAACATAAAAATAAAAAATTTTTAGCTTTTCCTTTGAATTTAATTGAAGTTGATTTCAATCCTATTATTTCGTCATCTTTTATATCTTGATATCCGTAAATTGTATCATAGCCCAGTGTCCAAAATATGGCTCCAACATAGAATAGTACAGGCACTAAACTAATTTCACCATTAACTGCGGTCCATCCAAGTATTAATCCATAGTTAAAAGTGATACCAAGGAATAATTGAGGCCAATAAGTAAACCTCTTCATCACTGGATAAGTGAAGGCAAGAGGCATAGAACCAAAAGCGAGAATTATTGTAAATAAATTGAAATTAATCAAAACCAAAAAAGCTAAAAAACACAAGAAGAAAGCATAAAATAAAGCAAGTTTAATTGATACTTTTTCAGAGGCTATTGGTCGATCTTTTGTTCGAAAAACTTTTGCATCAAATTCTTTATCCAAGATATCGTTTACTATACAGCCTGCTGATCTCATTAAAACTGAACCTAAAAAAAAGAGAATTAAATAAAAAAAATAGTTATTTAAGCTTGTTGAAAAATCATAAGCTAAAGTGAGGCCCCACGCACATGGCCAGAATAGAAGCATAAAACCAATAGGCTTTTTTAATCTTGTAAGTTCGATAAATAAGTTTAATTGGTTCATAATTTACTTGTAAATAACAAAGCCTAGTTTCATAATCAAATTGATTCGTATGAATATAGATTACACTGTTACAGCATTAATGTTTCCTGCAATACCTTTGCTAATGGGTGTTTATAGTAATAGGTTTCATACATTGAGTGCTCTAATTAGAAAAATACATGATGCTCATGTCTTTGAAAAACACACCCCACCTGAATGGAAGGCACAATTTATTAATCTTAATAAAAGAATAAGTCTTCTAAAATTTTCAATGGTATTCGCAGCATTTGGGTTTTTATTTAATATGCTGACTGTTTTTGGTCTTTATTTAAGTGAAATTTTTATCGCCAGAATTATTTTTGGATCATGTTGTTTGTCTATGATTGTTTCTATTATTTTTTTTATTATTGAAATTCAAGTTTCCACCAATGCTTTGAAACTTCATATGTCAGACATGGATATTTATGAATAAATTATCTGTTTAAGGTTTTATAACAGCTGGGCCAGTAAGCAATCTGCCCTCTAAATCTTCATGAGCTTGTTTAACTTCATCAAGAGAATATTTTTTTGAAATATCTATTTTAAACTTACCTGACAAAACAGCATCAAAAACTTTTTTTGCTGATTCTAATAGCTCTTCTCTCTCAATAGTGTAATGAGCAATGGAAGGTCGTGTAAAAAATAAACCTTTAGCATTAATATGTTTTTTTACATCAATAGTATCGACATAACCTGAAGCATTTCCAAAAGCTATCATCATACCTCTGATTTTAAGTACTTCAATTGAACCTTCAAAAGTTTTTAAACCTACACCATCATAAACAACGTCTATTCCATTTTTTCCAACAATTTTTTCTACTTCTTCTACAAAGTTTTTATCAGTGTAGTTTATTACGTGATGACAACCATTTTTCTTTGCAATTTCTTCCTTCTCTTTTGAGCCAACGGTGCCGATAATTTCTGCACCAATTGAATTGGCCCATGGACATAAAATTTGTCCTAGAGCTCCAGCTGCTGCATGATAAAGAACTTTATCTCCTTTTTTTAATGGATATGCTCTATGCAGTAAATATTCTGCAGTAATTCCTTTTAATGTAACACATGAAGCTACCTCATCCGAAACTCCATCTGGAACTGGAACAAGTTTATTTTCTGGCATAATATGTTTCTCAGAATATGCACCAATAGGCATAGAAGCGTGAGAAACTCTATCCCCAACTTTAAATAAAGTAACATCAGAGCCAACTTCTTCGATAATACCACATGCTTCAAGACCAATCCCACTTGGAAGTGGAATGGGGTAGAGCCCAGTTCGGTGATAAGTGTCAATGTAATTTATGCCAATAGATAAGTTTTTTATTAAAACTTCATTTGTTTTAAGTTTACCAATTTCAACATTTTCAACTTTCAATACATCAGGACTTCCAAATTTTTCTATTTTTATAGCTTTCATACTCTATTTTACAAACGTACCATTATGATAATCTTGGACTGCTTGCAAGATTTCTGCCTTAGTATTCATTACAAATGGACCACCTCTTGCTATTTCTTCATTAATAGGCTTTCCAGAAATCACTAAGAATTTAGCATTTGATTTAGCTTTCACAGTTAAATTTTCACCTCGTGTTAATAGTATTAAAGTACTATCTTTAACATCGTCGTGTTTATTTTTACCAACTTCAATTTCACCATTAATTAAATAAATAAAAGTGTTATGAGTTAAAGGTATTACAAAGTTAAACAATTTATCTTTATTTAGCTCAACATCAAAATAAATTGGTTCGATATTATGACCTTTAACAGGGCCCTCAGCATTTTCAAATTTGCCAGCTATAATTTTAATCTGTTTATCTATATCTTTATGAATACTCATTTTATCTGCGTCTATGTAAATATATTCTGGATTACTCATTTTTAATTTAGCAGGCATATTAACCCATAATTGAAATCCATGAAGTTTACCCTCTTTCATTGCGGGCATTTCAGAGTGAATTATTCCACTACCAGTTTTCATCCATTGAACATCTCCTGCAGTCATTCTTCCTTCACCTCCGGTGCTATCTTTATGTTCAAAATCACCGGCTAACATATAGGTCACTGTTTCAATTCCTCGATGTGGGTGAGGTGGAAAACCTGCGATATAATCCTCACTATTATCAGATCCAAACTCATCTAACATTAAAAATGGGTCAAAATAATTTGGCTCTACTCCAATACTTCTTTTTAATTTAACTCCAGCACCATCTGATGCAGGGGTAGGGTCAATAATTTTACTAATTTCGATATTTTTCATATGTAATGATTTAATAAATTTCTATAATATATCAAGTAAATCACTAAGATTTTTAATCTCGTGTTTTACTGCAAAATCTAAATTGTCAAAAACATTGTTATTTCTATTTACCCAAATAGAATTATAACCATAATTTCCTCCACCTGATACATCCCAACTGTTAGCACTTAAAAAAGCAACCTCATTTTTTTGAATATTATATTTTTTAATTGGTATATCGTAAACTTTAGAGTTTGGTTTATAAATACCAACTTCTTCTATTGAAAAAAGATCATCAAATAAATTATCTAAATTGTTGCTTTTAACTAATTGATTAAGAAGTGTAGGTGTACCATTTGAAAGAATAGCAAGTTTTAAATCTTTTTCTCTAAGAGATTTTAAAACTGCAGGCACTTCCTTAAATGGTGAAAGAATTTCATAAAGATCTAATAATTCATTTCTTAATGAAGAATCTATTTCACAAGCTTTCATAGATTTATCTAAACTATCTTCAGTTACTTGCCAAAAATCTTTATGTCTTTTCATTAAACTTCTAAGCCAAGTATATTCTAGCTGAGTAGTTCTCCAGTAATTTGCAAAACCTTCCCACTTATCACCAATTTTATCTTTGCATTTCTCAGCAGCTGAATTTACATCAAATAAGGTTCCATATGCATCAAAAATTATTGCTTTAATATTTTTCATAAACTAATTTATCTATATGAGTAACATTAGATTATTTTTTCCAGAAAGTTTATCACTTAATTTAACTGCCACACTTGATAAATCACAATCTCATTATGTAAGTAAGGTTATGAGAATTAAAGAAAATGAAGTTTTCTCATTATTTAATATTAGTGGTGAGTGGGAGGCAAAAATTTTAGGTATTACAAAAAATATTGTTGAGTTTAATGTTACAAAACAATTAAGACAAAAAGAGAATTTTAAAGAGCTATGGTTAGCTTTTTCACCTATCAAATCTAATTACTTTAATTTCATGATCCAAAAAGCAACTGAGTTAGGAGTTACAAAGTTTTTGCCTATTATTTTTGATCGAACAATTGTTAGGAAGATAAATAAAGAAAGATTAGAAAAAGTTGTTATAGAAGCAGCCGAACAATCGAATAGAATTCAGGTTCCTAATATTGAAGACTCTCAAAATCTTAGAGATTTCCTGGATAAGAGGGATGTCGATTTGATTTTCACAGATCTTAATTCAAAAAATAATAAAGTAGATTTAAAAAAACTTACTAGCAAACCAACCTGTATCGTTGTAGGTCCTGAAGGAGACTTTTCTGAGAGTGAAAGAGACGAGATTCTCTCATACAAAGGTGTTCAGGCTATAAAAATTAATGAAAACATCCTAAGATCTGAAACAGCTGTAATTTCTGCCATATCGATCATAAATTACGCCATTAATTGATATTTTGTCGCGAAAAGTAAAGTGTAATTTTTCTAAAGAGGATTTATATAGTGTTTAAAAATGAATAAATTTTTATTTATAATCTTAGCAGTTTTAACAAATTCTCATGCGTTAGCTGATCAACCAAAAGACTGGCAATTAGGTTTTCAAAATGCAGCATCTGAAACGATGAGAGATATTGTAAATTTTCATGACAACCTTTTACTTCCAATAATTATTGCAATAAGTGTATTTGTTTTATTCTTAATGATTTATGCTTGTATAAGATTTAGAGCATCAGCAAATCCAGTTCCTTCAAAAAGAACTCATAATGTTGCAGTTGAAGTTTTATGGACATTAATTCCATGCTTAATTTTAATTGTCATGGCTGTACCTTCATTTAAAATTTTATATAAACAAGATACTATTCCTAAAGCAGAAGTTACAGTTAAGGCTGTTGGGTATCAGTGGTATTGGGGTTATGAATATCCAGATGAAAATATAATTTTCGAGTCATATATGATTGAAGATAAAGATTTAAAAGAGAATCAACCTAGATTATTAGCAGTTGATAATGAACTTGTAGTCCCGGTAAATAAAGTAGTTAAGGTACTAATTACTGCAAACGATGTATTACATGCTTGGGCTTTGCCAGCTTTCGGAGTAAAAAGAGATGCTGTGCCTGGTAGAATTAATGAAACTTGGTTTAAAGCTGAAAAAGTTGGAACTTATTATGGTCAATGTTCTGAACTTTGTGGTATTAAACATGCTTTCATGCCAATAACAGTCAGAGTTGTTTCTGAAGAAGAATATAATGAGTGGCTTATGGATGCTAAAGTAAAATTTGCAAAAGGAGTAATTGAAGAGGATCAATTTAAAAAACTAGCAAGTAAATAATTATGTATACACAGACTGCATCACACGACGATCACACTCCAACTGGTTGGAAGCGTTGGGCTTATTCAACCAATCACAAAGATATTGGAACAATGTATTTAATTTTTGCAATTATTGCAGGTGTAATCGGTACAGCATTTTCAGTTTTAATGAGAATGGAGTTGATGCATCCGGGAGATGGTATCTTAGGTGGTAATTATCATTTATATAATGTTTTAGTAACTGGTCATGGATTGATCATGATTTTCTTTATGGTTATGCCAGCAATGATCGGTGGTTTTGGTAATTGGTTTGTACCGATTATGATTGGTGCTCCAGATATGGCGTTTCCAAGAATGAATAATATTTCATTTTGGTTATTACCTACATCATTTATTTTATTAATTATGTCTATTTTTATGGACGGACCTCCAGGTCAAACAGGAGTTGGAGGTGGTTGGACTATTTATCCTCCCTTATCATCTTCTGCCGGACAACCAGGTCCAGCAATGGATTTTGCAATCTTAAGTTTACACTTAGCGGGCGCTTCATCAATTTTAGGAGCAGTAAACTTTATTACAACGATTTTAAATATGCGAACCCCAGGCATGACTTTACATAAAATGCCTTTATTTGCCTGGTCAATTTTAGTTACAGCATTTTTATTATTGTTATCTTTACCTGTTTTAGCAGGAGCAATTACAATGCTTTTAACTGATAGAAATTTTGGAACGGCTTTTTTTGATGCACAAACTGGTGGAGACCCAGTTTTATTCCAACATTTATTTTGGTTTTTTGGTCATCCCGAAGTTTATATTTTAATTTTGCCTGGTTTTGGAATGATAAGTCATATTGTTTCAACGTTTTCTAAAAAACCTGTATTTGGATATTTGGGAATGGCTTATGCTATGGTTGCAATTGGAATTGTTGGTTTTGTTGTATGGGCTCACCATATGTATACAGTTGGTTTAAGCACTGACACAAAAGCATACTTTTTAGCAGCAACAATGATTATTGCGGTTCCTACAGGGATAAAAATATTCTCATGGATTGCAACGATGTGGGGTGGATCTATCTCATTTAAAACACCAATGGTATGGGCATTAGGTTTTATATTTTTATTTACGGTAGGGGGAGTTACAGGAGTTGTCTTAGCTAATGCAGGTGTTGATACAGCAATGCATGATACTTATTATGTCGTTGCACACTTTCACTATGTTTTATCTTTAGGGGCAGTGTTTGCGATATTTGCAGGTTTTTATTATTGGTTTGGAAAAATGTCTGGATATGAATATTCAGAGTGGATGGGACAACTACATTTCTGGTTAACTTTTATTGGTGTTAACTTAGTATTTTTCCCTCAGCATTTTTTAGGCCTTGCTGGTATGCCAAGAAGATATGCTGATTATCCAGATGCTTTTGCAGGATGGAATTACATATCATCGATAGGATCATATATTTCAGTTCTGGGATTAGTGGTATTTTTTGCTAATTTAATTTATGCATTTTCAAAGAAAAAAGCTGCAGCCCAAAACCCTTGGGGAGAGGGAGCTACAACTTTAGAATGGACTGTACCATCACCGCCGAATTTTCATACTTTTGAGGAATTGCCGAAATTCGAAGATGATGAAAGTGTTCAAAAATCTATAAGTTAATTTATTAACATAGATTTTTTAAACAGAAAATTAATGATTAAGTCTAAATTAAAAAATAGAAATTTAAGTCAGGAAGACGTATTTAATTTATCCGAATTATTTAAACTAATGAAGCCAAGAGTAATGTCATTAGTTATCTTTACTTGTGCTGTCGGATTGTTAATGGCGCCAAATATAATACCCACAAAAGATGCAATTATTGGTATAATTTTAGTTTCAATAGGTGCAGGCGCAGCAGGTGCACTTAATATGTGGTACGAGTCTGATTTAGATGCGTTAATGTCTAGAACTTGTTTAAGGCCAATTCCAACTGGAAAAGTGAACAAAAATCAGGCACTGGTCTTTGGTATTACGTTGTCAATATTTTCTGTAATAGCGTTAGATTATTTTGCGAATAGAATATCAGCTGGTTTATTGCTATCTACGATTTTATTTTATGTTTTTGTCTATACAATCTGGCTTAAAAGAAAAACTCCCCAAAACATAGTGATAGGAGGTGCTGCGGGTGCTTTACCACCAGTAATTGGTTGGACAATTGCTACTAATTCACTTTCATTGGAGCCTATAACATTTTTTCTAATAATTTTCTTTTGGACTCCATCTCATTTCTGGGCTTTAAGCCTATATAAATCTGAGGATTATAAAATAGCAAAAATACCAATGCTACCATTAACCAATGGAGTTGAGAGTACAAAATTTAACATATTAATTTACTCATTATTGATGTTACCAGTGATTGTCTTGCCTTACGCTATTGGTTTTGTCAGTCTGGTTTTTTTAATACCATCTCTAGTTTTAACACTTTACTATAACTTTCTATGTTTCGAACTTTACAAATTTAAAAAAAATAAATTTGATTCAAAAAAAGCAAAAAATATTTTTGGATATTCAATTTTATATTTATTTCTGATATTTGTTCTTTTTTTGATTGATAAAATTTTATGATGACACCTGATAAAAAAACTAAAAAAAAAAATATGTTAACTGCTGTAGCAATTTTAGCTTTTATGGTTTTCTTATTTGTGTTTACTTTATATAACGTTGGAGTTTTTGATAGACAGATATGATGAAGAAAAAAACTTTAACTCCTATACTACTTGCTGGAATATTCTGCTTAATGCTTGGCTTGTCTTTCGCCGCTGTACCACTTTATGATTTATTTTGTAGAGTAACTGGTTTTGGGGGAACAACACAAGTTTCTAAAGAACCACCAAAAATGGTTTTAGATAAAATCGTAAGTGTTAGATTTGATACTAATGTTAATAATCTTACCTGGGATTTTAAGGCAAAATCTAATGTAATGGATGTTAAAGTTGGTCAAGTTAACAAAATAGAATTTGAAGTTGAAAATTATGGTGATGACACCACTTATGGAGTTGCTAGCTTTAACGTTTCACCTTCAAGTTTTGGAAAATACTATAGTAAATTAGGTTGTTTTTGTTTTGAAAAACAGGAGCTCAAAGCTGGAGAAAAAGCAACTTATGTTATGACTTTTTATTTAGACCCAGAACTTGTAAATGATCCAACAGTAAAAAATTTACAGGACGTAACTATGTCGTATACTTTTTTCTCGACAGATTACTATAAACAATCATAATCACAAAAAATGTCAGCCGAAAAAAAACACGATTATCATTTAGTTGACCCAAGTCCTTGGCCTATCTATGTATCTTTTTCATGCTTGGTATTAGCCATAGGTACAATTTTTTATATGCACAATGATGTTTCATGGGGAATGTATCTTGGACTAGCATTAGTTATTTATGGAGCCTTCATGTGGTTCAGAGACGTTGTGATTGAAGCAGAACATCAAGGACATCATACCCCTGTTGTACAAATTCATCATCGTTATGGAATGACATTATTTATTGCATCAGAAGTAATGTTCTTTGTTGCTTGGTTCTGGGCTTACTTTGATATCAGTTTATTTCCAAATGAGTTTGTTGGAAATGTTTGGCCTCCTAAAGATATTGAAACATTTGATCCATGGGATATCCCTCTAATTAATACTTTAGTACTATTGTTATCTGGAACTACAGTTACTTGGTCCCATCATTCATTGTTAGAAGGTGATAGAAAAGGATTTATTCAAGGGTTAACAGCAACAGTTGTTCTTGGTTTCTTTTTCACCTTATTACAAGCATACGAATATCACCATGCTACTTTTGATTATTCAGGTCACATTTATGGAGCAGTTTTTTATATGGCTACAGGTTTCCATGGATTTCACGTAATAGTTGGAACAATATTTTTAGCTGTTTGTTTATGGCGAGGAAAATTAGGTCACTTTACTAAAGACCATCATTTTGGATTTGAAGCAGCAGCTTGGTACTGGCATTTTGTTGATGTAGTTTGGTTATTCTTATTTGCTGCCATTTATATTTGGGGAAGTTAATTTACAACTCTTGAAGAATAAATTTTTATTTTCAGTATTTGTTTGGTTTATAATTCTTGTTCTTCTTTCATTAGGTTTTTGGCAAATTTATAGACTAAATTGGAAGATAGATTTAATAAATCAAATTGAAAATTCTTTAAAAAATGATCCTGTAGAATTAACTCAAACTAATAGAAAAAACTATTTAAGAATAAAAACGTCAGGTCAAATTGATTTTGATAATCAAATTTACTTATATAATTTGAATGAAAAAGGAAAACCTGGGTTTGAAGTAGTTAACCCAATATTGATTGAAAATGAAAACTTTTTAATTAACAGAGGTTGGATACCTTTTGATAAAAAAGATCTACCAGAAATCAATCAGATAAATCAAAATGAAATAATTGGAACTTTGATGTTACAATCTAAGTCAAGTATGTTTAAGCCCCAAAATGAAATTAAAAAAAATTATTGGTTCACCCTTAATAGAGATGACATTTTTAATCAGACTGGAAGAAAATTTTCTAATTATATTATTTATTTAAATGGAAACTATAAAATTCCAAAACCAAGAGTGATCAATGCAAAAATTTCAAACAATCATAAAAAGTATGCAATTACTTGGTTTTCAATGGCGATTTCAATCCTTTTAATATATCTATATTTTAGAAAAAAAAATTATTAGATGAAGTATATAAGCACAAGAGACAAATCAAAAAACTTTGAATTTAAAGATGTTTTTATTAAAGGTCTTGCTGATGATGGTGGTCTTTTTATACCAGAGGCTTTACACAAATATTCAGAGTCTGAAATAAGTGATTTTAAAAAACTAAGTTATTCAGATTTAGCAAAAAAAATTATTCATCCATTTATAGGTAATTTTACTTCAAAGGGTGAGTTAAGTAAAATAATAGAAAAATCCTACTCAGTTTTCAGAAAAGATAATGTTATTGATCTTATTAAAGTAGGTGACCGCTATGTGCTTGAATTATTTCATGGTCCAACCTTAGCTTTTAAAGATGTAGCAATGCAACTCTTGGGTAATTTTTATGAATATTATTTGAATAACGAAAATAAAAAGATTAATATTGTAGTTGCCACATCAGGAGACACTGGTGCTGCTGCCATTGATGCAATTAAAGGGAAAAAAAATTTAAATATCTTTGTTCTTCACCCGTATAATCGTATTTCACCAGTCCAAAGAAAATTAATGACAACTGGAAAAGATGAGAATGTATTCAATATTGCTGTAAAAGGTAACTTCGATGATTGTCAAAATTTAGTTAAATCCATGTTTTCAGATAAAGAATTTTCTAATCAAATAAACATGTCTGGTGTTAATTCAATTAATTGGGCCCGAATTATTGCGCAAAGTGTATATTATTTTTATTGTTATTTTTTAGCTGAGGATGACAATCAGCCAATAAATTTTTCAGTACCAACTGGAAATTTTGGAGATGTATATGCAGGTTATTTGGCAAAGAAGTTGGGTCTTCCAATTAATAAATTAATAGTAGCCACAAATCAAAACGACATTTTACATAGAGCTATTTCAAAAGGTAAATATGAGGCTCAACATGTCTCTGAAACTATTTCGCCAAGTATGGACATTCAAATTGCAAGTAATTTTGAGCGACTAATTTATGATTTAAATAGTCATGATACTTCACAAACTTTAGATGATATGAAAAATATCAAACAGAATGGTAAATATACAATTGACGATGAGAAATTAAAAAAAATTAATCAAGATTTTTTATCGGCAAGAATGAGTGAGCAGGAAACACTAGATGTGATAAAAAATATCTATGAAAAATTTAATATGGTTTTAGATCCACACACAGCCATAGGATATGGAGCTTTTGATAAACATGATTTAAAAGGGAACAATATTGTTCTTGCAACAGCACATCCATGCAAATTTCCAGATGCAATTTTAAAGGCTATAAATTTGAAATCTGATTTACCAGAAGAATTAAAGTTTATTTTGGATGAGGAAGAAAATTATGGTATAATTGAAAATAGCTTTAAAGAAATTAAACAATATATTTTAGAAAAAATTAAATGAAAATTAAAGAGGGAGATAAAATTCCAAATTCAGAATTTTACCATTTAGACGAAACTGGTGCGCCAAAAAAAATATCCTCTTCGAAGTTATTTGACAACAATAAAACTATAGTTATAGGGGTTCCTGGAGCTTTTACCAAAGTTTGTTCTGCAAAACACTTACCAGGTTATGTTAACAATTTTGATGCTGCCAAAAAAAAGGGGATTACCAAAATTATTTGTGTTTCAGTAAATGATCCAAATGTAATGAAAGCTTGGGGTGATAGTCAAAAGGTAGAGGACAAGATTTTTATGGCAGCAGATCCATACTGTGAATTTACCAAATCAATTGGTGCAGATATTGATAGATTTGACAGAGGTCAAGGAACGCGATCAGCAAGATATACTATGCTAGTTGAAAATAATATCGCAACTAAGATAAAAGCTGAGGAAGATACAGCGACCTGTGAGATGTCAGCTGCAGAAAATTTTTTAGATTCAATTTAAATTAGCTGCTTTTTTAGCCAACATATCCACTTCTTCATTTAAAGGGTCTCCCGCATGTGCTTTAACCCAATTCCATTTTACACTTAAGGATTGGTTTAATTTATGTAATTCAAGCCATAAATCTTTGTTTTTAACATCCTCTTTTTTTGATGTTTTCCAGTTATTTAATACCCAAGTATCAATCCACTCAGTTATTCCATTTTTTACATACTTTGAATCTGTAAATATCTCTATTGGATCTTTTGAGTTTATATTTTTTAAGGCATTAATTGGAGCCATAAGTTCCATTCTGTTATTTGTCGTATTTTTTTCATTACCACTAATTTTTTTAATTTTTCCATTTATATTAATTATTGCAGCCCATCCACCATTTCCAGGATTTGAAATGCAAGAACCATCTGTATAAATTTTTATCATCTGGGTAAATAATCTTTATAAGAATTTAAGCTATTATGAGTAAGTAGTTTTTGATAATACTCGTTAGGATTTTTTATTTTTATCAAAGCTGTTTTAGGAGTATTAGAATAATCATATAGTCTAGTTAATAAGTAACGCAAAGCCGCTCCTCTACACAGGACATTAATAGCTTTTTTTTCTCTAGAAGAAATTTTCTTTATACTCTCATAACCTTTAATTAACCCTTTAATTTTTTGTTTATTCATTGAAAATTTTTTACCTTTTAAGTCAAAACATAAGGCATTAATGCAAATTGCAATTTCATACATGAAAAAATCATTTCCAGCAAAGTAAAAATCTATAATCCCTGAGAGTTTATTTTTTTTAAAAAAGATATTATCAATAAATAAATCTCCATGAATAATCCCATTTGGTAATTTTTTTGGCCAATACTTACTAATATTCTTTAAATTATTTTTCAAAAAAAGATCTATATTTGAGAATTTATTATATTTAAACTTAATACTTTTTAATAAAGGGTTAAGATTTTTAATGCCCATTGAATTTTTTCTATAAAGTTTTAGTTTTTCAGTAACCAAATGCATTTGTGCTGTAGTTTTACCAACTGTGTAACAATCCTTGATATTGAGTTTTTTTTTATCTTTACCCTCTAAAAAAGATACGATACAGGCAGTCTTTTTTTTTAATTTTATTAGATAGTTATCACCTTTGGTTCTTAAAGGTTTAGGACAATTTATTTTAGAACTACTTAATTTGTCCATTAGTTTCATAAAAAAAGGGACTTCTTTGTTAGAAACTCTTTTTTCAAAAATTGTTAAGATAAATTTTTTATTTTTTGATTTTAATAAATAATTAGTATTTTCAATTCCTTGCTTAATCCCTTGAAAGCTAATAATTTTTTCAATTTCAAACTTATTATTTATAAGTTTAATATCATTTTTATCTATTCTTGTATAAACAGCCATCTAATTTAATTTATTTGGGACTTTAAAAACTACGTTTTCTTTTATTATTTCAACTTCATTTATTTTTAAAGTGAATTTATTTTTTAAAGAATTTATGAAATTTTCAACTAAAACTTCTGGAGCTGACGCACCTGACGAAATACCTATGGTATTAAATTTTTCTATTTCATTATATGGAATTTCACTTTCCGAATGAATTAAGTGTGCGTTTTCACATCCAGATTTTTTTGCAACTTCTACCAGCCTTACTGAGTTTGAAGAATTTCTGCTTCCAATTACAAAAAACATTTCACATTGTTTTGCAATATTCTTAACTGCAGCCTGCCTATTGGTTGTGGCATAACAAATATCTTCCTTCATCGGCTCTTTTATTTTTGGATATTTATTTTTTAAGATTTTTATTATTTCCTTGGTATCATCAACTGATAATGTCGTCTGAGTTATATAAGCAATTTTATCAATTCTTTCAGCATGGTAATTTTGAGCTTCATCTTCATTTTGTATTAACCTAACCGCTCCATTTGGAAGTTGCCCCATAGTTCCAATTACTTCTGGATGGTTTTTGTGCCCAATTAAAATAATTTGGTATCCTGCTTTATTAAGATTTTCCGCCTCTCTGTGAACTTTTGAGACCAAAGGACATGTTGCATCCACATAAGTCATTTTATAGTTTTTTGCATCTTCTGGTATTTTTTTTGGTACACCGTGAGCAGAAAAAATAACGGGTCTGGTTTTATCTTTTATTTCCTCAAGCTCTTCAACAAATATAGCCCCTTTATTTTTTAGATCATCAACTACATGTTTATTATGAACTATTTCATGTCTAACATAGACTGGAGCACCAAATTTTTGAATTGATTTTTCAACAATTTCAATTGCCCTTTCAACACCCGCACAAAATCCACGTGGTGCAGATAACAAGATTTTTAATTCTTTATTTTTCATTTTTTTCTAAAAAATATTCCAGCAATATATGTGGAAAGGTTAAAGACGCCAAACCTATAAAAATTATTTTTAATATTGCACTATTTAATTCATATACATTATTAAGGAAATAAAGAACTAGCACAGAGAAAATGCCAGTCAAAACTGTTAATGTTAAAGCTTTTTGAGCAAATAATTTTAAACCATTTATTAGATTGGAATTATCCATTTCTATGGCTAGTGAAATAGTATGCCTAATAGAATGTAAAAAGCAAAAGTAAATCGTAAATGCAACTAGGGGTGACAAGTAATAATTCAAAATTATAATTGAAAAAAAATCTAAAAAAATTGCAAACTTTTTAAAGTTAAATTCTATTAAAAATAAAATAATACTTGATAGCGCACTTAAACTAATAACTATTTCAATTATTTTATACTTTTCAATAAAGCTTAAACCTGAGTAAAATTGCTCATTATCGATTAGTAACACTTTAAATATTTTTACTGTCTCATCAAAATTGAAGTACAAAGGTATAATAATAATCAATAATCCTCTAAAAAAATAAAGTATTGAAATTATGTTTGAGTTTTTATTGATTAAAAATTGTGTATCTTCTTTACCAAAATGAAACGAAGCTACAGCCAAAAAAAATATTAAAGTAATAGCTGGCACAATTGTCCATATTAATATCACTGAGAGAGCAATTAATATGTAAATTAAATAAAAAATATAAAATTTTTTAATATTTAAAATTTTAAGAAGTTTTTTACCTTTTAAATGATCTAAGGCACCGTGAGAAACTCCTATGGTTAATATAAGTAGTAAACAAAATAAGTTTGATACATTTAAATTAGTAAATTTAAAGACTAACACTGAAAATACATTACAAAATAAAAAAAATATAAAAGAGTGATTTAGATTTATTTTTTTTATTTGAGAGTTCATTTCAGAACAATTCTCTCAAAAAAACCAGTTTTGGCATCTTTAAAATTACAGAGAAATCCTCGTAAATATTACTTTTATTTGATAAAAAATTGATAACTGTGCCTGGAGAACAATTAAACATTTTAAAGAATATTTCTGGCATTTTATCTGAATTTTTTTTTAATACTTTTAAAAATATATTATCTAAAAATTTATATTTTGAATTTACAGTAAAATTTTTTACTTTTTGGATATTTTCAATATTTTCTCTTATATATTTGCTTTGGCTCTGAATATTCATGAAAGTGTATCCAGTACTTAATCTAGTCATGCCTCCTGCTGTACCAATTTCCATCTGATTTATTTTTTTTATATTTTTTGGATGAAACAATGGAATAGCACCAGTTTCTTTAAATTTAATCTCATAATTATTAATTTTTAATTTATTTTTAATATAGTCTTCTAGCTGTATTGAATAATCTTGATTAGATGGATGATTTAAATCTGAGATCCATGTTGTCTCAATAAGTGCATTTTTTTTTGAAAATGGTAAAGTATAAAAAAAGTGTACACTGTCTCTTTGTTCACAATCAAAATCCATTAAATTAAATATTTGATCATCAAATAAATCTTTATCAGTTTCAATCTCAATACCTGAAAAATGTTGCCATAAATCATTTTTACTATCAGAAACATCGCTAACACTGTTAAAAATGAATGAATTTTCAGTACTAATTTCATTTATATTTTTAAAAAAATAAATATTAGTATTTTTTTTTAACGTTTTGATTATCTTTTCGTAAAACAGCCCACTATCAATAGATTGGTAAGGTAATTTTTCACATTTTACGTACTTAGTTTGATCAGGTATATTGACAGAAAAATTACTCCAGCTGTGCTTTACACAATCCTCAAAATTATGAGCCGTAACTTTCCAAAAAGACCAGGTTTTATCTCTAATATAGTCATTTCTAGGTTCAATGATTGCTAACGTTTTATCTTTAAACTTCTCATGAATTTCTAATTCATATGCCAAAGATAATCCGGCACAACCACCTCCTAAAATTACATAGTCAAATTCTCTCATCTAATTTAATTTCTTCTTTAATTAAATAATGGTCATGCTCAATATTATCATCATTATTATCAGTTAATATAAGTTTAATAAAATCAACTATTGAAAGTAATGTCTCAACTATTTTTTCTATATTATTGACATAAATTTTTCCCGATTTTTTATAATTTTCAAGATTTTTTTTGTTTAAAATTTTATATCCAATTTTTCTATAAATTCTCCTGGCAACTAAAATAGAAAATCTAAAACTTAAGGGGATTTCTTTAATTGAGTAAAAAGAATTATCATAAAACTTTTCAGATAATTCAATTGTAGATTTTATATTTTCAAAATTTTGATCAATGTAGATCCTATTATTATTTAAATCCTCGATAACATCTCTTGAAATATTGGTTAATTGCATAGCGATACCAAGATCAATTGCAGATTTTAAAGAATTTTTTTTACTTACTTTTAGTATTTTAGCCATCATTAATCCTACGGTACCTGCTACTCGATAAGAATAAAGTAATAATTCTTTTTTTGTATTTAACTTTACTTGCTCTTTAATATCTGAATTGATACCTTCAAATAAATCGTAAATAATTTTAACTGAAATATTATATTCAGAAATTATTTCCCATATATTCTTAATTAATGGATCCTCAAAATTTTTATTTTCAAAATTATTTTTAAATTTTTTAAATTCCTCTATCTTAACTTCAATAGAATTTTCATCATCAGCAATATTATCAGCTACTCTACAAAAATTGTAAAGGTCTGAACATTTTTTATAAGTATCTTTTGGTAAAAAAAAACCAGCCCAGTTAAAAGATTTTGCATATGTTGCTAGATAATTTTTAGCAGACATTAAAGCAATTTATCCAAGACTTTTGCTGAGGATAGCACACCAGGCACCCCAGCTCCTGGGTGTGTTCCAGCACCTACAAAATATAGTCCATCATAAATTTCAGATTTATTATGAAATCTAAAATACGCAGATTGAGTGAATTTAGGTTGAATTGAAAATCCAGATCCAAATTTTGTATTTAATTCTTTTTCAAAATAATCTGGTGTTAAATAAAAATCTACCACAATATTTTCTCTAAGATTTGGCATCAAATCTTTTTCCATTTTATTAATCACTAAATTTTTCATTTTTTCACCTTCAGTTTTCCAATCAATTTTAGATTGATTATTTGGAACTGGAACAAGAACATAGAAACAGTCATTTCCTTCAGGTGCCATCGATTTATCAGTTGCAGAAGGTCTATGAAGGTAATAGCTAATATCATTATTTAATTTCTTATTATTAAAAATATCTTCCAGATGTTCTTTATATTTATTGCCAAACTTAATTGTATGATGCTCAACATTTGGATAAATTTTTTTGGTTCCAAAATAGTAAACGAAAAGACCCATTGAATATTCCATTCTTTTCTTTTTCCAATTAAAAATAAAAGAGCCTTGACCATTTTTTTTTAACATTTTTTCGTAAAAAGCTGGTGGATCTGCATTACAAATAACATTTTCAGCCTCCATGATTTCTCGGTCATTTAATTTGATACCAGTAATTTTATTATTTTTTGAAATGATCTCAGTTACTTCACTATTTCTGATTATATCAATTCCCTCTTCAAGCATAAGTTTTTCTAGACCTTTAATAATATTTCCTGTGCCCCCCATAGAATAATGGATCCCCCATTTTTTCTCTAAGTAAAGTATTAGCCCATAAATTGAAGTAGTGGTGAATGGATTACCTCCGACCAAAAGAGGATGCATACTGAGCATTCTTCTTAATTTCTCATTTTTTATGAATGAAGATACTAATGAGTAAACTGATTTATAGCTTTTGAGTTTAAGGAGTGCTGGAAGTTGTTGCATCATTACAAAAGGTTTATTAAAAGGAACATCTGCCAACTCTGTAAATCCTTTATCAAAAATCTTTTTGGTAAAACTTACTAATTTTTGATATCCTTCAACATCATCTTTACTTATATTCTCTATTTGTTTAACCATATTGGCTTCATTACCAGAATAATTAAATTTAGATTTATCCTCAAAAATAAATTGGTACCAAATTTTAAGGGGAGATAATTCAATGTAGTTTTTTGGATCCTTTTTAAATAATTCAAACAACTCATTAATTAAGTAGGGTGCAGTAATTACAGTCGGGCCACCATCAAATATAAAACCATTTTTCTTAAACACTCTGGCTCTACCACCTAGATCAGGATGTTTTTCAATCAATTTAACTTGATGTCCTTTTGCCTTCAAGCGCAAAGCTGCAGCAATTCCTCCAAATCCAGATCCAATCACTATAGAATTCATATTAATAATTTATAGTTTTTTTAGGAAATTGTAAGTGTATTATGAGCTAATTTTTTTTAGCTGCTCTTTAGTCTCATCCAAATTTTTTTGAAATACTACGTCGAGTTTTGATTTATCTACTGATGTGGATATAATTTTTTTAACTGAGTCCACTGCTATTTTAATTGAGGCATCTTTTATCTCTTTGATAGCCGCTTCTTTCATTTGACTTATTTTATTTTCAGCAAGATTTTTTTTGATCTCAGAAGATTTATGGAATTTATCGTTCAATTCTATTACCAATCTATCCGAGTCTTTTTTTGCTTGATCTAAAATGTCATTACTAACGTTTTGAGCGGTATCTAATTTTTTTTGTGCATTATCAAGCAAATTTTTTGCTTCAGTTCTTAATTTTTCACTTTCATTAATTTCATTTTTAATATCAGAGATCATCTTATCTAAAATTTGAGAAACTTTTTGTGGAATTTTTAGATAAATTAAAGCACCAAAAAAGATTACAAATGATACTGCTACCCAAAATGTTGCATCAATTGCCATAGTATTTGTCCCCATTTCTTTTCGATAGATCATCAACAATTGCAGATATGCTGCTACTGTTTACTCCAGAGCCAATTAACTTTTCTAAAAGTTCTGAGGAAGTCTCAATTGCTATTTTATTTATTTTATCTGGAGCGCTAATTCTCAAAACTTCTATTTCTTTTTCAGCTTTATTAATTTCATCATCAATTTGCTTGTCTAAAACCTCTTTTTTAGACACTATATCTTTAAGCGCTTTTTCTCTTGTTTGATTAAACATAGTTTTAGCCTCCCTTTTACTCTTTAATATAATTTCATCATATTCCTTAAGTTTAGCCTCACTATCTTCTCTTTGTTTTTCTGCGGCCTCAATATTTTCTAAAATTTGAGATTTTCTCGACTCTAAATTGTTACTAATTTTTGGCAGTATGAATTTTGATAAAACAACATACATAGTTCCAAATGTAAGTATTAACCAAAAAATTTGAGAAATCCAAAACTCAGGATTTAATTGAGGCATACCTCCACTTTCAGCTGCAAAAGCTTCTTTAAAAAATAAGAAGCTAAAAAATATCGACTGAAAATATATTTTTTTAATCATCAATTTAAAACGCAAATAAAATGATTAATGCAACTACTAATCCAAATAATCCTGTAGCTTCCGCTAGAGCGAAACCTAAAAGTAAATTAGGAAACTGTTTCTGTGCTGCAGACGGATTTCTCATCGCTCCAGACAAATAATTTCCAAAAATTATTCCAATACCTACACCGGCACCTGCTAAAGCAATTGCTGCTAAACCAGCTCCGATCATTTTTGCTGCTTCTAATTCCATTATTTCCTCCTTGGTTAATTAATGGTGTAAATTTAATGCATCATTTAAATAGATGCAGGTTAAGATTGCAAAAACATAAGCTTGAAGAAAAGCAACTAAGATCTCCAAACCTGTTAATGCAACCGAAAAACTCAGTGGAAGCCAACCACCGACCAATCCAAGACTTATCACAAAGCCTCCGAAAACTTTCATCATTGTGTGACCAGCCATCATATTTGCAAATAATCGAACTGATAAACTTATTGGTCTACTTAAATAAGATATTATTTCTATAACTACTATTAAGGGTAGTAGCACAGCAGGTACCCCACTAGGTACAAATAATTTTAGATAGCCAAATCCATGTTTAATAAAGCCAATTATTGTCACTCCAATAAAAATGAATGACGCCAAAATAAATGTAACGATTATATGACTCGTCACAGTAAATGTGTAAGGGATCATACCAAACATGTTACAAAATAGAACGAACATGAATAAAGAAAATATAAACGCAAAATAGGGTTTTGCTTTTGATCCAGCTGTATCACTTATCATTTTCGCAACAAATGTATAACTAAGCTCTGATAGTAATTGCATTTTATTTGGTAATACTGAATTTCTTTTTGAGCCCAAGTTAAACACAAGTAAAATTGAAACTGTACTGATAATCATAAATAAACTGGCGTTAGTAAATGATATATCAAATGCTCCAACTTTTATTTCAGGTCCAATTCGATAAACGTCGAATTGAGACATAGGATTTGCTGCCATAAGTATTTATTTTTGCATATTTTTTGCAGATCTAATTACGTTTGTTATTCCGGCAATTACTCCCACAAAAAAAAATATTAATATAAACCAGGGTTTAGTACCAAAGGTCTTATCAAAAATAAACCCAATAATTGTCCCTACAGCAACCGCAGCGACCAGTTCTGTGCTTAATTTAAATGCTGTTCCAATAGGTGAGGGATTATTTTTTTTATCAAAAAGATTTTTCTTAGAAACCTTGTTTTTTGCAATCTCTAAGCGAGTTTTTAACGGATCTTTTGGCATTTGTATAGTTTAGGCAACCATACTCTCTGCTTTTTGTAAATCAACCGCAACTAATTGACTAATACCTTTTTGAGGCATAGTTACCCCATACAATCTATTCATTTTAGACATAGTCAAAGCATGATGAGTTACAATGATAAATTTAGTATTTGTTATTTTAGTTAATTCTTCAAGTAGATTACAAAATCTTGTTACATTTGCATCATCCAGTGGAGCATCAACCTCATCCAAAACACAAATTGGAGATGGGTTGGTTAAAAATACCGCGAAGATCAATGAAAGAGCCGTTAGTGCTTGTTCTCCCCCAGATAACAAGGTTATTGATTGTAATCTTTTTCCAGGAGGGCTTACCAACATCTCTAATCCAGCTTCAAGAGGATCATCAGCTTCAACTAATTCTAATTTTGCATTCCCTCCATTAAATAATTTTGTATATACCTCATCAAACTTTCTATTAACTTTCTCAAAAGCCTCTATTAATCTTTCACGTCCTTTTTGATTAAGTTCATTTATGCTATCTTTTAATTTTACAATAGCTGTTACTAAGTCCGCACGATCTTGCTCCATTTTCTTAATCTCTTCCTCGTATTTATTAGTTTCTTCATCAGCTTTTAAATTTACAGAGCCAAACCTTTCTCTTTCTTGCTTCTTTTTATCCAACGCATCTTCTTGATCAACAGCGTTGGGGAGATCATCAACACCATTTAAATTTGAATTCTCCAGAATATTATCTTCATTAAGATTTAGTTCAGAATTTATACGGTCTAATAAATCTCCTTTTCTTTTTTGTAGACCTTCAACGGTTGCTCCTGAACTTGCTTTTCTCTCTCTGATTTGTATTGATTGTTCTTGAATTTCATTCAATTCACTTCTTAAAGTTTCAATTTTTTTATCAGTTTCATCAATAATTAGTTCGTTATCAATTTTTTCTTTATTAGAAATTCTCAAATTTTCTGAAATTTGACCTTTTCGTTCAGCCTGAACTCTTGGTTGATTTTCTAAATCATTCAATTTAGATGAAAATTTATTTTTTCTTTCAGTAAGTTCCGAAACCATTTTTTCTGAATTTGATAGTAAGTTTTTCCAACTTTCAATTTCAGTTTCAATAGTTTTAATTCTTTCATTTCTTTTTATAGATTCATTTTTGATAGATTGATTTTTACTATAAGCATCAGCATATTTTTCTTGGAGTAATTTTATATTTTGAGATTTTTCATTAACACTTAACAATTCATTTCTAGATTTGTCATCTTTAAGGTCATTTAAAAAATTATTAAGCTCCATGTTGCATCTGTCCAATAAAGTAACTGCCTGATTAATTTCATTACTATCAATTAATTCCTTAACTCTAGAGATAGTATTTTTGACATTTTTAATTGGGCCTATGCTTATATTGATTGCCTGGTCAGCAAAGTTATTTACAACATCATCAACAGCTTTTTGTTCGTCTTTTAATTTGTCTTTTGCTGTTTCTAGTTCTTCATTCGAGAGTTTTTGTGTTTCGAAATACTTTGAGTCAGTCTCTATCAAATCTGATTTTTCCTCTTTTAGTCGTTTTTCATTAGAATTAGCGTCAATAATTATTCCTCTTTCTCTAGCAATATCGTCATCAAGGGTTTGAATTGACTTTTTGATAGTTTCGATTTCATCTTGAGTTCTTGTATTCTCCTCATCTAAACTTTGAAGCTCTAGATTAAGTCTTTGAATTCTTGATAAATTTTCTATATTTTTTTCTCTAAGAGGTGAAACCTTATCAGTTGAAAGTTTGATCAAACTTTCTAGCTCTGATATTTTAGTATTAAATCCATCTACTTCGCCTTCAGCTTCACTATTTATTTCATTTTCTATCCTGATTTCTTTGTCTATTTCAATTAATTTTAAATAATATAAACCTGCCTCGATTTTTTTTATTTCTTCAGAGATAAGTTTGTACTTTGTAGCTTCCTCTGCCTGTTTTTGAAGATTCGCTAATTGTTTTTCTTGTTGCCTTCTAAGTTCATCAGCTCTTTTAAGATTGTTTTCTGCAGCACCCAATCTTAATTCAGCCTCATGTCTTCTCACATGAAGCCCAGAAATACCTGCAGCCTCCTCCAAAATTGCTCTTCTATCTGTAGGTTTTGCAGTGACTAAAGCTCCAATTCTTCCTTGACTTATCATTGAAGGGGAATGTGCACCTGTAGATAGATCAGCAAAAAACATTTGAGCATCTCTAGCTCTAACTTCTTTACCATT
The DNA here is from genome assembly GCA_902536575.1 of uncultured Pelagibacteraceae bacterium. Lineage (GTDB taxonomy): Bacteria > Pseudomonadota > Alphaproteobacteria > Pelagibacterales > Pelagibacteraceae > Pelagibacter. Next base: position 7,858 of record CACAYA010000004.1, on the reverse strand, counting down.
AATATAAAATTTAGAACCTTTATCTTTTTCTATTTTTCTTTTAATTTGAAATTGATCATGCTCTCGATACTGAACTGGACCTTCTTTTTCTTTATTTTCAACTTCTATCGTAACTTCAGCAATATTTTTTGAAGGTTTATTTGAAGTACCTGAAAAAATTACATCTTCCATTCCAGATCCACGCATACTTTTTGCAGATGTTTCGCCCATTGCCCATCTTAGAGATTCAACTATATTAGATTTTCCACACCCGTTAGGTCCAACAATACCAGTTAAGCCATCTTCGATTAAAAAGTCAGCTTTTTCTGCAAAAGATTTAAATCCATTTAATTGGATTTTTTTAAACTCCATGAATAAACTTATATCAGTTTTTCAAGAGCTTTTTTTAAATTTTTGTAATTTAGGGTTTTATCAAACTTTTCGTTATTAATTATTATCGTAGGGGTAGCATTTACTTTGAAGTTTTTAGCTCCATCGATTCGGTCATTTAATACAAAATCTTCAATTTGCTTGTTGTTAATGCAACTTTCAAAATCGATATTGAAACCTTCTGTTGATAAAAATTTTTTAAGATTAATATTCGCTTCTTCAACTGAACTTCCTTTTACCCAATTTTGTTGATTTGCGTATAAACTTTCTAATATCTCTGGGTTCCCATCATTTTTACATTGGGCAACTTTTGAGGCATTAAAAGCAGTCATATCTAGAGGAAAATGTCTAAATTCAATTTTAGCTAAACCTGTATCTAAATATTCTTTTTTTAATAAAGGATAAACATCTTTATGAAAGTTAGCACAGTGGCTACAAGTCAAGGATTCAAAAGCAATAATAGATATTTTTGCATTCTTATTTCCTACAAGAATTCTTTTTATTTCGTCAGCTTGAGTACTTAAGGCACTGAAGAAAAAAAATATTGAAATTATTAAAATTTTTTTCATTTTTTTTTAAACACTTTAGTTAACTCTAATAATGATTGTTTAATTTTTTCATTTTTAACATCGCTGATTTTGTCTTTATATCTATTTATTGTCACATTTTTCTGATTAATTTCTATTTTAGGGGAAACTTTTTGTTCATCATCAAAACTAATGAATTTAAGTTTCTCAACAACTTTATAACCAAAATAAGTGTTCATCTTATTTAAAATATCTTTTTTTGAATATTCTATGTCAACTTCGTGGCCTCTTTTGACCATTATCAATAATGTACTTACACCAAATTTATTTGAACTTTTAAATGTTTTTGGATAGCAGCACTTGAATAGCTCATTACCTACAAGGTATTTCCAATTGTTCAGGGTTTCTGAATAAATGTGACCTTTTTTATTAATAATTCTTTTTATATTTTTTGGCAAAGTGTCTTTAAAAGATCTTAAGCCTTGAATGGAGACATTTCTCTGCTTAGTATTATTTTTAAATTGCATATGAAAGAACCAATAATAACAAATAAAATTCTTAATTGGTATGACCTAAATAAGCGAGTTTTACCCTGGAGAAAAAACGTCTCTAATAAAAAAAAGCAATATTACACATTAGTTAGTGAATTTATGTTACAGCAAACTCAGGTTGCAACAGTTATCCCATACTTTAATAGATTTATAAAAAATATTCCTGACTTAGAGACTTTAGCGAATTTTGAAAATCACAAACTGATTAAGCTTTGGGAGGGGCTTGGCTATTATTCTAGGGTTAAAAATCTAAAAAAAACTGCACAATTAGTTGTCAAAAAATTTGATAAAAAACTTCCAAGAAACTATTTAGAATTAAAATCTCTTCCAGGTATTGGTGATTATACTGCAAGTGCAATATCTGCTATAGCTTTCAACAAACCCATTATTCCTTTAGATGGAAACATTGAAAGAGTTCTTAAAAGATATTTATATTTAAAAAAAGAAAATGAAATTAATAAAGAGAACTTAATCAAGAAAAAAGAAATCTTTGGGTATTCAAGTAGGGCAAGTGATTATGCTCAGGCCTTAATGGAACTAGGAGCTTTAATCTGCAAACCAAGTAATCCTAATTGTGAACAATGTCCAATTTCAAGTAAATGTATTGCTTTAAAAAAAAAAGATTTCCTACTTACTAAAATCAAAAAAAAGAATAACAATAAATATTATTTATTAAAAGTTTATAAAGATAAAAATAAATATCTTTTGATTAAAAATACTAAATTTAATTTTTTGAAAAATTTTAGTATTTTTCCCATGCAAGAATTATCAAAGCTTACAAGTTCAACAGATATAGTAAATTTCAAGATGTCAAATATGAATATGAATATAAAAATTGAACATAAGAATAAAGTAGGTTCATTGCCAACTTCCCACTGGATCGATCCCAAGAAGTTAAAAAACTACACATTGCCAACTTTTACAAAAAGAATTGTTAGATACCTAGAAAGTAATAAATGAAAAAAATTGGAATTATAGGAGCAGGAATTTCAGGTTTATTCATTGCTAATTTATTTAAAGAAAATCCCAATTATCAAGTTACAATATTTGAAAAAAAACACTCAGTAGAGTTAGAAGAGGGGTATGGAATTCAACTTTCAACTAATAGTATCAAGCTTTTAAACAAAATTGGATTTAATGAAATAGAAAAGAAGGAAAAGTTTAATCCTGAAAAAATTGATTTTTATGAGATTAAAAATCAAAAAAAAATATCTGATTTGAATATTTCTGAATATAATTCTGAAGATTGTAAATACACCACGATGAAAAGATCTATATTAGTTGAATTTTTAAAAAATAGATTAGATGAGCAGGTTATAAAATATGAACATAGCATTGAGAAAATTGAAAAAAAACCTGATCAAATAAATTTAACTTTTAACAACAATCAAAGTTTTATTTGTGACTATCTAATTATTTCTGACGGTATTTTTTCTAAAGGAAAATCCTTAATTTCTAATAATCAAATTCAACCAACTTATAATAATTGTATTGCACTTAGAGGTAAAATCCCACGGGCTAACTTAATTAGTTTAAATGAAATGAACATTTCTTTATTTGTTGGTCCTGATTTTCATTATGTTATTTATCCAATTGATAATAGTAGTGGAGAATTGAATTTTATTGGAGTTTTAAAGCATCAACTAACAGCAAATGAGCTTAAAAACTATGGCCTTTTTGAAGAAAAAGTTTTTATCGAGGGAATTAAAAATAAATTACAAAATAAAATTTCTTCTTCAATTTTAAGTAACATAAATAATATCAAGTGCTTTCCAGTTTTTGTTAGTAAAGATTTTCATAAATCAGATGAAAATATTCATCTTGTTGGAGACGCCTTTTTTGCCTTTCCACCTTCTTTTGCACAAGGAGCCTCACAATCTATTGAAGGTGCATCAGAACTATTTGAAAGCATAATCAGTAGCAAAACTGATTATTATATTAATAGAGTTTCAAGAATAAAAATGATTAATAATAGATCAAAACTAAATCAATTTGCTTTTCATGTATCAAATCCAATTATTGTGTTCTTTAGGAATATTGGATTAAAAATATTAACTAAGAACAAAAAATTCTTAGAAAATTATTTAGGAAAAATTTACAATAATTAATTTTTTGAGATTAATCTTTGCCTTAAGTAGTCTATTGGATATATTCTGCCATTAATATCACAATGCCAATACGTCCAACCATTGCAACTTTCAGCACCTAAAATAGTAGCTGCAACTTTATGAATAGAGCCCTCAGATTGGTTATGCTTTATACTTCCATCGGCCAAAATTTTTGCATTAATTTTTTTCTTATTATCAAAAATGTTAGTACCTGGCTTAATTATTCCAAGTTCCACTAATGATCCAAATGGTATTCTAGGTTTTGATCTATTATTTTTAAGAGTATCAAGTAAATCATCTTCAATAGGTTTTGTATTTTTAATTCTTTTTTCTGCAGCTTTGAAATAATTTTTTTCTTTTTCTATACCAAAATAATTCCTACCAAGTTTTTTCGCAACGGTTGCTGTTGTACCTGAGCCTAAAAAGGGGTCTAAAATCATGTCATCTTTATTAGAAGATGCTAACAAAACTCTATGCAGTAAAGACTCTGGTTTTTGAGTTGAATGAACTTTTTTGCCATTTTTCTTCAATCTTTCTGCGCCGCTGCAAATTGGAAGATCCCAGTTTGATCTCATTTGTAAATCATCATTCAAACATTTTAGTGATTGATAATTAAATGTATATTTTGATTTTTCACTTTTAGATGCCCAAATTAAAGTTTCATGTGCATTGGTAAATCGTGTTCCTCTAAAATTAGGCATAGGATTATTTTTATTCCAAATAACATCATTTAAAATCCAAAATCCTAAATTTTGAATTGCAGTTCCTACTCTAAAAATATTGTGATAACTTCCAATAACCCATATCGCTCCATCTTTTTTTAAAATTCTTTTACACTCTGATAACCACTCATATGTAAATTCATCGTATTTTTTAAAATTTTCGAACTGATCCCATTTGTCATTCACAGCATTTACTTTGGATCTGTCTGGTCTGATTAATTCACTTTTTAATTGAAGATTGTATGGAGGGTCTGCAAAAATTAAATCAAAAGTTTCACGTGGAATTTTTTTTAATTCTTCAAGGCTATCTGCGTTAATAATTTTATTTTTAAAACTAGTCATCATTTTTAAAAAATAATTAGACTCCAAATGGATTCTAGGGTCAACTTCAGATTGAAATTTTTAGACTCGATTTGTGTTGCTAAAATTAAAGATAACTAGATATTGTGTTTCTTAAGTTTTGATATTGGTGAGAATGTTTTTCTATAATGTTTGTTAACACCAAGCTTTTTTATTGCCTTTAAATGCTGCTTAGTTCCATAACCAAAATTTTGATCCCACTGATATCCTTTGTTCTTGTTTGCTAGTGTTTTTATAAATTTATCCCTAGTTACTTTAGCAATAATTGATGCTGCTGAAATGGAGGGTATTTTTTGGTCACCTTTTACTATTGCCCTTAAATTATAATTTTTTAAATCTGGTATTTTATTTCCATCTATTAAAACTTGTGAAGGTTTTTTTTTGAGTTTTTTTATTGCTCTTTTCATGGCAAGTAAACTTGCCTGAAGAATATTTATTTTATTTATTTCTTTAACAGTGGCTTTACCAGTAGCCCAAATAGAATTTTTTTTGATGTATTTAAATAAAATTTCTCTTTTTTTCTTAGTTAGTGTTTTAGAGTCTTTAAGTATTTTAGAATTAACTGATTTATTCAAAATAACAGCTGCCGCATAAACTGGTCCAATTAAACTTCCTCGACCAACTTCGTCTACACCTGCGATTATTTTCATTAAATTTTTAAATTTAAGTCTTTTATCTTCTGTCTTATTTTTTTTAGATCTTCCCATGAGTATTTCTTATTCTCTGCGAACCTTATTAAATATGAAGGATTAAAAGTTATAATTAAAGGATAGGTTCGACCATTAAGTATGACCTCCTTCCATTTTCCTCTTTCACTTGAAATTTTACCATTAATTCCTGTAACAGCCTCCATAGCAGTGCTACCCATTAAAATAACAATTTTGGGATCTATTATTGATATATGTTCTTTTAAAAACACAGAATATCTTTTGATCTCTACTGACGTTGGTTTTCTGTCTACTGGAGGTCTGAAATTTATTGAATAACCACAATAAATATTTTTTCTTTTTATCTCGATAGCCAGCAGCATTTTATCAAGGAGCTCTCCAACTTCACCCATAAAAATATTAGCGCTACTGTCTTCCTCTAAACCTGGGGCTTCACCAATTAACATTATAGGACTGTTAATATTTCCATCTCCTAGAATTAAATTTCTTGAATTTTCTTTCAATTTACAATTTTCAATTGAATTGATTTGTTTTTTTAGTTTTAGCAGTAACTCATTCTTGTTTTTAGAGTGATTATCGTTAAGTTTTGTATCATTGTTGATAAATCTGTTTATTGGTTTATCATTAAAAACAAAGTTTGGTTCAATTGTATTAATCAATTCTTCCCTAAATTTGTCATTTTGATTTATTACTTTTTTAGTCATACAATGTGTAAATGTTAAAAAAATTATTAAAACTATTATTTATTTTTGGATTATTCTATCAGACACCCATATATTCTAAAAGTACTACTTTTAATGACTTTAATTCTAGCAATTTATCAAATTATTTTTCAGGAATTATTGCATTTGAAAATCAAAATAATTCTAAAGCATTAAAATTTTTTAATCGTACAAAAGTTTTACTTAACAAACATGACTCATATTTAAAAAGGTATGTAAATTCATTAGTTTTAGACAACCAAGTTCCACAAGCAATTAATGTGATCAAAAATAATGGTAATAAAGATAATGCGGATTTTTATGACGCCTATTTAATTTTAATTATTGATAGCATAAAAAAAAATTATTTTGATGAGGCAGATGAATATTTAACTCAAAGCTTAAAATTTCAAGATCAAAATAGAATAAACTTGGTAATTTTTGAGACTTTAAAACAATACATTTACACTTTTAAAAATAAAAAGATTTTAAATAATAAAAAAAATTTTGGAAATTTGTCTTTAATAGCGGAAACTTTTCAAAGATGTTATTTAAATGATGAAAAGACTGGAGCTTATTTTCTTAATTTAATTAATAGTCAAGAAGGAGATTATTCTAGATATATCTTTTTTTACCTTAATTATTTAATTGATAAAAATAAAATAAATGCAGCAGAAAATGTGGTTAGTCAATTTGACTATATAAATTCAACTATTCTATTATCTCAAAGTAAAAGTTGGGTAGAGAATAAAAAATTTAAGGAATTTAATAAAATTTTTTCGTGTCAAAATCACAAAGATGTTGTTTCAGAATTTTTATTTTTGGTGTCCAACCTTTATTCATCCCAAGATAATTTTGAGAAATCTAACTTTTATTTAAATTTATCAAATTATTTAAATCCAAAGTTTGAGTTTAATTTATCTTTGGTTGCAGAAAACTATTATTTAAATGAAGAATTTAATAAAGTAAAAAAAATCATTACAAAATTTAATAAAAAAGATGAGTTTTATTATTGGTTTAGATTAAAAAAAGCAGCTCAAATAATTGCTGAGGAACAAGATTATGATAATGCAATAAAGTTTATTACTGCAAAGTTTAATCAAATAGATAAACCAAACTTAAAAATGCAATTTGATATTGCAAATTTTTATAAAAATTCAAAAAATTATGAAAAAGCAATTGAATATTACTCTCAAATTATTGAAAAATTAGATGATCAATCTGAACTTAAAGCAGATTTATTTTACAGAAGAGGGGGAAGCCACGAGAGGTTAGGAGATTACAAAAAATCAGATGAAGATTTACTCAATTCTTTAAAGATTAATCCTGATGACGCTTATGTTCTTAATTATTTGGCCTATTCGTGGTTAGAACGTAATTATAAAATTGATGAAGCAATGGAAATGTTGAAAAGGGCTTACGAGTTAAAAAGTAATGATCCTTATATTATCGACTCTATTGGATGGGCTTATTATCTTGTAGACGATTACATTGAGGCTGAAAAATATCTTAAAAGGGCAGTGGAATTAATGCCTGAGGATCCAATAGTGAACGATCATTACGGAGATATATTGTGGAAATTAAATCGCAAAATACAAGCAAGATATTTTTGGAATAATGTTTTAAAGTTTGATGATACTGAAGACAGTATGAGGAATAAAATAAATATTAAAGTAATTGAAGGCCTTAAAAATTCCTAAATGAGGAATAAATATCTTAAATCTTATGCTAAAATTAATTTAGCACTAAATGTAACAGGAAAAAGAAACTCAATGCATAAAATTGAGAGTATTGTTTCATTTGTTGACTTGTGCGATTTAATCTCAATTAAAAAGATAAAGTCTAATAATCA
>CACAYA010000003.1 GCA_902536575.1 uncultured Pelagibacteraceae bacterium | reverse complement strand
TACCAAAATTATGGCAGATGAGTTAAATAAACTAAATTTTAAAAATGGAGAAAATCAATTAATTTCTAATGTGACTGCTAATGAGATCAAAGATTCAAGTGAGCTAAAAACTCTATTAATTAGACAAATAGAAAGTAGAGTTAGATGGAGAGAAAGTGTCATTAATATGATGGAAAACAACGTGAGTCATTTTATAGAAATTGGACCAGGGAAAGTTTTGTCAGGTTTAGTAAAAAGAATTAATAGAGATATTAAAATTGATACAATAAATAGTGAAAGTGATATAGAGAATATAAAAATATGACAGATCTAAAAGGTAAAAATATGCTTATTACTGGCGCTTCCGGCGGTATCGGAAATTCGATAATTAAAAAATTATACCAAGCCGGGGCAAATATTTTAGCTTCTGGTACAAGAATAGAAAAACTTAACGAGTTAAAAGAAAAATTTGAAAATATAGAAATACTGAGATTTGACATTTCTCAAAGTGATAAAATCGAGGAATTTATAGAAAATGCAACAATTCAACTTGGTGGAAATCTTGACTGTGTAATTAATAATGCTGGAGTCACCCAAGATAATCTAGCAATTAGAATGAGTTTTGAAGAATGGCAAAAAGTAATTAATATTAACTTAACATCAACTTTCTTAATAAGTAAATCTGCAATTAAAAAAATGCTTAAAAATAAATCTGGCAAGATTGTTAATATTACATCAGTTGTTGCACATACAGGAAATTTAGGCCAGGCTAATTATACTGCTTCCAAAGCAGGTATTGTAGCGATGTCAAAAAGTTTGGCATTAGAATACGCAAAAAAAAATATAAATATTAATTGTATTTCTCCAGGCTTCATCAAAACAGCAATGACTGACAAATTAAATAATAAATTTAAAGAAGATATAATGTCAAAAATTCCCTCAGCTCGTCTAGGAGACCCAGATGATATCGCTAATGCTGTCTTATTTTTGAGCTCAAATCAATCTGATTACATAAATGGAGAGACTTTGCACGTTAATGGTGGAATGTATATGGCTTGACAAAAGAAGTTTTTAAACTATTAAGAATTTATAACAAAAAGGATCAATATGTCAGAAGACGTTTCAAGCAAAGTAAAAAAAATTGTAGCTGATCACCTAGGAATTGATGAAGCAAAGGTTACTGAAGAATCAAGTTTTATTGACGATTTAGGAGCTGATAGTTTAGATACTGTAGAATTAGTGATGGCTTTCGAAGAAGAGTTTGGATCAGAAATATCAGATAGTGAAGCTGAGAAAATTTTAACAGTAGGTGATGCTGTTAAGTTTATCGAAGGAAAAGCAAACTAGAATACAGAATGCCCTTAGACAAAGACGGGGTAATGATAATTTTATCTTCTCCTTCAGGAGCAGGAAAAACTACTCTGGTAAAAATGTTATCAGAAATAAATAACTTTCAAGTTTCAATTTCACACACTACTCGCAAACCAAGACCTAACGAAGCACCAGATAAAGATTATTACTTCGTTAATGAAGATGAATTTAAAAGATTAATTAACAATCAAGAGTTTTTAGAATATGCAAAAGTTTTTGATAATTTTTATGGCACTACAAGATCACCTGTTATTGATAAGCTTAGTAAAGGTAAGAATGTTTTATTTGATATTGATTGGCAAGGTGCAGATCAAATAAAAAATAAGAAATTAGATTATAAATTAATTACTTTTTTCATTTTGCCTCCAAGTAAAGAGGTATTGTTTCAAAGATTATCAAATAGAGATATGAAAGATAAACTTATTGCTGAAGAGAGGATGAAGCAGTTCGAAAGAGATGTCTTGCACTGGATTAACTATGATTATGTTGTTATAAATGAAGATCTAAAAAAATGCTTTCAAAGAATTAAAAATCTTATTGATGCAGAAATAAATAATGGATCCAAAGATTATGATCTTGAATTCATACGAAAACATATTAGTAGGTTAACTTTTTAAATTTTCATACTCAACAGTCAACTTATAGTAGGTTTCAAAATCTAAATTTTGCGGTCTTAGATTTAAATTAATTTTAAGTTTATCTGAAACTCCTTGGTTGTTACTAAATAATAGGTTAAAAGGTTTCTTTATCATTTTTCTCCTGTGATTAAAAAAAATTCTAGTAATTTTTTCCAGATTTTTAGGATCTTTTAAAGTAATAAACTTTTTTTTAGGTGTAAAAAATAATAACGAACTATAAATTTTTGGTTTCGGTAAAAAAGAAATTGGCTTTATATCGCAAATTTTTTCAACACTAAGTCTCCAATTTGTTAATATTGCCAATCTTCCATAATCAGACGTATTAAATTTAGCTATAATTCTATCTGCAACCTCTTTTTGAAACATCAGAATTAAGTGATCGAACCAAAAAAAATTTTTAAGATTTAATATCCATTTACTCAAGATTTCTGTAGAAATATTATATGGAAGATTGCCAAAAACAGTCAATTTTTCATTTGATATAGAAGCCTCCTCCATTTCTAGAATATCTTTATTATATATTATTAAATTGTCACGATACTTATCTTTAAGAGCCTCTGCTAAATAGGAGTCTTTCTCAACAACAAAAAGTTTTTGAGGTTTTTTTTCTAAAATAAAAGATGTTAAATTTCCAGTTCCAGGACCTATTTCAAGAATATTTTTTCCCTCTATTGAAGTTGTGTTTACAATCTTTTCTAAAATATTTTTATCTATTAGAAAATTTTGCCCTAGACTTTTTTTTGCTTTAATCAACTTTATCCAAAAAATTAATAGCTTTTATAAGGCTTATAGGATTAGATATATTTTTACCTAACATTTTTTCATTTGGCCCGTGATCTGGTGAAATTCTCAGGAAGGGTAGACCAAGAGTAATGTTTATTGCATCATATTCAAATATGGTTTTTAGGGGGGTTAAAACTTGGTCATGATACATTCCAATAATTACATCAAATTTAGATCTATTATTTTTTAAAAATATAGTGTCAGCAGAAAATGGTCCTGAAACACGATATTTTTTTGTTTTTAGATACTTTACCGCAGGTATAATTATTTTCTGATCTTCATTGAACTTATCTATACTTTCACAATGAGGATTGAGACCAAGAATTGCAATACGTGGCCTAATATTTAAATTTTTCCTATAAAATGTATTAATAAGTTTTGCTTTTTCTATAATTTTTTGCTTCGAAATTTTTTTAGATACATTTTTAAGAGGTAAATGGGTAGTAATAGGACATACAGATAAATTTTTATTATAAATTAACATACAGTTTTTTTTAATATTAAACTTATTGGAAATATACTCGGTAATCCCCAAAAATTTATTATTTAAAAAAGTTCTTTTGTTTATTGGACCATTAATTATTTTTTTTATCTTATTTTCTTTAATAATTTTAAATGCAGTGATAAAACATTTCTCGATGTAATTGTTAGATTTCTTTGTAATTTTTCCAAAAGCTATTTTATGATTATAATCAATATTAATTAAATTTATATAACTGTTATTAAGTTTATAATTTTTTAAATTATTTAAATCCAAAATTTTAATTTTTTTTTTAAAACTTAATTTTTTCATTTGAAACTTTAATATTTTTAAAGACCCGATTAATACTAAGGGATTTTTAGTATTTATTTTTTTTAATGATTTAAAAAAAATTTCTAAAAATATACTATTAGGCTCACCAGCTAAAACTAGAGTACAATTTTTAAAATTCATTTATCTGAATTTCTTTTTTAACTTTATTAAAATATATATTAGAATATCTGTTTAATTGCTGATTTGTCATCAAATTCACTAGTTTATTCAATTCTTTTTCAATATTTAATTCTCTTTTAAGAGATTTTTTTTCCTCAATCATTAAGATTAAAAATCCTCCCTGGAACAAAATAGGTTTGGAGTATTCTTTTACTTTTAGATTAGATATAATATCTAGAATTTTTTTATTTATTGAGTTTTCATTTACCCAACCAATATTGCCTCCATTACTAGACGAGTCAGCTGTGCTGTGAATTAGTGCAGCCTTTTTAAATCCATCTTTTTCAATTGTATCTTTAATTTTCACATATTTTTCGTTTATTTCAGATTTATTTTTAGCTTCAAAAACTATTTCTGATAACAAATACGATATTGTATCTACTTTATTTGTATTTCTTATTTTATTTTCTAATTCTTTTTTATTAATTTTTATACTTGATGAAAATTTTTTGAAAATTATGTTGTTCCATATTAGTTCATTTTCTAAGTAATCTTTCATCATTTCATAATTTAAATTTATAGATTTTATAAATTTCTCATAATCATCAAGATTTTTTATACCTTTTGAGGCAAATATTGAATTAATATATGCATCCATTGTTTCTCGTTCTATGTTAGTAGATATATCATCTTTAATAATTTTAATTTTTTTTATTTTCTGCTTTACTAATAAATTTTTTGCAATCTCATATATCTCTTCATCTCTTAAATTTTTTAAATCTGCATCTAATTTAACTAAGTATTTTGTATAATTGTAAATATCTATACTTGTAATCAATTCATTATCTATCTTTAAAAGAATCTTATTTTCTATTGAATATAGGTTACCAATATTAAAAAAAAATATTAACAAATAAATTATTATTTTTAATTTCATTTATTAATTTCTGTCAAAACTTTTTTCATAAGTAGTCAATGGAAAAATTGTTAATGAAAACATAAGATTTTCTGTTGGTAACAGGTCTCTATCTTGATAGTAGGTTCTTTTATATTTAATTCCAGCTGTAAGACAATCATTTTTATACTCATATATAAGATCATAAAATTCTGTAAGACTTATCTTTCTATTACGTCTAGTGTTGAAAGATAAGAAATTATATTCGTCAAATTCATAAGTAAATGAATTTTCTATAGAATTTGCATCACCTAATTTTCCATTTTCTTCAATAAATTTTAAACCTGTTGTAAACTTATCTAAACTAAAATTAGCACTTAAAGAATTATACTCAATTGTTTGTAAATTATTGTCTATTGAAAAATCATAAACAAAATCTAAATTTTTATTAATATTATTTTTAACTAATCCAATTATATTACCACTCTCTTTGATATTGCTAGATGTTGGTATATTTTGATTATCATTATCCCTTAATACAGATGCGATTTTAAATTCGAAATATTTATTTATATCTTCAATATTTTCTACTTTATAATCAAAACCCATTGTTAGAGATCTACCTTCTTCGAATGTATCTGTAAGACCCAACCTATTAATACTAAACATATTTGATGCACTTATTTTTCTGCTACTCTGTGAGTAATCTTTCATGTCTCCTGGGTTAAATCTTAGAGAAATTCTTGGTTCAATTGTACTATCATATTTTTCCCCATATTTAATTAAAGGCAAACTTGTACTGGCCTCAAAAATACTCATCAACTCTACTTGTGGACTAGATTTATATTTAGTGTCATTTTTGGCAACTGTATTTAAATTTTTCAAATAAATGCCAAAATTATTTTTTACTCCAGATTTTAATATATAGTCTAAACCTTCGAAGCTTAAATTGTTAACAATCCTTGATCTTAAATTATTAGTATCTTTTAAGTTGTTACTACCTGAAGAGTCAAAACCTATATTAAATAAACTCTGATTTTCAAAGAAGTTTTTTGAAAAGTTATAATAAGGCAAAATATATTGATATCTATCACTATTTTTACCAGATAATTTTTCATAACTACTCATCCCAGTAGAAAAATTAAAATTTTCATGTTCAAATGATAAATCTAATGAAGAAGTTAATTTATCTTTATTTGGTTTAATATTAATATTAGTTTCAGATAGATTCCCATCAAAAATTTTAAGATAAGTATCATTTGTAACTTTTTCTAATTGTAAATCTAAATTACTCGAAATAAAATTATCAAGATTTAAGTCTAATTTATACTTAGCAAAAAGATGCGAAATATTTTTTTTTTTATTTGAAATTGAGGATTTATATCCCTTTGTAAATCCAAAGTCTGCTAAAAGTGTTGAGTTCTCCTTTTTACTTCTATATTCGCTCTGAAGTAAAAGCACATTACTGTCAAATATATTTGGTCTAAAAGTTATGTCTGAGTTTGTAGACAATACTTTAAAGTACGGTATTTGTAAAGATGAGCCTAATATTTGTGACTCATTTAAAATAGGAACCAAAATTCCAGATTGCCTTTCCACAGTAGGGTCAGGATGAAAAAATTTAGGAAAATACACAACAGGAAAATCATATAATTTTAACAACGCATTTTCATAAATTAATTGTTTTCTGTTTTTGTTATGTTTAATTTTTTGTGCTTGGATACTCCATGGAGGGCATTTATCATTTTTCTTACAACTAGTAAAAACTCCTTTATTTATTTGTGTTATGTTATTTTTTTTAAAAGATGATATACCAATAACTCTTGGGTCATTTTCAGGATTACCAAATAAACCTTTTTGCATAGATATTTTTGTTTTAGCGGCATCAAAATTTTTATTTTCAAGATTAAAAATACCATTTTCAAAAAAATACTCATCTGACTCATCAATTGTATTAAAATTTGATGTAATCTTTACATTTTTTCCTTTTAATAAATTATTATTTTTAAAATACTTAAATTCATCTAATTCATACAAGTTAAAATCTCCATCCAAAACTTGAGTTGGATTTTTGGAGCTAAATTCCATTTTCCCACGATCTAAAAAAACATTCTTAGAATAAAAATCGTATTTTTTTTTTATTTTAGACTCTGTAAACCCTTTTGTAATAATATGTTCATCATTTTTTTTATATATAACATTTTGAGAAAAAATTATTACACCTTCATTTATATCATCGATTCTTACATTATTGTTGGCTGTTATTATATTTAAATTTTTATCATACTCAAATCTGTTTGCTTCGATAATTATATTTTCACTGATCGCTTTAGAGTTTCCTGAACTAAATATAATTTCATTATTTTTAAAATAAGTAATTTTATCTGAGTAAATTATATAATTATTTAATTGATCAAAAACCTGAACTTCACCTTTCGCATTTAAAATATTCGTAACTTTGTGGAAATCAAATTCATCAGCATTAATTATGATTCCATCATTTGTCTTAATTGTACCTCTCTTTATTCCTTTAAACTTATTTCCATTTTCAGTAATTTCAACTTCAGTTACATCAAAATTGAATTGATCTTGACTTAAGACAGTACTTGCCATGAATAAAAAAAAATTTATAAAAAATGTTAATAAAAGTTTACTTTTCATTTATATTTCTTAACATTAGAAAGTTAGTTAAACTTAAAAGTATTAAAGGTACCCAAATTGCAATTATCAATGTAATTTTTTCTGTACTTCCAAGAACATAAAAAAAATTATTAATATAATAAATTATAACTGAACAGAATAAACCTATTGAAATTTTTAAACTTGGATTTTTGAAATTTTTAGAATTATACATTATTATAGAAGATAAAATTGTCATTAATAAGAAATAAAATGGATATGAGGTTAATTTTTGAATATGGATATCAACTTCAACAGTAGAATAACCTAATAGTTTATAATTTTTTTTTAGTTCGAATAATTCAAGTATTGATAATGATGATAAATTAGAGAATAAACCCTGAATCCTTTTGTAATTAAAATTAGAATTAAACTTTAAATTATAAACTTGTTTTGAAGTATTTTGCACAAATAATTTTGCATCTTCTATCAACCACTCATTATTTTCAATATTGATTTTTTCAGCTTGTATATTTCTAATTACTTCAAAATCTTTATTAAATTCACTTATAAAAGTTTCAACTAAATAATTAGGTTCGATTTTATTAGCGTTTATTATTAGAGTTTTGTCGTTAATTTTATCTTTAATCCACAATCCATTATTAGTAATAACAGCAAGGTATTTGTTATCAGATGTATATTTTGATTTTAATTCTAAATAAATATTTTTAAAATTAGAGGATAGATTATAGAAAATAACAATAATTAAAATTCCCATAAAGAATGTAAGTAAACTTATTATATTAATTATACTTATATTTTTAAGCCCAGAATATTTGAAAATATCTAATTCATTATTTTTAAAAAAATTAATAAAGAAAAATTGAGTACTTATCAAAAAGATAAAGGGAAACATTTCAAATATTAATGATAATGAATTTAATAAAGCCAAGTAAAACGGAAAAAAATTGTCGACATTTAAATTTTTAAAAAAATCTAACTCACTTAATAAATTTAATATTAGCACCAAGGCAAACATAATTAAAAAAATATTTAAAAAAGATTTTAAGAAAGAAGTAATTATGAATTTAATATAAGTCTTCATTTGATAATTTTTCTGTAATTTATGTTGAATGAATAAATTATTATAAGATAGGATATAAGCATCAAGAAGAATGGAATTATAATTAATTTAATATTTTGAATAAAATTTCCCTGGACAAATCTTAAAGTTGTCTCAGAAAAAATAATTATAAAAAAACCAATCAAAAATAATAAAATTTTTAGCTTAATATAATTTCTTTTTTCTTTTGAAATCAAAAATAATATTAATGAAGAAAGCATCAATAATGGAATATATAAAGGCACTATAATTCTTTTATAAAGTTCAGCTAAAATATTCGATAAATTTGCTAAACTACAGTTTTCAACTTTAAAAGTTTCAATATTTTTCTTATTTTTTGAATTTAGACTAAGATAGCAATTTATTAAATCTATAGATGAATTTTCTTGGGTTTTTTTATAAGTAGTTGTGTTTGACTCTAGATTGGATAAATTAAAATCTGATTTAGAAAAACTAAAACTGTCCAGGTTATTATTTTTACCTTTTAAGTTTTGACCATCATATAAAACTAATATCTGTCTGTTATTAATATTTTTAATAATTCCACTTTTAGAAAAGGTAATTTCAAAATCTGAGGTTCCAGTAATTTTTTTTATATAAATATTCCTCAAAGTACCGTCAGAATCTTTTTTTTCAGTAAAGATTGTTACACCCTTAATAATATCATTAAATTTTTTTGGTTTTAAAAAATCGTCAAAAAAATTAATATCAGAGTTCCTTAAAATTGACCGAGCCATATCTTGAGTTTTTGGGACTACAATTGCTAAAATAATAATTTGCATTAACATTAAAATAAAAGATGCCTTCATAAAAAAATGCATTAATTCCAATTTACTTACTCCGTGGCTCCAAAATATTACCAATTCATTATTATTTTCATATTTTGAAATGATGTAGAAAAAGGACAAAAACATCGCAAAAGGAAATATTTTACTTATTATTTTTGGAAAATTTAAAATTGTATATTTAAAGTAAACCCAATAATTACGACCATCTTCAACCATGATATCAAGATAATTTACAGCTTGAAAAACCCACACGATTGCACTTATTCCGATTATTGATAAAAGAAAAAATTTTAAACAATCGAATAATATCTTTCTAAATAAGATTTTTTTCATTGAAATATGCTATTTTTATTCTTATATAACATCCATCTCGCATAGAGTGTATTTAAAATTTATGACTGCCAAAATTAATTATAAAAGTACTTTTTTAAAAAAATATCCTAACAATCTTGTACTATTTGTTGACGAAAACTTCACTATTTCTCGCCTAAAAAAACATTTTTTAATTAAAGAATACGAATATATTTCTGATTTACTTAGAAACAGCGATAAAAAAAAAATTATAGCTACTTATGATATAAGTTCGAAAAGAAAAATAATCTTAGTATCTTGTAAAAAAAAAATAACTAGTACTGAGGCCGAAAATTTAGGTGCAAAGTTTTATGATCATTTTAAAAACGACAAACAAGTTAAATTTACTGTAAACGCAGATGCATCTGTAAGTTCATTAAAAAATTTCATTGGTTTTTTTTTACATGGAGTTAAATTAAAATCATATAATTTTAATAAATATAAATCAAAGAAAGATACAAAGAATTTTCTTATAAATGTTAAAGGTAAAAATACCCCTTCATCTAAAGATCGAATAAAATTTAAAGCTATCGAGGAAGGAACTTATTTTGCTAGAGATCTAGTATCAGAACCAGGAAATATATTACATCCTGACGAATATGCTAAGAGATTAAACTCATTAAAAAAAATTGGACTGAAAATAAATATTTATGATGAAAAAAAATTAAAAAAATTAGGCATGAATACTTTGCTAGGTGTGGGCCAAGGTAGTATTAGAGGGTCTTATTTGGTTACAATGGAATGGAATGGATTAAAAAACAATACAAAGCCCCTTGCATTTGTTGGCAAAGGAGTATGTTTCGATACAGGAGGCATATCATTAAAACCTGCAAAGTTTATGGAAGATATGACATACGATATGGCAGGTTCAGCTGTAGTAGTAGGGCTAATGAAAACTTTAGCAATTAGAAAAGCAAAAGTTAATGCAGTAGGAGTAGTTGGACTTGTTGAAAATATGCCTGGTGGAAATGCACAAAGACCAGGTGATATTGTAAAATCTTATAGTGGTAAAACGGTTGAAATTTTAAATACTGATGCGGAAGGTAGATTGGTATTAGCAGATGCTCTTACTTATACAGAAGAGAAATATAAACCAAAGTTCATTGTTGATTTAGCTACTTTAACTGGTGCTATAATAGTTTCATTGGGATCAGAATATGCAGGGTTATTTTCTAATGATGACAAATTGTCTAGTCAATTAGTTAATGTAGGTCAAAAAACAGATGAAAAAGTTTGGAGAATGCCTCTAAGTAAGAATTTTGATAAGTTAATTGACTCAAAGAACGCTGATATGCAAAACATTAATTATGTTGGCGGAGCTGGCTCAACAACTGCTGCACAATTTTTACAACGATTCATTCTTAATAAAACACCATGGGCACATTTAGATATAGCAGGAATGGCTTTTTCAAAATATGGAGGTGCTTTAAATTCAGGTGGCGCAACAGGCTATGGAGTTAGATTATTAAACAAACTAGTAGAGGAATATTATGAGTAATTTAGAACAGACTTTATCAATAATAAAACCAGACGCAGTCGAAAGAAACTTGGAAAATGAAATTAAAGAGATGTTTAAAAATAAAGGTTTTTCAATTTTGAAAGAAAAAAAAATCCAAATCGAGAAATCTGAAGCTGAAAAATTTTATAAAGTCCATGAAACCAAACCTTTTTACAGTGATTTATGTGCATATCTTTCATCAGGACCTATTGTTGTTATGGTTCTTGAAAAAGATAGTGCAGTCTTTGAAAATAGAGAACTAATGGGAGCCACCAACCCAAAAGATGCTAAGGAGGGCACTATCAGAAAAAAATTTGGAATTTCAATAGATAAAAATTCTGTGCATGGTTCAGATAGTATTGAGAACGCAACAATTGAAATAAACTTCTTTTTTAAAGACTAAACACTTTCCTTATTGCTTTTGGATACAGCTTGTGTTCTTGATTTAATATTTTTTTTGCTAAAGATTTAGCAGTATCACGTTTACTAATCTTAACCTTTTTTTGAAGAATAATCTTTCCAGAATCTAATTTAGAGCTAACAAAATGTACAGTACAACCAGAGTATTTTTCATTATTTGATATTGCTCTTTCATGTGTATTTAAACCTTTATATTTTGGGAGCAGGGATGGGTGAATGTTTAAAATTTTACCTTTAAAACTCTTTATAAAATTTTTGGATAAAATTCTCATAAATCCTGCAAGACAAATTAGTTTAATTTTTTTATTTTTTACTTCAGAAATTATTTTTTTTTCAGCAATTTTTCTTTCTTGATAATTGAAAACTTTCTTTGATATTTTAGGAATTTTTCCTAAGTTTAATCCTTTAGCCTTGGGATTATCTGAAATAATCAATTCTATGGATATTAATGAATTTTTTTTTTTAGAAAATTGAATTAGTGATTTTAGATTACTCCCTGTTCCAGAAATGAAAACTGCACACTTTATTTTTTTAGGACCAGTTGATTGAACCATTTAATTTAACTTTGTTATTACCTTGAGAAACTTTACCTATTACATAGGGTTTATAGTCTTTTGAAAAATATTTGGTGACTTTTTTTAAATCTTTAGGATTTACTATTAAGCAAAATCCAACTCCGCAATTGAATGTTTTTAACATTTCCTTTTCAGATATTCCTTTTTTTTTGAGCCAATTAAAAATACTCAATGTTTTTATTTGATTTAAATCGATATCTGCAATCATTCTATCAGGAATAATTCGTTTGATATTTTCCGACAATCCTCCACCAGTGATATTTGCACAACCATTAATTAAATTCTGGTCAATTAATTTTAAAACTTCATTGACGTATATTTTAGTAGGCTTCAAAAGTTCAGATTTTAAAAATTTATTTTTTTTTATATTAATTTTTTTTTGATTTATAAGATACCTTACCAATGAGAAACCATTAGAATGCAATCCACTCGACGGTACAGCTAAGATAAGATTATTTTTTTTTATTCTATTTTTAGTCAAAATTTTTTTTTTACTCACCAAACCTACTGCAAATCCTGCAATATCAAATTTGCCTTTATCATATGTGCCAGGCATTTCAGCTGTTTCACCTCCAACTAATTCACAGCCAGATAATTTACACCCCTTAAGAATTCCTTTGATTATTGATTTAAGTTTTTTTAAATCAATTTTATTGATTGAGATATAATCTAAAAACAAAAGAGGCTTGGCACCTTGTACAATTAAATCATTAACACTCATTGCAACTAAATCTATACCAATAGTGTCATACTTATTTAGTGTATTTGCTATCTCAATTTTAGTACCAACACCATCTGTACATGCTACAATTTTGGGTTGGTTTATTCCATTAGGAATATCAGTTATGGAACCAAATCCACCAATATTTGAAAACTTTTTTTTGCCTTTTTTCTTTGATGAAACATTAGAAATGAAATTAACAAATTTATCTGCAGCATTGATACTAACGCCACTTTTTTTATAGGTAAATTTTTTTTTATTCATTAAAATGGTTTATGAGATATATTTTTCAAAATTTAAAATTAAGAAGTTTATATATTTTTTTTTTATTTCTTGCTGTATTAAATATTTTTTTTTCCACAGGATTTAGTCTCGCTAAGACTTTAACTATAAATGATATTGAATTATCTACCCCTTTCAAGATTAATTTTGATAAAAACAAAATAATAGACCAAGGATTTATTCAAGCTTTTAATCAGTTAATGTTATCTACAGTTCAATCCAAGGATCATGAGCAGCTTAAAAAAATACCCTTAAATCAAATCAAAAGCATGATTGATACATTTTCAATTAAAGAGGAAAAATTTGTCAATAAAATTTATTATATAAAACTCAACGTATCATTTAACAAAAAAATTGTCTTTGATTTATTAGAAAAGAAAAATATTTTCCCATCGTTACCATTAAAAAAAGATATTGTTTTCATACCTATAATTGTTGATCAAGACAAAAATCAAATAAAAATGTTTTCAGATAACATTATACACAATCTATGGAATTTAAATATGAAACAGTACGATCTTTTAAATTATATCTTACCAACTGAGGATCTTGAGGATTTAAATTTAATTAAAAAAAATTTTGAAAATTTAGAAAATTTTGAATTTACTAAAATAATAAAAAAATATAATATTGAAAATTATATTGTATCTATATTTTTTATAGACTCCGATCAAACCAGGCTTTTAAATAAAATAAGCTTTGATAATAAAAAAACTCTAAAAAGTAAACTTATAAAAAATATTGATTATAATAACAATTTTGAAATTAACAAATTAATAGAAATTTTAAAAATTACTTTTGAAGATTATTGGAAAGCTCAGAATGAAATTAATACTTCTGTAAAATTGCCATTAACAATCTCAGTTGAAAACAGTAATAATATAAAAATTTATCAATTAGAGGAAAAACTTTCTGAAATAGACCTAATTTATAATTTTTATATTTATAAATTTGATAACAAAAATAATATTTATAAAATAATTTTCAATGGAACACCTGATAAATTTATTAAAGTAATGAAAAATAATAATTACGAATTTGAAAATGTTAATAAAATATGGGTGATGAAATGAAAAATCTGAATCAACAAATTATTCATTTTGATTTTGAGCAGAATTTTAAAGATCAGGATTTTTATGTTTCTAAAAGTAATGAATATTCATTTAAACTTTTAAATAATTGGCCTAAATGGGAAAAAAATTTTGTTAATTTAATTGGTGAAAATTTTTCTGGAAAATCTCATTTAATAAATATTTTTTTAAAAAATTTTAAGGGTATTAAAATTGCAGCTGATAAAATTACTAATGATTCTCTAAAAGAAATAAAAATATACGAAAATATTATTTTAGAAGATCTGTTAGAAAATATCGATGAAAATTTATTATTTACACTAATTAACACTATAGAACAGGATAATAAATATCTTATAGTTACTTCTACAAAACCCATTGTAGAGTTTAAATTTAAACTCGATGATTTAAATTCAAGAGCTAAGAATTTTCTTTTGTCAGCAATAGATAAACCAGAAGATGATTTGATGTATGCTTTGATATTAAAAAATTTATCCGATCGTCAAATCTCAATTGATAAAAAATTAATAGATTTTATTATAAAAAGAATAACTAGATCTTATGGCAAAATATCTGATTTCATATATAAAATCGACGAAATTAGTTTAAAAAGAAAAAAGCCAATCGACTTTAAAATTATAAAAGAGGCATTAGGAGAGTAATTGAATAAGTACAGAACACATAAATGTAACGAGTTAAGAAAAAGCGATGTTGATAAAAATGTCTCTCTTTCTGGATGGATTAATAAAAAAAGAGATCATGGAAATTTATTATTCATTGATCTTAGAGATAATTATGGGATCACGCAGTGCATAATTGATAAAGAAAATAAAAATTTTTTGGAATTAGATAAGATACAGCTTGAGACTGTAATCAAAGTTAGTGGTAAAGTTGTAAATCGTTTAAA
The DNA here is from genome assembly GCA_902536575.1 of uncultured Pelagibacteraceae bacterium. Classification (GTDB taxonomy): domain Bacteria; phylum Pseudomonadota; class Alphaproteobacteria; order Pelagibacterales; family Pelagibacteraceae; genus Pelagibacter. Next base: position 44,861 of record CACAYA010000003.1, on the reverse strand, counting down.
TGAAAATAAAAATAAAGATATTGAGACCGGAGAAATTGAGGTTGTGATATCTGACTACGAGACACTAGGTGCTTGTAAAGAATTACCAATGCCAGTTTTTAGTGACCAAGAATATGCAGAGGAGATAAGACTAAAATATAGATTCTTAGATCTAAGAAGAAAAAAAATTCATGAGAATATCATTTTAAGATCTAAGGTTATTTCTTATATAAGAAATGAAATGACAAAATTAGGCTTCTTAGAATTTCAGACTCCAATTTTAACTTCATCTAGTCCTGAAGGTGCCAGAGATTTTCTTGTACCTAGTCGTTTAAACCCAGGAAAATTTTATGCTCTACCTCAAGCTCCACAGCAATTTAAACAATTAATAATGGTGTCAGGTTTTGATAAATATTTTCAAATAGCTCCTTGCTTTAGAGATGAAGACGCTAGGGCTGATAGAAGTCCAGGTGAATTCTACCAGCTTGACTTAGAAATGTCTTTCGTCGAGCAAGAAGAAGTATTCAATGTTGTAGAAAAACTAATGGTAAACACATTTAAAAATTTTTCTGATAAAAAATTAATGCATGATGTTTTTCCAAAGATTCCTTACTCTGAAGCAATGCTTAAATATGGAAGTGATAAACCAGATTTAAGAAACCCTCTTATCATAAATGATATTACAGAAATATTTAATAGAGAGGATGTTTCATTCGATATATTTAAAAAATTAGTAAGATCTGGATCTAATGTCAGATCTATCACTACTAAAGATACAAAAGATAAACCTAGAAGTTTTTTTGATAATATAGATAAATGGGCTAAAGACCAAGGTGCTTCAGGATTAGCATACTTTACTTTTGAAAAAGACAATAAAATTTCAGCTAAAGGACCAGTAGGAAAATTTTTTTCTGAAGACGCACTTTTAGAAATAATGAAAATTACTAAATCCAAGGTAGGGGATAGTATTTTTTTAGCATGTGGAAAGCAAAATGAATTAGAAAAAATAACAGCCCTGGCCAGAGATAAAATTGCTAAAGATTTAGATCTAATTGATGATAATATTTTTGCTTTCTGTTGGATAGTTGATTACCCTATGTTTGAAAAAGATGAATTAACAAATAAGATTAAATTTAGTCATAACCCATTTTCTATGCCACAAGGCGAATTAGAAGACAAAGATTTTGAAAATCCTCTTGATATTCTTGCTTACCAATATGATATAGTTTGTAATGGAACAGAGTTATCTTCTGGTGCAATAAGAAATCATAAACCTGATCTAATGTATAAACTATTTTCAATTGCAGGTTATAATAAAACAGAGGTAGATGAAAAATTTAGTGGGATGATTAACGCATTAAGTTATGGTGCACCACCACATGGTGGTATAGCACCTGGAATAGATAGAATTGTAATGCTTTTAGCAAATGAAAAAAATATAAGGGAAGTCACAATGTTTCCAATGAATCAAAACGCTCAAGACTTAATGATGAACGCTCCATCAGAGATTAATGAAGATCAATTGAAAGAATTAAATCTCTCAATAAAAAGTAAAAATTAAAAATTATTTTTTTCCTTTTAAGTTTATTTTAACATCAGATAGATCTACCAGATTTTTTTTATAATTGTTCCTTACAAATCCTTTGCTTGTAATATCTTTAACAATTTTTAAAAGTTGATATTGATCTTCTGAGCTTTGATCATCTGAACCAATACTATCATTTCCACCAATTGAAGGTGTGTGAGCAAGATCCTCTCTGTTTTGATAAGAAATTGCCAGTTCTCTGAAAATATAATCTAAAATAGATGTAGCACTTAAAATTCTATCATTTCCTAAAACTTTACCTGACGGCTCAAATTTTGTTCCAACAAACGCATTTATAAATTCATCTAAAGGTACCCCATATTGAAGTCCAAGAGAAACTGCAATTGCAAAATTATTCATTAAAGCTTTAACTAATTCACCTTCTTTACTCGTATCGATGAATATTTCTCCAATTTTTCCGTCTTCGTATTCACCGGTATGCAAATAGACCTTATGATCCCCAATTGTTGCCTTCTGGATATATCCTTTTCTTCGATCAGGCATACCATTTCTCTTCCCACCTTTTTCTAAAGCATTGTTAAGATCGGTCACTACGTTTTTTTTACTAATTGGATTTAAGCTTTCTGTATTTTTTAATATTTCAATATTCTTATTATCTACAGTTTTATTATTTTTAGGATCAAGACTTTTAGTTTTTCTGTTATCCAATTTAACATCCAAAACTTCGAATTTCCCGTCGTCTCTTTTTTCTAAATTCTTTAATTCTGTTTCATTTACATCATCTAAGTAATGATTGACTTTGAATGTACAGGTATAATACGTTTCAACTAGATATTTTGACATTTGACCTCAATTAAAAATTAATTTGAATTATGAATCATTTAATTTATATACTTATTCAAATTTTAGTCTAATTTAAATTTTACAATTTTTAATTGAAAAAATAAAAAAATAATAATGTTGACAATTTTAAAAAAAATTTTCATCTGGTGGAATCAAGACACATTTGAAACTAGATTAAAAACTATTTTTTTTGGAAAACTAGTTGGAACGGATGAGCTAGGCAATAAATACTATCAAAGTAAAAAAGGTAAGAGGTGGGTTATATATGCTGATACAATTGATGCATCAAAAATTCCAGTTGAGTGGTATTCTTGGATGCATTTTACTCCCAATTTGATAGAGAAAAAACATATTCTTGAAAAATATGAATGGCAAAAACCTCATCAATCTAATTTGACAGGTACTAATCAAGCATACTATCCCAATAAAAATAAAGATGGTGTTAAAAAAAAATATAAAAGCTGGAAAGAAGAGTCTTAAATTAAACTTAATAATTTTTGTTTATTTTTCTTTATTTTCATTTGCATTTTCGCAAAGTAATTTCGAAGGTAATTACACAGATATCAAAATTTTAGATAAAATAAGTTCCAAAAATACACTTTTAAAATTAAAAAATGGTGATTTAGTGCCATTTAAAGACTTGTCAATAAAAAGTCTAAAATGTAAAAATTCAGAATTTGATGATAACCCTGAAATTACTGCTTATATGCAAGTTATTGATCTTAATAATTCTAATAATGATGAAGTTTTCGTTTTTAACGGATGGATGTTTTCCTCAAGCCCATCAATAACTCCTTTTGATCATCCAGTTTATGATATTTGGCTTGTAAACTGTTATTAAATAATTTTTTCTTTATCTATCCATCCTACATTGAAGTCAGATTCGATAAATTTTTTATGATTTAATAGTTTTTTATGTAAAGGAATAGTTGTTGTTATTCCTTCAATTACAAATTCATCCAAAGATCTATTCATTCTTTGAATTGCTTCTAATCTATTTCGACCATGACAAATTAACTTACAAATCATACTGTCGTAATAAGGAGTTACCTTATAGCCTTGGTATATAGCTCCGTCTACTCTTGTTCTAAAACCAGAAGGTTGATGACACATCCCAATAGTCCCTGGAGAAGGCTGGAAGTTTTTACTTGCATCTTCAGCATTAATTCTACACTCTATTGCATGGCCTCTTGGATTAATATCGCTTTGCTCCAATGCTGTCTCATCTGAAAACGCAATCCAAATTTGCTCTTTGATAATATCAATCCCTGTAACCATTTCTGTTACTGGGTGTTCTACTTGAACCCTAGTATTCATCTCAAGAAAATAGAATTTACCATCTTCATATATAAATTCGACTGTCCCTGCACCCATATAACCAATTTTTTCAACCATATTCACTGTTTTTTCAAAAAGATCTTTTCTAACTTCGTTGTTTAAAACTGGACTAGGTGTCTCCTCAATAAGTTTTTGATGTCTCCTTTGGACTGAACAATCTCTTTCATGAAGATGCACAACTCGGTTTTTGCCAGCTAAAATCTGTACCTCAATATGCCTAGGATTTTGAAAAAATTTTTCAATGTAAACTTCGTCATTGCCAAAATATTTTTGTGCCTCTGATTTAGCAGTAGAGAATAATGTTTCAAATTCCTCTTCTTTATAAACTATTTTCATACCTTTTCCTCCACCGCCACCTGAGGCTTTAATTAAAACAGGAAAACCAATTTTTTTACAAAGTTCCTTAGCTTGAGCTATATCTTTTACACCACCCTCAGAACCTTCTATAACTGGCAATCCATTTTCTTTTGCTACTTTTTTTGCTTGAATTTTATCTCCCATCATCGCTATTAATTTGGAAGACGCTCCAATAAATTTAATTTTATTTTCCTCTAATATTTTCGCAAAATTTGAATTCTCTGAAAGAAAACCATAACCAGGATGAACAGCTTCAGCACTAGTTAGTTCTATAGCAGACATTAATGCAGGAATATTTAAATAACTATTTTCTGGTTGGTGGGAGCCAATACAAACACTCTCATCAGCAAGTCTAACATGCATACTATCTCGATCAACATCAGAATGGACAGCGACAGTTGATATACCCCATTCTTTACAGGCTCTAATAATTCTAACCGCAATTTCCCCACGGTTAGCAATTAAAATTTTTTTAAACATTATTTATTCTAAAACTATAAGAGTTTGACCAAACTCAACTGGTTGGCCGTCCTCGACACATATTTCTTTAACAATCCCATCAGATGAGGAGGGCACATGATTCATAGTCTTCATAGCTTCAACTATCATTATTGTGTCACCTTTTTTAATTTTTTTACCCACTTCAATAAATTTCTTTGCACCTGGCTCAGGAGCATGGTATGCAGTTCCAATTATTGGAGATGAAACCTCAATACCATTTTTAATACTTTGATTATTTTCTGTAATATCTTTTTCAGTTGGTAAATTATTTGCAACAACTGAAGGCTGATTAATGTTAGTTCCTATATTTTTAGATACCTTTATTTTGGTATCTTTCTCAGCGATTTCTATTTCAGTAAGATTAAACTCTTCTAAATATTCGTTTAATTCTTTAATAATTTTTTTATCAATTTTCATTCTCTATGATCTTTTGTATAGAAATTATGGCTAAAATATAACCTTCAGTACCTAAACCAAAAATACCACCAGTTGCTATGTCACTTATTAAAGATTTGTGTCTAAACTCCTCTCTTTTATAAATATTAGATATATGTAATTCGATTATTGGTTTTTTAAACAGACTAATAGCATCTCTAATTGCTACCGAAGTATGTGTAAACCCTGCTGCATTAATTATCATTCCTTTGTATTCTTTTCTAGCTTCTTGAATAATATTTACAATTTCACCTTCCAAATTTGATTGAGTAAAGTTTACCTCTAAACCAATTTCCTTTGATTTTGTTAAGCATTTTTCTTTTAATTCTTCAAATGTATCTGATCCATATTGTGATTGTTCTCTTTCACCTAATAGATTAAGATTTGGTCCATTAATAATAATTATTTTATTAGTCATTCAGCACTTATATACGATGAAAAAAATAAAAATAAAAGTAAATGGTAAAATTAAAACAGTTTTGAATAACTCTAAATTGTCTGATCTTCTAAAAAATCTTAATATTCCATTAAATAAAGTTGCAATTGAATTAAATCAAGAAATTATTGATAAAAAAAAAACTAGAAATATAAATTTAAAAAAAGATGATAAAATTGAAATAGTTCATTTTATTGGAGGAGGATAGTTTGAAAAAAGACAAGTTAATAATCGCAAAAAAAAAATTTGATTCAAGATTAATAGTTGGAACTGGAAAATATAAAAGCATGTCAGAATGTGCAAAGGCAATAAAATTTTCTGGTGCAGAAATTGTTACAGTTGCTGTGAGACGTGTGAATATTTCAAATAAAAACAAACCACTTCTAATGGATTACATTGATCCAAAAAAAATTACGTATCTCCCAAATACAGCAGGCTGTTTCAACTCAAAAGATGCTTTAAGAACCCTAAGACTGGCAAGAGAAATTGGAGGATGGAAGCTAATCAAGCTAGAGGTTTTAGGTGACAAAACAAATTTATTTCCTGACATGATTGAAACTTTAAAAACAACGGAAGTCCTTGCCAAGGAGGGGTTTAAGGTTATGGTTTATTGTAATGATGATCCTTTAATGGCAAAACGATTAGAAAATTCAGGAGCAGATGCAATTATGCCTTTGGCAGCACCGATTGGCTCTGGATTAGGAATATTAAATAAAATTAACATTCAAATTATTCGAAAGCAAACTAAGCTTCCTGTTATTATCGATGCTGGCTTGGGTCAAGCGTCAGATGCAACGATTGCAATGGAGCTAGGCTGTGATGGTGTTTTAGTAAATACAGCAATAGCAAAAGCAAAAAAACCATTTGAAATGGCGTTAGCTTTTAAAAATGCAGTTTTAGCTGGCAGACAATCTTACAACTCTGGTAGAATATCCAAAACATTAATGGGAAATCCCTCATCTCCGATTGAAGGAATTATTTAGATTTTTTATAAAATCTTTTTTTTTTATAAGTTTTTTTAAAAGTTTTTTTTTCTTTATCTTTGATTATTTTATCCTCTTTATTGTGAAGTTCTAAATTTTTTAGTTTTTCATAATACTCTACCAATTCTATAGTTTTTTTAGACTTGTTTTGAACATTTATTATATATTCAGGAATAATTAATGAATTGTCACTGACTATATCTATTGTCATCTTATTTTTTTTTTCAAAATAAGTTAAATCATTAACAAAGTTTTCTTTTAAAAAATCAGAAATTTTTTTACAAACTTTTAGCTCTACAAATTTTGCTTTATTTAAAACTGCTTTTAATTCGACAATTTTAAGCAGTTTCTGTGCAAATGACTCGTCTGTTAAAGTAATTTTCCATTTAATGGCACTTTCTCTTAATCTTTGTCTAGACATCTCTAGAAGACCAAAGTTACTTATTCTGCCTATTTGTATTCTAGCTCTATCTGACCTGCATTTTTCTTTTAGTTTTCTTTCAACTAATCGTCTGTTTCCATAACTTAGCATGTCGATAAAATCTATTATAATTAAACCAGATAAATCTCTAATTTTAATTTGTCTTGCAATTTCCTCTGCTGCTTCGATGTTTGTGTCTAACGCTGTGCTTTCAACATTTTTGCCTTTTATGGAGCTTCCCGAGTTTATATCTATGGATACTAATGCTTCAGTGGGATTAATAACTAAATAACCTCCTGATTTAAGTTTAATTTCAGAGTCAAAGATTTGATTTAATTTTTGCTCAATATTTTCCTCAATGAACAACGGTACTTTGCCTCTATATTTTTTTACTTTTTTAACTTTTGATGGCATCATTGATTTCATAAAAGACTGTGCTTTTTTATAACCATCTGTACCTTCTACAATAATATTTTGAGTATTATCATCAAACATGTCTCTCAATGTTCTTTTAATAATTTCACTCTCTTGATAAATAAGTGATGGAGCAATAGAATTAATTGCATTATCTTTAATTTGACTCCAGGTTTTTATAAGAGTTGTTAAATCATTATTAATTTCATTTTTAGTTTTATTACTACCCGCTGTTCTAACAATTAATCCCATTTCTTTTGGAATTTCGATTTCATTTAAAATTGTTCTTATTTTTTTTCTATCAGTGGGATTAAAAATTTTTCTTGAAATACCTCCTCCTTTTGGTGTATTCGGCATTAATACTATATATTTTCCAGCAATTGAGATGAAAGTACTGAGAGCAGCTCCTTTTTGACCTCTTTCATCTTTGATAACTTGAACAAGTATAACCTGATTTGGTTTTATAACTTCCTGAATTTTATATCTTTTAAACCTAAACTTATTTTCTTTCTTTTTTTCTTTTCCATCTTCAGTATTATTCTTTTCGTCTATGATTTCTTTATTTTCTGCCTGACTTTCTATTTCTTTTTCAATAGGATCATCTATCTCTAATTTTCCTTCTGCAATATTTTCTTCCTCTTTAGCCTCAACTTGTTTTGAAAGTTCTTCTCTAGCCTTCTCTTCTTCTTCTTTAATTTTATCTAAATCAGCCTTTGGTATTTGATAATAATCTGATTGGATGTCATTAAAAGACAGAAAGCCATGTCTATCTCTTCCAAAGTCAATAAAAGCTGCCTGAAGTGATGGCTCAATTCTACTTACTTTTCCTAAATAAATATTATTTTTTATTAGGTTATTTTTTAAACCTTCGTATTCGTAATCTTCAATATTTTCGTCAGATTTAAGAACAACTCTAGTTTCATTTGGATGCGAAGCATCAATATATAAATTTTTTTCCATAATAATATAATTGTTGATTTCATTAAATTTTCTAAGTTTAAATAAATTTTGTTTAATTCATGTGCCTTATCTTTAACAAATTCCAAGATATAATGGAATTAAAATGCATAATTTTTTAAAAAATATTCTTCTTATTTCTATATCTATAGTTCTTTTAGCTAGTGTTTTGATAGTTGGTGTTTTGTGGACTTATTCAAATGATATTCCAGACTACAAATTTTTAAAAAATTACAAACCATCTGTTTCAAGTAAGGTTTATTCAGGAGAAGGAGAGCTTGTTGCAGATTTTTCTAAGGAAAAAAGAGTTTTTGTGCCTTACGGCTCAATCCCCAAAAATGTAATAAATGCATTTTTATCTGCAGAGGATAAAAATTTTTTTTCACATCCAGGTGTAGATGCTAAAGGGATATTAAGAGCATTAGTTAATAATATATCTAATATTATTTCCTCTAAGCGATTAGAGGGTGCCTCAACAATAACCCAACAAGTTGCTAAAAATTTTTTGTTAACAAATGAGGTAAGTATTAATAGAAAAATTAAAGAAGCAATTTTGGCTTTTAGGATAGAGAGAGCACTTTCTAAAGAAAGAATTTTAGAATTATATCTAAATCAAATATACTTAGGAAGTGGAGCTTATGGAATAGCTGCTGCTAGCTTAGAATATTTTGACAAATCAATAAGGGATATAAATTATTCGGAAGCTGCATTATTAGCCGCATTACCTAAGGCTCCAAGTAGGTACAATCCATATAGAGATATTGAAGTTGCAAAATTTAGAAGAAATTTAGTTTTAAAAAATTTATTAGATAATAATTATATAACTTCTGAGTGGTATGAAAATTTAAAAACTAAAGAAATTATATTAAGCAAAAATAAGAAAATTTACTTAGAAGATGCACAATATTTTATTGAGGATGTAAGAAAAAAAGTAATCGAAAACTTTACTTATGATAAAGTATATAAACAAGGTTTCAATATAAATACACCTATCAATTTAGAGTTTCAAAAAATTGCTACAAAATCTTTGAGAAATGGATTAATTTCATATGATCAAAGAAAAGGTTGGAGAGGACCATTAACAAGCAAGATTTATAATAATAAATGGAATTTAGATTTAAAAAAGTTTGAGTTAGAAAAATCAATTGATTGGTCACTAGCAATAGTAAAAAAAATAAATAAATTTTCAGCAGAAATTGAGACTGAGGATAAAATTCAAGGTATTATTGAGTACAAAGATATTTCTTGGACCAAAAAAGATTTTAATAATTTATTACAACCAGGAAATATTATATATGTAAAAAAAATAAGTGATAAAAAATTTAGTTTAAAACAATTACCTAAAATTAATGGAGGAATTGTTGTTATGGATCCTTATACTGGTAGGATTTTGGCACTTAGCGGTGGATTTAGTTTTAAAAAAAGTGAATTTAATAGAGCAACCCAAGCAAATAGACAGCCAGGATCTGCTTTTAAACCATTTGTTTATGCATTGGCATTAGAAAATAATTATACTCCAACATCGTTAGTGTTAGACGCACCTTTAGTTTTGGATCAAGGTGATGATTTAAAGATGTGGAAACCTGAAAATTATGGAAAAAAATTTTATGGTCCATCTACACTTCGAACTGGATTGGAAAAATCTAGAAATTTAATGACTGTACGAATTGCTCAGAACCTTGGCATAGAAAGAATTGTAAATTTTTCAAAAGATCTCAAAATTTATGAAAATCCAGAGGAATTATTGTCTATATCATTAGGCTCTGCTGAGACTACACTTATAAATTTAACGTCAGCTTATTCAGCTTTCATAAATGGTGGAAAACTTGTTGAGCCAATATTAATTGATAGAATTCAAGATAGTGAAGGTAATACTATATACAATAATAACTTGAGGCAGTGTATAGATTGTGAACAAATTTCTTACTTGAGTAACGATTATCCAAAAATAAAAAATAATTACAATCAAATTTTTTCACCTGAAACTGCATACCAAATGACTTCAATCCTTGAAGGTGTTGTTCAAAGAGGTACAGGAAAAAAACTTAGAGATTTAAACTTAAATATTGCTGGCAAAACTGGAACGACAAACAAAAACTCGGACACTTGGTTTATTGGATTTACCTCAAACTTATTAGTTGGGGTTTATGTGGGTTCAGATAACCCCTCACCTCTTGGAAAATATGAAACTGGTTCAAAAACTGCACTACCAATTTTTAAAGATTTTATTAAACAAGCTGTAAAAAAATCAGATGCCAGACCATTTAAGGCAGCTGAAAATACAATTATGATGGTAGTGGATCCTAAAACAGGGCAAAAAGCTAAATTTTCCTCAAAAAATACTATCATAGAGGTTTTTAAAAAAAAAAATGTGGTTGATGGAAAAGTTCTTTACTCAAATACTGATAGATTAGATAGAAATAATATACTAAAGTTTTATTAATGAATAATAATTTTCAAAATTATAAAGAAGAAATAGATAAAATTAATCAAAGAATTAAGGAGTATCTTTGAAAATAATAATATTTATTCAAAACTTCAGTCTCTAAATGCAAAAATGCTAGAAGTCAATTTCTGGCAAGATAAAAGTAATTCCCAAAAAGTAGTTAAGGAAAAAAAATTTTTTGAGGATTTAATAAATTCTTTAAATTCATCAGTTGAAAAACTAAATGATTTTGAAGATTTAAATCAATTAGCTTTGGAGGAAAATAATTCAGACGTTCAAGGAGAAATTATACAAAATATCAAACAACTAAGGTTGGAAATAAAAACAAGTGAAATAAAATGTTTTTTGTCAAGTGAAGCTGATCCGTTAGATTGCTATATTGAGATTCATGCAGGTGCTGGAGGTACCGAGAGTCAAGATTGGGCTGATATGCTGAGACGAATGTATTTAAAATGGTCTGATAAAAAAAATTTTAAATCTAGTTTAATAAGCGAACATAGGGGAGATGAGGCTGGAATTAAGTCAGCAACAATAAAGATAGAAGGAGATTATGTTTTTGGTTGGCTTAAAAAAGAGTCTGGTATTCACCGTTTGGTTAGAATATCTCCATTCGACTCAGGTGCAAGAAGGCATACAAGTTTTGCAAGTATTTGGATATATCCAGTTGTTGACGAAAATATTAATATAGAAATTTCAGAAAAAGAATTAAGAGTAGATACTTATAGATCAAGTGGAGCAGGTGGGCAACATGTTAATACCACTGATAGTGCAGTAAGAATTACACATTTACCTTCCAAAATTGTTGTACAATGTCAAAACGAGAGGTCTCAACATAAAAATAAAGAGACATGTATGAATATGTTGAAAGCCAGATTGTATGATTATGAAATTAAGAAAAGAGAGGAAAAAAATCAAAATACCGAAAATTCTAAATCCGAAATTGGATGGGGCCACCAAATAAGATCTTATGTGCTACAACCTTACAGATTAGTTAAAGATAATCGAACAAATTTTGAAAGCACTAATCCAGATAAAATTTTAGATGGTGATCTGGACGAATTTTTAGAACAATCACTATATAAAATTAAATGAGAAAATTTTTATTAAAATTTTTTGTAGTAATAATAATTTTATTATTTTTACCAATAATTTATTTAAGTACAATTGGAATTGAAACAGAAAGTTTAAATGAACAGATAAAAAATAAAGTTGACGAGAGTAATAAAAATTTACAATTAAATCTAAAAAAAATAAAAATTAAATTAGATCCCCTCAGATTAAAATTTAATGCTAAAACTGTTGGTGCTACTGTTTATTATTATAATAAACCGCTTGAATTAGAATATATAAGCACCCAAGTTTCTCTAGCGTCAATAATCAAGAAAAGATTTGTTTCATCAAATTTTGAAATAGCATCAAAATCATTGCCACTAGGCGATTTAATTAAATTTGCTAGGGCAGCTTACAAAGGTCCAGAATTATTTATTTTAGAAAAAATTATTAAAAAAGGTCACGTAATATTTGATTTAAAAATTAATTATGATGAAAATGGGAAAATTAAAGATGATTATGAAATAAACGGCATCATAAAAGACGGAAAAATTCAATTATTAAATAATTATATTTACGAAAAAATTAATTTCATATTCAATCTAAAGAAACAAGAATTTAAATTTCAAGAAATAAAATTTGCGACAAATAAAATAGATTTTTTTTCTGACAATGTAAACGTTAGGCAAAAAGAAGATATTTTTTATATTGATGGAAATATCAAAAATAAAGATGCCGCTTTATCAAAAAATTTTTTAAAAATATTAAAATTAAATTTAAAAAATTTAAATTTTGATAACACAATTTTTAGTTCAGTTAGTAGTTTTAGTTTTGAGGTTAATAAAAATTTTAAATTAAAAAATATATTTCTAAAGTCTAATATTGATTTAGATCAGCTTAAATATAAGAGTGAAAGTAATATCTCAGACTTCTTCTCAAAAATAAATGAGGAAATTGTTTTAAAAAATCATAAGTTAAAATTAGACTATAGTAAAAATTTATTATCAATTATTGGTGAAGGAGAAATAAAATTAGAAGAAAATTTTAATAAAATTGATTATATTCTCAAAAATAATGATCAAAGTTTTAATATTCAATCAAATTTAACTTTAGATGCTATTAGTTTAAAAAAACAAGATTTTATTGATGCTTTTTTCCCATCTGCTAATGAGAATATTAATTTTAAAAACCAAAAATTAAACATTAAATATAATAACAAAAAATTGTCTTTATCAGGTGAGGGTAAAATAAAAGTTGATAATGAATTTGAAAGTATAAAATATTATATGTCAACAAAAAATAAAAAAATTAATTTTGATTTAGATTTGAATTTAGACAAAACCGATTTTGAATTAAATTTTTTTAATTTCAAAAAAAATAATAAAATTAATACCCAATTAAAAATTGATGGCCATTACGAACACGATAAAAATCTTTCTTTAAATAATCTGACTATATCAGAAGACAAACATAAAATTGAAGTAAGTAACCTTATCTTAAATAAGTATAATTCAATTATTAATGTTGATCAAATTGAGCTTGATTATTTAGACACTGAGAATAAATTAAATAAATATTCTATTAAAAAAATAAAAAAAAACGATTATGATCTTGCTGGTTTGAGTTTAAATGCAAATACTTTAATTACAAACCTTCTAAAAGGTAATGACAAAAAAAGAAAAAATTTTTTTAAAAATAATATTACTTTAAGTATAAATTTAGATGAAGTTACTTTAGATGAAATAAATTATATTTCAGATTTAAAAGGAAATTTATTTATTAAAGAAAATAGTGTTGTTGGTGCTAATTTATCTGCAGTTTTTGATGATAAAAAAAATATATCATTTTCAATTAATAGCGATGAAGAAAATAATATAATAACCACACTATACTCTTCAAAAGCAAAACCTTTGGTCGAACGATATAAATTTATTAAAGGATTTGACGAAGGATATCTAGATTTCTATTCATCAAAAAAAAATAATATTTCTAAATCTAAACTTAATATTTATGACTTTAAACTGAAAGAATTACCAGTTTTAACAAAAATCCTTACCCTTGCTTCTCTGCAAGGTATTGCAGATATTTTGTCAGGAGAGGGAATTAGATTTGACGAATTCGAAATGAATTTTAAAAATCAGGGAGATCTAATGACAATTGATGAGATTTATGCAATTGGTCCTGCAATTTCAGTATTAATGAGTGGATATGTAGAGGATGATAAACTTATTAGCCTTAGAGGAACACTTGTCCCAGCATCCACTATTAATAAAACAATAAGCTCAATACCAGTCCTTGGGAAAATTTTGGTTGGAGACAAAACAGGAGAAGGAGTTTTTGGAGTAAGTTTTAAAATTAAAGGGCCACCAAAAAAGTTAGAAACTACTGTAAATCCAATCAAGACATTAACCCCAAGGTTTATAACTCGTACCATAGAAAAAATTAAAAAAAATTAATTTAGGTCAATTTTAATGTGTCTTTTTTTTCCTATAGATAACTTGAGGTAATTTTCTTTAAAAAGATTTTGATCTATAATAAATTTTTCGTCATTTATAGTATTATCATTAATTTTTATTGCATTTCCTTTTATAAGTCTTCTAATCTCACTTTTAGAATTTTCTAATTTAGATAGTAATATAAGATCTAAAACATTAATTTTTTTATCGATATTTTCTGATGAAATAGTTACAGAAGGTAAATTTGAACTAAGTGAATTCCCTGAAAATGCCTCTTTAGCAGCCTGTTCCGAGTTCTTAGCTGCCTTTTCGCCATGAAGCAAAGAGGTAGTTTTATTTGCAAGCAATATTTTTAAATCATTTATATTTTTTTTTTTTAATTTCTCAATCTCAGTGATACTAAGGTCTGTAAACATTTTTAAAAATTTGACTACATCTCTATCATCAATATTTCTCCAGAATTGCCAATAATCATAAGCTGATAAAAAGTTTTCATCTAACCATACAGCACCATTTTCTGTTTTACCCATTTTTTCACCATTAGCCAAAGTAATTAATGGGGTTGTTAATCCAAAAGTATGGTTATCAGTATATCTTTTTATTAGCTCAACACCATTTACAATGTTTCCCCATTGATCAGAACCACCAATTTGTAAAACACAATTTTCTTTTTTATTTAATTCCAAGAAATCATAAGCTTGCAAAATCATATAATTAAATTCCATATAACTTAATGATTGCTCTCTATCTAATCTTAATTTTACACTATCAAAAGTTAACATTCTGTTAATTGTAAAGTGCCTTCCAATATCCCTGAGGAAAGATATATAGTTCAAATTTTTTAACCAAGTGAAATTATTTACAAATATTGGTTTTATGGTCGGATCATCATTATCCAAAAATTTTATAAGAATATTTTTAATATTTTTAATATTTTTCTCGATTTCTTCTTCACTTAAAATTTTTCTAGTTTTATCCTTTCCTGATGGATCACCAATTCTTGTAGTTCCACCTCCTAATAAAACTATTGGGCGATGTCCATTTTTTTGGAGCAGTCTTAAGCACATTATTTGTAGTAAGCTACCAACATGCAAACTTTCTGCAGTACAATCAAAACCTATATAAGCCTTTATTTTTTCCTTATTAAGTAAATTTGATAATTCAACCTCACTAGTACATTGGTAAAAATATCCACGCTCTTTAAATTCTTTTAAAAATTTATTCATAAGACTATAGTTACAATATACAAATTTTTAACAAAAAGAATATCAATGAAACAGAAATTATTTACATCAATTGGTTTAATGAGTGGAACTTCAATGGATGGAGTTGATATATCAATAATACGGTCAGATGGACAATATGAATTTCACAACATTTTGGATGAGTATTTTGAGTATGACGAGGATCTTCAAGCAGAATTGATTAGATTAAGAAACTTAGTATTAAATCAAAATGATTTGTTAAAAAATTCAGATGAATTATTAAATTTAGAGAGAAAAATCACTGTTTTTCACGCTGAAAAAATTAATCATATATTATTAGAATATAAGAATGAGATTGATTTAATTGGTTTTCATGGCCAAACAATATTTCATAACCCACAAAAAAAAATTACAAAACAACTTGGAGATGGAAATCTGTTATCTCAATTATTAAAAAAAAAGGTAGTTTATGATTTTCGACAAAAAGATATAGAAAACGGAGGACAAGGAGCCCCTTTAACCCCAATATTTCACTATCTTTTATCGAATATTATTAATGAAAAATTCAAAACAGGATTTCCAATAGGATTTATTAATATTGGAGGAATAACAAATCTTACGAATATTAAAAGTAAGTCGAGTAACTTTGAAGAAAATATTACTGCTTTTGATTTAGGTCCTGGAAATTGCTTGATAGATGACTGGGTTAGAAAAAATTCAAATAAAAAATTTGATGAAAATGGAAATATTTCAAAAGCTGGTAAAATTGATCAATTAATTACTAACCAAATTATTGATAATTTTAAAATAGACTCTTACACTAAGTCTTTAGATGTTAAAGACTTTGACAACTCTTTTGCCAGAGGTCTTTCATTTGAAAATGGTTGCTCAACAATAACTAACTTTACAGGCTATCTAATAGCAAAAGGAATAGAAAATACAGCTATTGATAATAAAATTAAATATTTAATTTCAGGAGGAGGTAGGAAAAATATTGCCTTACTTAGTTATATCAAGGATAATCTAGATAATAAAAATAGTTATGTTTTAGACAGCATAGATAAATATGGTTTCAATGGTGATCATATTGAGTCACAGGCATTTGGATATTTAGCTATTAGATCTTTTTTAAATTTACCTATTTCATTTCCAGCTACAACAGGATGTAAAGAGCCAACAACAGGAGGTAAAATAGTAGAAAATTTTTAATAAAGTGCAGTTTCTTTTTTAATGTATTTGTCTAGAGTTTTAATTAATACATTATCGTTTTTTGAAAAAAAATGATTAGCATCAGCAATAGTATTGAATTCAACCTTTATACCTTTCTGTGCGCTCAGTCTTTTATCTAATTCAGAAATATACTCTACTGGAACCAATTCATCTTTTTTGCCATAAACTACCATTCCGGATGTAGGACATGGAGATAAAAAAGAAAAATCATAAACGTTAGGTTGAGGGGAAATAGCTATAAATCTATTTATTTCAGGTCTTCGCATTAATAGTTGCATAGCTATAAGTGATCCAAAAGAAAAACCAGATACCCAGCATTGTGAGTTGTCAAAATTTTCTCTCTCTAACCAATCAAGTGCTGCAGCTGCATCTGCTAGTTCTCCTTGACCATTATCAAATTCTCCATCACTTTTTCCAACTCCTCTAAAGTTTACTCTACAAACTGAAAAATCATTATCCATAAATGTATGGAATGTATCTACTACAACTTTGTTATTCATTGTCCCTCCATATTGTGGATGAGGCTGTAATATTAAAGCTATAGGCGAGGTATTTTTTTTACTTTTAAAATATTTAGCTTCAAGCCGTCCTGCTGGACCTGGAATGAATATTTCTAAAATCTTATTATCCATAAGCGCAATTGATTATTATTCTCAAAAAAAATTTACGTTTATCACAACTGAGCGACAAAATGTTAGTTTTTTTTTTAAGTCTAAACTTGACCATTTTAGTCAGGTATGTATAAAAAGCTCACAATTTAAAGGGTAATATGAAACTAACATCTAAAGGTAGATATGCCGTTATGGCATTAGTTGATCTTGCAAGGTTTGACACTATTAATCCAGTGTCTTTAAGGGATATTTCGTTAAGACAGGGAATATCTCTAGATTATTTGGAGCAAATTTTTTCAAAACTAAAAAAAAATCAAATTGTGAAAAGTACAAGAGGAACTCAAGGTGGATATATTTTGTCAAAAAAACCAATTGAAATTAAACTTAGTAATATTTTAAACGCAGTTGATGAAAAAGTAAAAACTGTTCAGTGTAAAAAAGAGTCAAAAAAAGGCTGTAACGGTAAGGCAACTAAGTGTGTAACACATAATCTTTGGGATGAATTAGAAACTCATATTAATACTTTTTTTGATAAAAAAAGTTTACAGGATTTGTTAAAAAATAATTCAGAACGAGTTAATTAATATGGAAAATAGACAAAAGGAAATTGAAAAGTTAAAAGATTATAAATACGGCTTTTCAACCGATATAGAAAATATCAAAGCACCCAAAGGTCTAAATGAGGATGTAATTAAATTTATTTCTAATGTTAAAAAAGAACCACAATGGATGCTTGAGTTTAGACTAAAAGCTTACGAAAGATTTAAACAATTAAAAGAACCAGATTGGCAAAAACCAAAATATCCAAATATAGATTATCAAGATTTATATTATTATTCTGCACCTAAAAGTATGGATAAGAAACCTAAAAGTTTGGATGAACTAGACCCTAAGCTTTTAGAAACTTATAAAAAGTTAGGTATCCCTCTTCAAGAGCAGGCAAGATTAAATGGTATTGCTGTTGATGCCGTTTTTGACTCAGTTTCAGTCGCAACAACTTTTAGAGAAGAGTTAATAAAACAAGGAATAATTTTTTGTCCAATTTCAGAGGCAATTCAAAATCACCCAGAGTTAGTCAAAAAATATTTAGGTTCTGTAATTCCATTAACTGATCATTTTTTTGCAACATTAAATTCAGCAGTTTTTACTGATGGCTCATTCGTTTACATACCTGAAGGTGTTCGATGTCCAATGGAACTTTCAACATATTTTAGAATAAACGCATCTAATACAGGTCAGTTTGAGAGAACTTTAATTATTGCAGACAAAGGAAGTTATGTTAGCTACTTGGAAGGTTGTACAGCTCCTATGAGAGATGAAAATCAATTGCATGCTGCAAATGTCGAATTAGTTGCTCTTGATGATGCTGAAATAAAATACTCAACAGTTCAGAACTGGTATCCGGGTGATAAAGATGGAAAGGGTGGTATTTACAACTTTGTAACTAAAAGAGGTCTATGTAAAGGAAAGAATTCTAAAATATCATGGACACAAGTTGAAACTGGATCTGCAATAACATGGAAATATCCTAGTTGTATTTTGAGAGGTGATAATTCTGTTGGAGAATTTTACTCAATTGCCATTACGAATAATCACCAAAAAGCTGATACAGGTACTAAAATGATCCATTTAGGTAAAAATACAAAAAGCAAAATCATATCAAAAGGAATAAGTGCTGGTTTTTCAGATATGACTTATAGAGGACTAGTTGATATATCCTCGAAGGCATCTAATTCAAATAATTATACACAATGTGACTCATTATTAATGGGTAATAAATGTGGTGCACACACAGTTCCATACATTAAAAATAAAAATTCAGATTCTAACATAGCTCACGAAGCAACCACTTCTAAAATAAGTGAGGAACAATTACATTACTGCCAACAAAGAGGTTTGAGTGCGGAGGAGGCAGTTGGTTTAATTGTGAATGGATTTTGTAAGGAAGTATTACAACAATTACCAATGGAATTTGCTGTAGAGGCACAAAAGTTAGTAGGGATTAGCTTAGAAGGAAGTGTAGGCTAATGTTAAAAATAAATAAATTAAATGCTAAAATAGATAATAAAGAAATTTTAAAAGGATTTTCAATAAATGTTAATCCTGGAGAAGTCCATGCTATTATGGGACCAAATGGATCAGGTAAAAGTACTTTATCTAATATTTTATCAGGAAAGAAAGGATACGAGGTTTCTGGAGAAGTTCTTTTCGAGGAAAAAGATTTATTTGAACTTGAAACAGAGGAAAGAGCTCATAAAGGTATTTTTTTAGCTTTTCAATATCCATTAGAGATTCCTGGAGTAAACACAAATATATTTTTAAAAACTTCACTAAACGCAGTTAGAAAAGCAAGAGGTGAAAAAGAGCTTGATGCGATAGAATTCCTTAAATTAGTTAGAGAAAAATCTAAAGAACTTAAATTTGATGAGGAAAAGTTAAATAGACAATTAAATGTTGGTTTTTCTGGAGGAGAAAAAAAGAAAAATGAAATTTTACAAATGTCAATGTTATCACCAAAACTTTCAATTCTTGATGAAACAGACTCAGGGCTAGACATAGATGCTTTAAGAATTGTGGCAGACGGAGTTAATACTTTAAGAAATAAAAAAAACTCATTTTTAATAATTACACATTATCAAAGGTTACTTGACTATATTAAACCTGACTTTGTCCATGTTTTAATGAATGGAAAAATTGTTAAATCTGGCGGTCCAGACCTAGCTTTAGAATTAGAAAAAAAAGGATATGAAAATTTTAATTAGATGAAAGAACAACTGCAAAAAGATTTTGACAATACTATTAAAAATTTAAATTTATCTCAAAAAGATATTGAAATAAAAAAATTTTTTTTAGATAACTTTTTAAATAAAGGCTTTCCTGACAGAAAAGAAGAAGATTGGAAATTCTCAGATATTAACCAGATAATTAAAAAAAATATCGGTGAATTAAGTTTTTTTAATGATTATACATCTACCAATAAAGTTGATACTTCTGTATTCGTAGACGGATTAGAACATAATAAAATAGTATTTATAAATGGTAGAATCGAAAAAATTGATTTTGATTATGAAAAAAAAGAACAAATAGAAATAATTGATCAGTCAGAAACTATTAATAAATTTGATAACAATAATTCTTTATCTGATTTAAATAATGCACTTACCAATAAATCCTTTAAAATAGTCATTAAAAAGGGCTATCAGCTATTAAAACCACTTATTATTTACCATACAACTAACTCTAAAATTTGGTCCAAAAACATTAACTTAAGATTGGACTTTGAGTTGCAAGAAGACAGTTGCTTAAGATTGATTGACTTATTTAATGATACATCAGAAAAAAATTTTTTAAATATTTTTTATAACTTTAATTTAAAAGAAAATGCAATTCTTAAAAATTATAAAGTAGATAAATTAGAAAATAAAAATATTAAATATTCTTTTAATAATATTGAACAAAATAAAAATACTATTTCAGAGACATTTATTTTATCATCAGGATCAAATTTTTTTAAAAGTGAAATTAATTGCAATTTAAAAGGCGAACATTCATCGGCTTTTGTCAATGGAATTTTTTCTCTAAATAATAACAAACATCACGAAATAAGAACAATTATAAATCATTTAACAGAGAATACGAAAAGCTTTCAATTAATTAAAAGTGTTTTAGAAAATAGTTCTAAAGCAGTATATCAAGGAAAAATATTTGTAAATTCTGATGCACAAAAAACAGATGGATACCAGCTTAGTAAAGCAATATTACTAAATAAAGAGTCAGAATTTAATGCTAAGCCTGAATTAGAAATTTATGCAGATGATGTAAAATGTTCACATGGTTCAGCCTCAGGAAGTCTTAACGAAGACTCTATATTTTATCTAATGTCTAGAGGACTAAATTACAATCAAGCAAGGGAACTTTTAATTAATGGTTTTTTACTTGATGTAGTAGAAAAAATTACAGACTCAGAAATCAGAAATTTAATTAAAAATATGATTGGAATAAAAGAATGAAAATAGAAAATATAAAAAAAGAATTTCCAATATTTGACGAAAAAATTCAGAATAATGATCTAGTTTACCTTGATAGTGCAAACTCTTCACAAAAACCTAAAGTTGTTGCAGATAGAATTAATGAATTTTATACTAAACAGTTTTCAAATGTTGGAAGAAGTGTTCACTATCTTGCAGTTGCAGCTACTAATTTGTACGAAAATACAAGATCTTCTGTTCAAAAATATATTAAAGCTAAAGATAAAAATGAAATAGTTTTTACAAAAGGTGCAACTGAAGCATTAAATCTAGTTGCAAATATCTTGGGACAAAATTATTTAAACGAAGGTGATGAAATTTTAATCACTGAACTTGAACATCATTCAAATTATGTTCCATGGCATTTTTTAAGAAAATCAAAAAATATCAAAATTAATTTTGCAGAAATGAATGAAGATGGTGAAGTTACTTTAGAGGAAATTGAAAAAAAAATAACACCTAAAACTAAGGTGATAGCAATTACACATTTATCAAATGTTACAGGTGCAATACTACCTGTTAAAGAAATAACTGATCTAGCACATTCAAAAGGTATACTTGTTGTGATTGATGGTTGCCAGGGCGCGCCACATCTTAAACTAGATATGCAAGATCTCGATTGTGATTTTTATGCAATATCATGTCACAAAATGTACGGACCAACAGGACTTGGTGTTTTATACGGTAAAAAAAAATGGCTAGAGGAATTACCTCCTTATCAAGGTGGTGGAGGAATGATCAGTGAAGTTAAAAAAGATAGTATTTCTTACGGTGAATTACCAAATAAATATGAAGCAGGAACAATGGCGACAGCTCAAGTCATTGCCTTTGATGAGTCAATTAAGTTTATGGAAAACATTGGTATAGAAAATATTATGAAACACGAAGCTGATTTAGTTGAATATGGGCAAGAATTATTAAAAAAAAATAACTCTGTTAAATTGATTGGTAGCCCTAAAAATAAAGGTGGAGTTTTATCTTTTACTTTAAAAGGAGTTCATCCACATGATATCGCAACTATTCTAGATGAAGATGGAGTAGCAATAAGAGCAGGACATCACTGTTGTCAAATTTTACATGATAAATTAAATATACCTGCAAGTGCAAGAGCCTCTGTTGGAATTTATAATACGAAAGATGATCTAGATAAATTAAATGACTCAATTAATAACTGCAAAAAAATATTTAACTTAAAATGAATTTAAAAGAATTATATCAAGAAATTATTTTGGAGCATGGTAAAAATCCAAGAAATCTTGGTAAGACAGACGACTTTAATAAAGATGCAAAAGGTAACAATCCTTTATGTGGAGACAATGTTCATGTTTATTTAAAATTAAATGGTCAAAAAATAGTGGAAGATATTTCATTTGAAGGAAGTGGATGTGCTATCTCAATGGCTTCAGCTTCAATTATGACAGATTTAATTAAAGGTAAAAATGAAAACGAAGCTAAAGAAATTGTTGAAGATTTTTTAGGAATGATTAAGGAAAATCCAGAATTAAAATCAGAATATTTACTAGATGATGAAAAAACTAAATTAATGTGTTTATCAGGTGTTAAACAATATCCAATGAGAGTGAAGTGTGCTACACTTTCATGGCATACGTTGGTTTCAGCATTTGAGGATAAAAAAGAAGAAGTAAAAACAGAGAATTAATTATGTCTAAGAAAGAATTAATCATAGAGGAAATAAGAAAAATTTATGATCCGGAGTTACCTGTTAATATTTATGAATTAGGTTTAATTTATGATATAAAAGTTGAAAATGATAAATCTGCCAAAATTAAAATGACTTTGACAACACCAAATTGCCCTGTTGCAGAAAGTTTACCGAAAGAAGTTAAAGAAGGGGCAATGCAAGTAGAGGGGATTGAAGAGGTTGATTTAGAATTAGTATGGGATCCACCATGGACCAAAGACATGATGTCAGAGGCAGCCAAATTGGAATTGAATTTGTAATGTCTCAAATAATTAAATTAAGTGATAACGCTGCATCTAGAATTAAAGAGATAATGGCTAATGCAGAAAAAGATTCTATTGGAGTAAGAATATCAGTTAAATCTGGTGGTTGTGCAGGGATGTCTTATGTTATGGAATATACAAAAGAAGTTAATCCAAATGACGAAATAATTGAAGATAAAGGTGTAAAGGTATTCGTAGACTCTGCTGCTGTTATGTATCTTTTAGGAACTGAAATGGATTATAAGAAAGAGGAGTTATCCTCAACTTTTGTTTTTAATAATCCTAATGAAACCGAGCGTTGTGGCTGCGGTGAGTCTTTTAAAACATCATAGGTCAACAATCCCATTTTGAGCATATCAGATTTGCAATTTTTGCATATCTAAGATAAGGCTTAATGATGAATACATTTGAATTTAAAAATCTTGTTAAAAACTTAAAAAATTCTTTAAAAGAGAAATCATTTTTTAAAGATCTTAGAAAAGAAGTGGATACTGGTGCTAATGGCACACAGAATTACGTTCTAAAAAAAGGTATGAACAAGAATAGTATAGCTACAACAAAACAGTAATTAAATCTGCTAGCAGCTATAGTACATCTCAAACTCTACAGGATGAGGTGCATGTTCAAACTTGTGTATTTCCTCAAATTTCAAAGCAATATAGGCATCAATTTGATCATCAGTAAATACACCACCTTGTGTTAAAAATTCTCTGTCTTTATCTAAATTTTCCATTGCTTCTCTTAATGAGCCACAAACTGTAGGGATAGATTTTACCTCTTCTGGTGGTAACTCGTATAAATCTTTATCAAAAGATTCACCTGGATGAATTTTATTTTTAATCCCATCAATTCCGGCCATAAGCATTGCTGCAAATGTTAAATATGGATTACCAGAAGCATCTGGGAAACGAATTTCACATCTTGCACCTTTTTTACTTAATGTAATTGGTATACGACAAGAAGCTGATCTATTTCTTGCAGAATAAGCAAGAAGAACAGGTGCCTCAAATCCTGGAATTAATCTTTTATAACTGTTTGTAGTTGCATTAGCAAAAGCATTTATTGCTTTTGCATGTTTTAATATACCACCGATATAGTGCAGTGCAGTTTCTGATAATCCAGCGTAACCATCTCCAGAAAATACGGGCGTATCACCTTTCCAAATTGATTGGTGTGTATGCATTCCAGAGCCGTTATCTCCAGCAACAGGCTTTGGCATAAAAGTAGCTGTTTTACCAAATGAGTGCGTAACCATTTGTACTACATATTTATATAATTGAACATTATCAGCTTGGTCTACTAAAGTTCCAAAATACATTCCAAGTTCATGTTGGCTAGGTGCCACTTCATGATGATGTTTTTCAACTTTAATACCCACTTCTTTTAAATTTTTAAGATATTCTCCCCTCATGTCCTGCTCACTATCTACAGGTGGTACAGGAAAGTAACCTCCTTTGATACCTGGTCTATGACCCATGTTTCCATTTTCATATTCTTTACCTGAATTATACGGGCCTTCCTTACTATCGATTACAAAGCCACAATCATTCATATCATTTTTAATTTTAACATCATCAAAAACAAAAAATTCGGGTTCTGGTCCAAAAAAAGCCTTATCTCCAATGCCAGACTCTTTCAAATAAGCCTCAGCTTTTTTTGCTACACCGCGTGGATCTCTTTCATAAGGAGTTTTTTTAACAGCATCTAAAATATCACAAAATATCACAACAGTATTATGCGATGTAAAAGGATCCATAAACATTCTTGATGTATCTGGTTTTAAAATCATGTCAGACTCGTTGATTGCTTTCCAACCAGCGATAGATGATCCATCAAAAAAAACACCTTCATTTAACATGCCTTCATCCACAACTGTTACATCCATAGTTAAATGTTGAAGCTTTCCTCTCGGATCTGTAAATCTTAAATCTACAAATTCTGCCTCTTTTTCCTTGATAAATTTTAATACATTTGCTGCACTCATTATGTCTCCTATATAAATATTAGAGCATTAATTAGCAAATAAACTAATCTAAATATTGCTTATTTAATAAATAACACTTATGCAATTTTCACATAAGTAGTGTATTTAATCAATATTATTAATCATTAATTTATATAAGTGAACTTCATATTAAATAAAGAACCAGTTAAAAGAGCAGAAAAAATTCTTAAAGAATTTGACCCAAATTTAAAAGTTATAATTTTAGATGATACAGCAAGAACAGCAAATGATGCGGCTACAGCTTTAGGTTGCAATGTAGGAGCTATTGTTAAAAGCTTGCTTTTCAAAACTGGCGAAACATTTTGTCTTTGTTTGGTATCTGGAGATAAAAGATGTTCTCTAAATAAATTAAAAAAAAAATTGAGTGAAAAAGACGTATCAATGGCAAAACCAGATGAGGTCAAACTTATTACTGGTTATACAATTGGAGGAGTGTCTCCCATCAGTCATTTAGTTAAAATTAAAATGTTTATAGATGAAAACTTAGGAAGATTTTCTAAAGTTTTTGCGGCTGCAGGCCATCCTAATGCAGTTTTTGAAATTAGCTATGTTGAATTAAAAAGATTAACTGGTGCAAAAATAGATGATCTAACTGAATGAGACAACCAAAAATAATTGATTATGCTTTATTAACCATATTATCTTTAATATGGGCATCCGCATTTTTTAATATAAAAATAGCAACTTATTCATTTGGTCCAATTACAATCGCTTTCCTACGAGTATTTTTTGGAGCAATTCCAGTCATACTTCTTTGCTACTATAAAAAAATAAAAATTGAGGCTTTTTCTAAAGATTGGCATTTGTTTGCTATGATTGGTTTTATAAATTTGGTTGCACCATTCTTTCTAATTGCCTATGGAGTAAAATCTGTTCAAAGTAATCTTGCTGCAATCTTAATGTCAACAACACCACTGAGTTCTACCATACTAGGTCATTTTTATACAAAAAATGAAAAATTTAACTTAATTAAAACTTTTGGAATTTTAATCGGTTTTTCTGGAATAATTTTTTTATTTTCAGATAATCTTTTAATTGATCAAAATAATTTTACCTCAGCTTTGTTAATTTTGTTGGGATCAACATGCTATGTTATTGGTGGTGTATTAACTTTAAAAATTAGTAAGAAAAAAAATGAAAATGTGACAGGTTCGATATTAATCTGGGCAACAATTATTTTAATACCGTTGGTATCATTTATTGAACAACCGTGGCAGGTAGTGCCAAGAACAGACTCATTAATTTCTGTAATTTATCTAGGCATTGTTCCAACAGGAATTGCATGGCTATTAAGGTTTAAAATACTAAAAGATAATGGTTTGATTTTTCAATCCCAGGTATCTTATTTAATACCAATTTTTGGAACAATTCTAGGATACATATTCTTAAAAGAATTAATAACAATTAAAGTCTTAATTTCTTTGACTGCAGTTTGTATAGGTATTTATTTTGTTCGAAGAGCTGATAGAAAAAAACTATCTTAGTTTAGCAATTTCTCTAATATCCTCTGGTGTTGTTTCGCAACATCCACCTAGAATTGTTGCCCCTTGTTCAACAAGTCTTTTCGAAAAATCATAGAATTTTTTAGCTGAATTGTTGTCTCTTTTCCCAAGAGTAACATTCGGATTAGTACCTATTTCATCAGGTTTAGCCTTATTAAAAGTTTGAACTGGAGTTGGTTCTTCTACTTTCCAAAGGTTGGCTTTAAACCCAAATGGGATATCTAACTTTTTAATTTCAAAGGTACACTCCTCAGCAATTTTTGGAGAAACACATGCTGTAATTACTCCTAGCCAATTATTACTTCTATATTTATTCAAGACTTCAGTGATAGTTTCATTTGATGGGAGTAAATTATTTTTTTTAACATGGATACCTAAGAGAACAGGTTTATTTAATTTGACTGCAACGTTTGATGCTATGTCTATTTCTCTTCCACTTGAAACAACATCTAAATAAAAAAAATCTACATATGGAGCAATAACCTCACCTTGTTCATAAAAAGCCTTTTCTAATTCTTTACTATCTCTTCGATCTTCTACATAAGTATCATTTTGACATGGCAAGCTACCAGCAATTAAAACATCTTTCCCAGATTTTTCCTTTGCTTTAATTGATAATAAACAAGCTTGTTCGTTTATATATACAAAATTTTTATCAACTTTATTTTGTATTAATCTAATTCTTCTTGACGAAAAGGTATTGGTAAGTATCACCTCAGATCCAGCATTTATAAACGATAAGTGTACGTCAACAACCAGATCATGAAATTTTTTATCTAGATTAGCACTGGCAGACCACAATGTGCCTTTCGAAATTAATCCTTTGGCCAATAGTTGTTGCCCCATACCACCATCCAAAATTCTAATATTTTTAAAAAAATTAGTATCCATTTATTTTTTAAAAATAATTTTTACATTAAAAGAAAATGATCGTCTTTCTCCATTTATGTTAAATGGATATGCGGTATGCATCAGATAGTTTGGAAATATTATTAAGTCTCCAATTTTTGGAATTAGATTATAAATACTATTACTAAGAAACGCTTTTTGTCCATTTATAAAGTCAATTGTTCCATTGGTTTTAAGTTTTTTATTTTTAACTAAATTGTTTGTTGTCATATTTTTTGGCAAAGTTAAATATCCAACTCCAGACAAATCGCCATTATGATAATGGATAGGATTATACTCACCCCTAAACTGTCGAACAACCCAAAGATTAAGTATTTTTACTTCTTTTATATTTTTAATTTGTTCATTTGCTAAAAATTTTTTGATATTTATTGTTAGCTCTTTAAATAAATATTTTTTAATAAAATTATTTGAAATCTTTACTTCATTTTTTATTTGACTAGCTAATTTTGAACTATAATCAATTTTTCTATAATTTGATTTTTTATCAAATTCTTCATTTAGTTTAGTTATAAACCTTTTAGATATTTTTGTTTTTCCAATTGATGGACCGAATGGCTTAATATTTTTCATTGTTGAGTTTAATATATTATAAATCTATAAAATCAATGTGGTGGTTTAAAATTTAATCAGCTCAAATTTTTTTGTTTTTAAAGATTTATTTGCTGTTTCAGCCAATATCACTGACATTCTTCCATCTTCAAAATTTGCCCGTGGTTTAATATTTTTTTTACAAAATCTTGCTAAGTCATTTAACTGGTTTTTAAATGCCTCTGAATATCTCTCTATAAAAAAATTTTTAAAAGATCGTTTATTACCTGTTGAATTTTTAAAATAGGATGTTGTTTCTAAATCTCTTTGATTTTCAGAAATTACCATCCCTTTACTACCAAATAACTCAACTCTTTGATCATAACCAAAACTACAATGTCTTGAATTTGTTATTACACACTGGACACCTTTCCTAGTTTTCATTACCACTGTAGCTAATTCTAAATCTTTTACTTTTTTAAATTTTTTATCTTTAAAGTATTCACCTGTTGCAAATAAATGCTTAAAATCATCTGAACCTACATAGTATCTTGCTAAATCAAAGTCATGGATCATCATGTCTTTAAAAATACCACCAGAATTTTTCAAGTAATCGGCTGAAGGAGGTGCAGGGTCCCGACTTGTAATTATTATTTTTTCTAATTTACCAATTTTTCCATTAACAAGATTTTTTTTTAAAGAATTGTGTCCTGCATCATATCTTCTATTAAAACCAATTTGAATCTTTGGATGGAACTTAGAAAGTTTTTTTTTATATTCATCAATTTTTTTTAAACTTAAATCTAAGGGTTTTTCACAGAATACAACTTTTTTATTTCTAACTGCTTTATCAATATAGTTTAAATGTGTCTTAGTACTTGTGGCTATAAAAATACATTTAATGCTTTTATCATTTAATGCAAAGTTGGGATTATTAATAGGAATTGACTTATATTTTCTTCCTAATTTCTTATTTAAATTTTTATCAATATCATATGTATATTTTAAATTAAATTCTGGATGATAAGTTAAATTTAAAGCATGCATTTGGCCTATTCTTCCAAGACCAAGTAATGCAATATTTATTTGATTTTGACCCATCTTTTATTTTTTGATGAAACTTTACAAGCATTTATAAATTTCGCTGTTTCTAATCCCTCATCCTCATTTGGATAAAAATACCTTTTTTTTGATTTATTTTTTAAAGACTCAGCAAATTCTCTATAAATATTTGCAAATGCATCTAAATATCCTTCTGGGTGTCCGAATTTTATTCTAGAGAATTTTTTTGAAAGCTCAGCATTGTGAAAACCTCTTTCAAGATATCTTACTGCGCCCTTGTCTGGATTTAATTTTAGATAATTTGGGTCATTTTGAACCCACTCCAAGCTTCCTTTAGAACCAAATACTCTAATTTTAAGACCATAAACTCCACCTTTAGCCATGACGTTTGTCCAAAACATACCTTTTGCACCGTTTGTAAAATTAATCATTACTTGTGCGTTATCATCCATTTTTATTTTTTTTGAAATTTGTTTAATGTCAGCAAAAATTTTTTCTCCCTTTAGTCCTGAAATATATGTAGCTAAATGGTAAGCATGAGTTCCAATTTCATTAAGAACAGCAGATGTACCAACTATTTTTTTATCTATTTTCCATTTTAGTTTTTTTTTGGCATTTCTTACATTAATTTTTGTTCCATCAGACCAATCTTGGATATATTCAACATTCACATATTCAATTTTTCCAATTTTACCTTTTTCTATTAAAACTTTGGCTTCTCTAACCATTGGGTAAGCTGAGTAGTTATGAGTTAGAGCATATTTAATTTTTTTATTTGATTTTATTTTTTTATAAAGTTTTTTGGCTTGGTCTAGATTGCCAGCAAATGGTTTATCCGAGATAATATTTATATTTTTTTCAATAAATTTTTCAGCAATAATTTGATGACTTGATGGGGGCGTCATTATCGAGACTACTTGAATACCGTCATTTCTTTTTGACTCTTTCAAAGCCATCTCTTTAAAAGTTGAATAGCATCTATCTTTAGAGATACCTAAAGTTTTTCCAAAGTTAATTGATAATTTTGCATTTCTTGAAAATACACCAGCTACTATTTCGTATTTGTCATCAAATCTTGCAGAAATTCGATGGACATGACCTATCCAAGATTTTGGACCTCCACCAACAATACCTAAGGATAATTTATTTGTATTCATTAGATTATGATTTTATATATCATAACAAATATAAGTATTATGTCAGTAAAATTAGGAATAGCACCAATAGCATGGAGCAATGACGACATGCCTGAACTTGGTGGTGAAACACCTTTGGAACAGTGTTTATCAGAAGCAAGTGAAGCAGGTTTTTCTGGAATAGAATCTGGAGGGAAATTTCCAAAAAAATCAGAGGAACTCATTCCATTGTTACAAAAATATAAACTAAAGTTATGTTCAGGCTGGTACAGTGCAAATTTGAGAAAAAATTCTGTAAAGGATGAAATTATATTAATTCAAGAGCAACTAAAACTTTTTCAAGATTGTAAAGCACCATGTATTGTATTTGCTGAAGTATCAGACTCTATTGCTGGAGACCCAAATAAACCCTTATCCAGTAGACCACAAATGAATAAAGATGAATGGAATGAATATTGTAAAAAAATTTCTGAGATGGGAAAATATTTAGAAGACCAAGATATGCCTTTGGCTTATCATCATCACATGGGTACGGTGATCGAAACAGAAGATGACACAAAAAGACTGTTAGAAAACACAAGTGACCAAGTAAAATTAATACTAGATACTGGTCACATGCTATTTGCAAAAGGTAATTCTGTAAAAATAGCAGAAGATTATAAAGACAGAATAATTCATATTCACTGTAAGGACATGAGAGAAGATATTTTAAATAAATCCCTTGAAAAAGATTGGAGTTTTAGAAAAGCATTTTTAGAGGGAGCTTTCACTGTACCAGGAGACGGATGTATTGATTATAAACCTTTATTAAAATATTTAAAAAATATTGATTATAAAGGCTGGTTAGTTGTAGAAGCAGAACAAGATCCGGCTAAAGCAAATCCTTTAGAATATGCAAAAAAAGGTTTCAAATATTTATCTAAGGTGTGTGCAGATGTTGATCTCAAAATAGCTTTATAGTTTAACTTTTTTTGAATCTTCTAAACTACCATCAAAAAAATCAAATATATTTTGAATAGTTTCTTTACCCATTCTTATCATACATTCCTCTGTGAAAGCTGCTGTATGTGGACTTAAAAAAACTTTCTTATTTTTCAAAAGAGGATTGTTTTCAGTAGGAGGTTCAGTTTCAAATACATCCAAACCAGCACCGAAGACTAAATTTTCGTTTAAAGCTCTATCTAAATCAACTTCATTTACAATACCTCCTCTGGCGGCATTGATTACAATGCAATTTTTTTTCATTGATTTAAGTAATTCATAGTTAATTATATTTTTTGTTTTATCATTCAAGGGTATGTGAAGTGATATTGCATCCATATCTTTTAAGGTTTCGCTTAAATTATCCACTTTTGTGCCACCACGTTTTTCTATAAATTCTTTAGAAACAAAAGGATCAAAAACAAAAACGTTCATTTCAAATCCTAGACACCTTTTAATTAAGGCTTGTCCTATTCTACCAAATCCTGCAATTAAAATATTTTTATTCCAAAGCTCTACTGTTTTAGGTAATTTGTTTCTTTCGTTAAATTTTCCACTTTTTACAGCGTCATCATACATACTACCTCTTTTGGAAATATTTAAAATCATGAACATTACATGTTCAGCAACCGCGACAGCATTTGCAGTTGCTGTAATTGCCAAAGTAATATTTTTTTTTTTTGAGACCTCTAAATCAATATTATCATAACCAACTCCATGTCTTGAAATGATTTTAAGATTATTAGCAGCCTCAATTACTTCTCCACTTAGTTGGGCAGTTCTAATCGAAACACCATCACAATTTTTAATCTTATTTTTTAAAAAATTTTTTTCAATATTTTCTACAACTTCAAATTCATATTCAGAATTATTTTGCAATAATTTTATACCCTCCTGATGTATTGGTTGAATGACAAGAATTTTTTTCATGTAGTTTGTTGATTTTTATAAAGTTTATTTATCAGTAAGTACTAGACTCTTCTTTTTTTAAAGAACCTTTCATTTTATCTACTATCGCTTTTGCGCCTGAGCTCATAGCTCTTTGATCGGCACCGATAGTTACAAAATTAAAACCTTTATCAATCATCTTAAGAGCATACTCTGGGCTACCATTGTGAATACCAGAAAAAATATTATTTTTTTTTGCATGCTCAAGTATTCTTAAAATTTCAGAATATGCCTTTGACTCTGCAGGCCTGTCAAAACCTGGCGCTTCACCGATCGCAAGACTTAAATCAGCAGGACCAATATAAATTCCATCTAAACCTGGAGTAGACATTATTTCGTCTAGTTTTTCCAAAGACTCTTTTGTTTCAATCATTGCAAACTTAAGCATTTCATCATTTGCATGATCTGCATAATCTCCTCCACCATAAATTAGACCTCTGATCGGACCAAAACTTCTATATCCTTTAGGAGGATACATGCATGCTTTAACAAACTTTTCTGCTTCATTTCGATTGCTTACCATTGGACAAATTATGCCATAGCAACCTGCGTCTAAAATTTTCATTATTTGACCAGGTTCATTCCAGTTTACACGCGCAAGAGGAGTAACATCGGTAGTAGATATAGTTTGAAGCATTGGAAGTGCGTTAGTGTAATCAACTAATCCATGTTGCATATCAATTGTAAGAGAGTCCCATCCCTGATGTGCCATAACTTCTGCTGAAACTGTACTTGGAATTTGTAGCCATCCATTAATAACTGATTTTCCGTCCTTCATCATTTGTTTAATTTTATTTTTTCTCATTTTAAGCCTTCAAGGCCATATGAGTGTATTTAACATTTAAATAATCTTTTATTGCCATTGATCCACCCTCGCGTCCGTATCCAGTTTGTTTTATTCCACCAAATGGTGCTTCAGCAATTGCTACAGCACCCGTATTTACAGCAACACATCCTGTTTCTAAAAGTTCAGATCCTCTATTAGCCTTATCCATTGAGTTAGTATAAAGATAACTACAAAGACCCAGATCATTATCATTTGCTCTTTCAATGACTTCGTCAAAAGTTTTAAATTCTAACATAGGAACCAACGGGCCAAATGGTTCTTCTTTCATAATCGTGAAGTTATCTTCAACCTTGTCAAAAACTGTTGGTTCATAATAAAAACCTTTGTTAAAACCTGATGGTCTTTTTCCACCCATTAAAACTTCTGCTCCCTCTTTTTTTGTTGTATCAACCAATTTTTCTATTTCCTCTAATCTTTTCGCTGTTGTCAATGGACCAAGGTTTACTCCTTCATCCATACCATTACCAATTTTTAATTTTTTTGCTCTATTTATAAAAGCGTTGATAAATTCATCTTTAACATTTTCTTGAATATAAAATCTATTAGGTGATATACAAACTTGCCCATTATTTCTAAATTTAGCTGCTATAGCAATATCAGCTACACTATCAATATTTACATCATCACAAACTATAAATGGAGAGTGACCACTGAGTTCCATTGTAACTCTTTGTACTTTGTCTGCAGCTTTTTTAAGTATTAATTTTCCTACTCTAGTTGAACCTGTAATAGAAACCTTTTTAATAATATCAGACTCTAACAGCTCGTTTGAAATTTCAGCTGGATCACCAGATAAAAGATTTACAACACCATCAGGAACTCCAGCTTGTTTACAGATATCAACTAATTCCATCACAGCGCCAGGAGTGATAACATCAGGCTTACAGATAACAGAGCAACCTGCGGCTAACGCTGTCGAAATTTTTCTTGCTGCTAAAACAATTGGAAAATTCCACGGTATCAACGCAGCTACTACTCCTACTGGTTGATAATAAACATGAACTCTAGTTTCTGGAAATCTACTTTGAACAGTTTGGCCATAAATCCTTTTTGTCTCCTCTGCATTCCACTCAAAAATATCAGCTGCTCCTCCAACTTCACCAACACCCTCTGTCAAAGGTTTCCCAACTTCAAGTGTTAACCATTTTGCAAGAACATCTTTTTTTTCTCTCATTAAATCTGCAATTTTTCTAAGAACATATGATCTTTGCCATGGAGCTGTATTGCTCCAAACTTTTAGTCCTTTTTCAGCAGACTTAAGTGCCTTTTGAACTTCAATAGAAGATGCTTTTGATACACTACCAATTACCTCTTCTGTTGCAGGATTAATAACGTCATATGTTTCTTTTTTCTCTGACTGTTGCCACTTTCCATCGATGAATTGTCCAAACTTGTTATACATATTTTTTTTGGTTTACTTAGTTAGGTTTTTTAATTTATAAATATACTCAAATATAAACACCATACGAAAAAAAAATATACAAATTTTATGAAAAAAGTAACCCTCACCTGTGCTCATGCAATAGTAAAATATTTAATTGCGCAAAAAATATTAATTGACGGCAAAAAGGAGCCATTATTTCCAGGAGTATTTGGGATATTTGGACATGGTAATGTTGCATGTTTAGGACAAGCTTTAGAAGAAAATCAAAAAGACTTACCAACATTCAGAGGGCATCACGAACAAAATATGGCTCTAACAGGAATAGGCTATGCTAGAGGCAAAAGAAGACAACAAATTTTTATAGCTACTTCATCTGTTGGACCAGGT
This sequence comes from uncultured Pelagibacteraceae bacterium, assembly GCA_902536575.1. GTDB lineage: Bacteria > Pseudomonadota > Alphaproteobacteria > Pelagibacterales > Pelagibacteraceae > Pelagibacter. The sequence goes on along the minus strand of CACAYA010000003.1, from coordinate 9,968 downwards.
GCAACCAATATGGTTACAGCTGCAGCAGTTGCAATGAGCAATAGATTACCAATTTTATTTTTACCTGGAGATACTTATGCAAATAGGATGCCAGATCCAGTTTTACAACAAGTAGAGCATTTTAATAATCCTGGAATAACAGCCAACGATGCTTTTAGACCTGTTACAAGATTTTTTGATAGAATAACAAGACCAGAGCAAATTATTCAATCTTTTCCGAATGCGGTTCAAACCATGTTGGATCCAGCTGATTGTGGACCAGCTTGTATATCTTTGTGTCAAGATATTCAAGGAGAGGCATTTGATTATCCTGAAGAATTTTTTAAAGAGAGAATTCATTCAATAAGAAGACCAAGACCAGATGATTTTCAAATAAAGGAGGCTGCTGAAAAAATTAAAAAATCAAAAAACCCAATTATTATATCTGGTGGTGGAGTTTTTTATTCTAATGCAATGGAGGAATTAAGTAACTTTGCAACTAAACACAATATACCAGTTACTCAAACTGTAATGGGTTACTCAACTATGAAAAGAGACCATTCTCACTATGCAGGACAAATAGGAGGCTTAGGTGGAAAAAATACCAATGACCTTGCTAAAGAAACTGATCTTGCAATTGCAGTAGGAACAAAACTTGCAGATTTCACCACTGGATCTTGGGCAAATTTTGAAAATGAAAAATTCAAACTTGTTTCTATAAATGTTTCAAGATTTGATGCCAATAAACATTTAGCCCAAGCTGTGATAGGGGACGCTAAAGTTTCATTAATTGAACTTTCTAAAGCATTAGGAGACTGGAAAATAGGAGATGAATGGAATGAAAAATCACAAAGAGAATTAAAGAATTGGAACGATCACATAGATAAAGAAAGTGCACCAACAAACCAGAAAGTACCAAGCTATGTTCAAGTAATAGGTGCAATTTATAGAAATTCAGATCCAACCGATATAGCTGTAACCGCTGCAGGAGGTCTTGTTGGTGAAGTTGTTCAGGTTTGGCGGCCTAAAGAATTAAATACGCATGAGAGTGAATGGGGATTTAGCTGCATGAGTTATGAAATTTCTGGGGCTTTAGGGATTAAGATGGCTAACCCTGATAAAGAAGTAATTTCTTTCGTAGGTGATGGCTCTTATTTATTAAATAATACTGATATATACTCATCAGTAATTACAAAAAATAAATTGATTATAATTGTTTGCGATAACGGAGGTTTCGCAGTTATAAATAGATTGCAGTTGTTTAAAGGTGGAAAAGAATATAATAACTTACTAGCGAGCTCAAAAACTCCTGGTTTAGTTGATGTAGATTTTGCAAAACATGCTGAAAGTATGGGAGCTAAATCTGAACACGTAACATCTATTTCTGATCTTGAAGAAGCTTTTAAAAGAGCCAAAAAGTCAGATGTAACTTATGTTATTTCAATAAAAACTCATGCTTACAAGTGGGTAGAGGGTTCAGCTTTTTGGGACAGCCCAACTTTAGAAATTCCTTCATCAGATGCAAATAAAGAGGCTTTAAAGCTTCACAAAGACGGCAAGTCCAAACAAAGACAAGGTATCTAGTTTTTTTAATGAATAAAGTATTTAAGGTTGGTTTGATAGGGTGTGGACATATTGCAGAAACATACTTTAGAGGGCATCAGTATTTTAACAATTTCAGAATTGTTGCTTGTGCAGATATTAATCAAAAAGCTGCAGATAAATGTGCAAAACTATATAATATTAAATCTAAAACAGTTGGTGATCTTCTTAAAGACAAGGAGATTGAGGTCATTCTAAATCTAACAATCCCTCAAGCTCATTACACCGTATCTAAAAAAGTTTTAAGTGCAGGTAAACATGTCTATTCAGAAAAACCATTAGCCACATATTTTGAAAAAGGAAAAGAACTCATAGCTTTAGCAAAACAAAAGAAACTTTATATAGGTAACGCTCCTGATACTTTTTTAGGTGGAGGAATTCAAAAAGCAAGAGAGTTGATAGATTCTGATTTAATTGGAGAAATAAAACTTGGCAATGCAATTTTTGCTTTTCCTGGTGTAGAATCGTTTCATCCAAAACCTGAGTCTTGGTATAAAAAAGAGGGTGGACCTGTAATTGATATGGGGCCTTACTTTTTTACAACATTAGTAAATTTGCTCGGACCTGCCAAACAAGTTCAGGGAAGAACTTTGACAGCTTTCAAGAAAAGAATTTATGGGGCTGGACCAAAAAAAAATAAATCTTTTAAAGTTGAAACACCTACAACTTATTTAGCAACTATTCAGTTTCATACTGGAGCAATTATCCAGGTCACACTTTCATTCGATGTTGTAAATCACCAGAGAAACCATATGGAGCTTTATGGAACTAAAGGTTCAATCATTGTACCTGATCCAAATATGTTTGGTGGGTCTGTTTACATATCAGTTACTGAGGGAGGTAGATGGGGTGAACACAAAACTGATAAAATGCATTTAGGAAAAATAAATATTACATCGTCAAGTGGGAGATCTAACGAGTCTCCTACGAACGCTAATTATAGGAGCGTTGGTTTATCTGAAATGCTGTATTCAATTCAGCAAAAAAAGAAACATAGATGCTCAGGAGAATTATCACTTCATGTTCTTGATATAATTCAAACAACAATGAAAGCTGCTACGACTGGTATACCTCAAAAAATTCTGACTAAGTGTGAAAAACCAAAAAAATTTAGTGAGGAAGAAGTAAAACGTCTACTTATTTAAATGAGTAAACATATTGCTATTGTTGATCCATTCCCACGAACTCTAGAATTAATTTTTTCTAAAGATAAGTTTAAAATTCTCAAATCAAAGTATGAATTACTTTATGCACCAAAAAATAAAAAAAAAATTTTTTACGAGAAAAATATCCACAAAGCTTCATTTATTATAGGGCAACCTGATTTGCCAAAAAATCTTTTGGTAAAAGCAAAAAAATTGAAAGCAATTATCAATGTTGAGAGTAATTTTATTAATAATATGGATTATCAGTACTGTTTTAATAAGGGAATTCATGTTATCGCAACCTCTCCAGTATTTTCAAAACCAGTTGCTGAAATTGCCCTTGGAATGACCTTATCTTTATTAAGAAATATTCATACTGCTCATTTAGATTTTATTAAAGGTAATGAAAAATACGGATTAGAAAGTAACTTGCAAGCTTCTTTATTGTCAGAAAAGAAAATAGGGTTATTAGGCTTTGGAGATCTTGCTAAATCTTTGTATCCATTATTATTGCCATTTACTAAAGATATAAATGTTTATGATCCATGGATCCCAAAATTAAAAATTAAAAGGCTAGGTTTCAAAAGTATTAGTTTAAATAAGATGTTTGAAAATTGTGAGATTATTTATGTACTAGCGACAGTGACTACAAAAAACAAAAACTTCATAGATAAAAAACTTTTAAGGAAGATGAAACCTAATTCTTGTTTTGTATTGATGAGTCGTGCTGCAGTTGTAAATTTTAAGGATTTGATAAATATAGTAAAAAAAAGAAACATATTTGTTGCAACAGACGTTTTTCCTAAAGAACCAGTGCCAAAAAATAGTTCGTTAAGGAAAGTAAAGAATATTTTGTTTTCTGCTCACAGAGCTGGGGCATTAAAGTCTGCTTTTTTTAATATGGGGGACATAGTTTTAAAAGATATGAGCCGCATTAGAAAAGATTTAAAACCTAAATTCTGCAAATTAGCAAATAAGAAGACAGTGAGTCTAATAGTCTCAAAACCTGTTGCAATTAATTGATTTTTTTATAATTTTGTAATTTATGTCAACTTTCAATAATCCACTATTAGAGGCAAAAGGAATAACAAAATATTTTGGTACGATTACTGCTTTAGAAAATGTTGATTTAAAAGTACATGCAGGAGAATGTTTAGGTGTAGTTGGAGATAACGGAGCTGGAAAATCAACTCTGATGAAGGTTTTATCAGGTTTATACAAACCCAGTTCAGGTTCATTATATTTTCAAGGAAAAGAGGAAATTTTAGAAAGCCCTAAGGACTCACAAAACCTTGGATTAGAAATGGTTTATCAAGACCTTGCTCTGGCTGGAAATTTACCTATTGGAGAAAATATTTTTTTAGGTAGAGAACCAACTAAAAATATTGGTTTCTTAAAATTTTTAGATTTTAATAAAATAAAAGAATTAACAAACGCTCATTTAGGAAAACTTAAAATAAATGTTAAGAGTGCTGATCAAAAAGTTGAGGAACTTTCTGGAGGTCAAAGACAAGCAGTTGCAATTGCTAGATCAACAGCATTTAATGCAAAAGTTGTTATCATGGATGAACCTACAGCAGCACTTGCAATTAAAGAAGTTGGAAAAGTATTAGATCTTATTAATAGTCTAAAAAAAACTGGTGTTGGCGTTATAGTTATAAGTCACAGAATGGATGATATTTTTTCAGTTTGCGATCGCGTCATGGCGCTATTTCAAGGTACAAATTTTGCAGAGTCTGAACTTTCAGATACTTCAAGGGACGAAGTAATTGGATGGATTATGGGTAAAAAATAAAATGGAAGAAAAAGATAATAAGAAAGAAAGTCTATATTTAAAGCTAATGCCCTACATTGAAAAGTATGGCATTCTTTTATTGCTTGTACTTATGATACTAGTAATGCACATTTTGCAACCAGATGTGTTTTTGTCATGGAGAAATGTAACTAACGTTTTCAAACAAATCTCTTGGCAGTCAATGTTGGCCCTAGGTGTCTTTATGGTTATCGTTACTGCCGGAATAGATCTTTCTGTTGGTTCAATAATGATGTTGTCACTTATGGTTTTGGCAATTGTAGCTAAAGCAGGAGCGCCTTGGTTTATCGTTGTCATAACTCCTTTAATAGCAGGTTTTTTATGTGGTTTGTTTAATGGAGCAGGTATTACCTTATTAAGGATGCCCCATCCATTTATAATGACCTTGGGCACACTTTATATATTTAGAGGAACAGGGAATTTAATATCGGGAGGAACTCCAATTAGCGGTTTCACAGATGAAGTAAGATACCTGGGTCATGGTAGAATTGATCTTACTTGGTTAGGATTAGAAAAGTCACAGTATCTGCCCGTTAGTTTAGTTTTAATCGCAGTCGTATATATTATTTTTTGGTTCTTTCTTAATCATAGTAGAACAGGAAAGTGGATTTACGCCATAGGTGGAAATCCTAGTGCTGCTAGAGCATCAGGCATAAATGTAAATAAAATTTTAATCATAGTATATTCTCTTTGTGGTTTCTTATCTGGCATTGGTGCATTAATTTTAGCAGGAAGGACTGACTCTGGTTATCCAAATGCAGGTTTACAATCCGAATTAGATGCTATTGCAGCATGCATTATTGGAGGAGCAAGTTTTTTTGGCGGAAGAGGAACTGTGTTAGGAGTTTTTGCTGGCGTCATGATTATGGGCATTTTAAGAAATGGACTTAATTTAATGGATGTAAGTTCATTTTGGCAGCAGGTTTTAATCGGCTCTATTATTGTAATAGCTGTTTACATAGATGTTCTAAGAAGAGACTTAGGAACTAGAAAATAATTATAATCAGTTTTTACACGTAAAAGTTGTTTTGACTTTATAAACAGTTGAATTTTTTCTCAAATTTTTATTTAATTCGAATTATTCAAATAACTATAGGGGAATAAATAAATGAAAAACTTAACAAAAAAAATTGTTGTTCTGTTTACAGCAATATTTTTATCAATTAGTTTAGGTTCAGTTTCTTTTGCTGATGGACATGGTAAAAAAATCTTGTTTAGCATCAAAGGTCCTGGATCTGGAAATCCGTTCTGGGCGTCTGTAACAAAAGGTGCTGAGGAAGAAGCTAAAAAATTAGGAGTTAAATTAATTTTAATTGCACCTCCTCAAGAAGGTGATGTTCAAGCACAAATAAATCAAGTTGAGGACCAACTTGCAAAAGGTGTTGATGCTTTAGCGCTAGCACCAGGAGATCCAAATGCTTTTGCACCAATTGTTGATGACGCTATTAAAAGTGGAGTTCCAGTTGTATTTGTTGATACTAAAGGAATAAACGAAGGTGTTACATTTATTGGAACTAATAATATGAATGGCGCGGAGTTAGCTGCAAAATTTATCTGTGACAAAACTCCAAAAGGTTCTGATGTTGCGATCTTAACTGGTATTGAGTCTCAGTCTACTGCCTTACTTAGAAGAGATGGTGCAATTAAAGGATTTAAAAATTGTGGTTTAAACATTGTTGCAACACAAACTGCAGAATGGGATACAGCAAAAGGTAGATCAGTAACAGAGTCTATAATTTTGAAAAATCCTAACATCAAAGCAATATTTGCTTCCAACGACAATATGGGATTAGGTGCTATGCAAGCTCTAAAAGATGCTGATATGAATGATGTAGTAGTTGTTGGATTTGATGCTACACCAGATGCAGCTACAAGTATTCTAAAAGGTGAAATGACAGCAACAATTGCTCAGTTCTCTTATAACATGGGTGCTTATGGAGTTAAATATGCTCTTGAGTTAGCTAATGGTGGAAGTATTGATCCAAATATTGATACTGGTACACAATTAGTAACAAAAGCAAACGCTAACGATTTTAAATAATCTTTAGAATAAAGTAAAAGTTAAAGGGTGGAATTTAATTCCACCCTTTTTTTTTATGTAATATAATAACTTAATGTTAATTAATATTAATCCAGTCTTAAGTCCTGAATTACTATTCCATTTAAGATCAATGGGACATGGAGAAATATTAATTTTAGCTGATGCAAATTTTCCAGCAAACACATCTAATGATAAAGTAATAAGATTAGATGGAGTTAGTATTAAAGAAGCAGCTTCAGCAATTCTTTCAGTTTTCCCACTAGATAGCTTTGTTGTTTCACAAGGTGGATCCCCGGCCTTAAGAATGGAAGTAGATGATAAACCAGATGAATTAACAGAAACTCATAAAGAATTTATTGAAGTAGTTAAAAAAGTTTCAGGTGAAAATTGGAATGTTGGTTCTATATCTAGACAAGATTTTTATAAAGAAGCCAAAAAAGCTTACTGTATAGTTACAACTACTGATGCAAGACCTTATGGATGTTTTATATTAACTAAAGGGGTAATTTTACCAGACGGTAAGGTTTGGTCGTAAAAAATTAAATAATGCAGTTTATTTGTATATTTGGAGTTTTTGTAGCAGACCTTTGTTTTTATTCAGAAAAGATACCAATTAAAGGAGAGACAGTTCTAGGAAAAGATCATTTGGTTGGCCCAGGCGGCAAAGGTTCAAATCAAGCAATTGCTGCAGCAAGACTTAACGGAAAAGTAAATTTTATAACTAAAATGGGCGAAGATAGCCATGCAGATATGGCTTTTAAAATATATAAAGATGCAGGTGTAATTACTAACGCCATAACAAAAGATAAAAACCTATCTACTGGTGTTGCTGGTATAATGATTGATAATGATGGCAGTAATGCAATTAATATTGTTCCAGGTGCAGCTGCTCAGTTAAATAGCAAAGATATCGATGATAATTTAGAAATTCTTAAAAAATCTAAAATTTTTCTTACTCAGATGGAAACTCCAGATGAAGTTACAATTTATTCTTTAAAAAAAGCTAAGGAAAATAATTGTTTAACTATTTTAAATCCTGCACCAGCAAGAAAAATTAATGAGGAAAATTTCACCCTATTAGATTTTTTTACACCAAATGAAACTGAGGCTGAATTTTATTTAAAAAATAAAATTACTACTGAGGAAGATATTAAGATTGCAGGAAGAGAATTTTTAAAAAAAGGGGTAAAAAATATTATTATTACTTTGGGAGAAAGAGGTGTCTATTTTGCTAATGAAAATGAGGAATACTTTATTGATGCTTTAAAATTAAAAGATCAGGTTGTAGATACTACCGGTGCTGGTGATGCATTTAATGGAGCTTTTGCAGTAGGCTTAGCAGATGATTTAAAATTTAAAGATGCATTGATTTTTGCAAATAAAGTTGCAGGTATATCTACAACTAGAGCAGGGGCAGCAAGTTCAATGCCAACATTAAAAGAAGTAAATAACTATTAATTATTCTATAATTTTAAAGTCTGATTTATATTTGTCAGTTATTGTTAGACCTAGTCCTGGTTTATTATCATCTAGATCTATAAAACCATCCTTAGGAGCCGGATCTCCTTCAAAGATATAGTAAAAAAGTTCATTTCCAATCTCGACGTCATGAACAGGAAAAAATTCTGATATTGGACAATTAAAATTTGACATTGTTAAGTGGTAGTTGTGCATTTGTCCTGCATGAGGAACAACTGGAACTTGATGAGCTTCTGCAATAGCATTAATTTTCTGAGCCGCAGTAAAACCTCCCACTCTATTGTTATCATATTGAATATAACTCACGGCTTTGAGGTCAAGTAACTGTTTGAAACCAAATATATTAAACTCATGTTCACCTCCTGAAATTGGTATCATATTCATTTTATTTAATTCTTCATAACCATGAATATCATCTGCAATCACTGGTTCTTCAAGCCATCTTGGATTAAATTTCATTAATTTAGGTATCATTCTTTTCGCATAATCTAAGTTCCAACCCATATAGCATTCCATCATCAAATCTGTATCTTCACCAATTACTTCTCTGACGGCTTCAGCAAGCACAATATTTTTTTTTATACCATCAGGACCATCTTTTGGACCCCAACCAAATCTCATTTTAAACATTTTAAAACCCTGCTTTACGTAACTCTCAGCTTCTTTTTGTAGAGCTTTAATGGGTTGGCTATAAAGCTTTGATGCATAGACAGGAATTTTTTCTTTTGTTCTGCCTCCAAGAAGTTTAAATACTGGTTTTTTAGTTAACTTCCCCATTATATCCCAGATCGCTATATCAACTGCTGAGATTGCGATCATACCAATTCCTCTTCGGCCCCAAGCATGTGTTCTTCTATACATTTTTTCCCAGATGTAAGCATAATCAAAAGGGTCTTCACCAATTACTAACGGTTTTAAATAAGTATCAATAGTTTTTTTTGCTATTTGGGGAGCTAACGCTGCATTACCAATTCCAATAACTCCATCATCAGTTTCTATTTCACATATGAGCCACTCATGAAATCTGAATGATCCCATTGCATCTGATTTTTCAAATAAAAGATCTGAAGCATTCGTACAAAAGTTATTTTGAGGGGGAACAGTTTTTCCATTCCATTGATAAACCTTTGTTCTTATCTCTTTTATTTTACTCATTATTTATTTTTAGCCATTGTTAATGCTAATTTAAAAGAATTTAATGTTGGCTCTAAATTTGCTTTATTCTCTCCAGCTATATCAAAAGCAGTCCCGTGGGCAGGTGTAGTAACAGGAACACTTAATCCACCAGAAACTGTAACTCCCCTGTCAAATCCAAAAGCTTTTAAACCGCACTGTAATGCATCATGATACATGCCAACTATACAATCATGATTTTTATTTTTGAATGCTGTGATAAATGAAGTATCACATGGCAGTGGTCCATCTGCATCAATTCCAAGTTTTTTTGCTTCTTCTATAGCAGGTATTATTTCATCTTTTTCTTCATTTCCAAATTCAGCATGAGGATTAAGTGCTTGAACAGCTACTCTTGGTTTTTCAATACCACTCATTTTTAAAGTTTTATCTAAAAGTTTAATTGGTTTTAATATATTTTCCTTTGTAATATTTTTAGCCACATCCTTTAGTGGGATGTGCGAAGTGACTCTAGCAGTCCAAAAATTATCAACAACATTAAATTCGCAACAAAATTCTTTCATCTCAAGTTTTGCTTGCATAAAATCATGTTCATCATTGTATTCACAACCTCCCATTATCAAACTAGTTTTATTCATTGGACCAAAATTGATAGCATCAATTTTCTTTTCTTTTGCAAGATCTAAAGCTAATTCCAAAGCATCTAATACTGTTTTTCCAGACTCAGCAGACACTTCGCTTAATTTATAATCTCTGTTTGCACCTTTTGAAATAT
>CACAYA010000002.1 GCA_902536575.1 uncultured Pelagibacteraceae bacterium | reverse complement strand
GTTGCTGCACAATTAACACCAATCACTATAGGTACAGATACTGGAGGCTCAATTAGGCAACCAGCATCTTTTACAGGGACTGTAGGCTTAAAGCCAACTTATGGAAGTTGTTCAAGATATGGAATTGTAGCATTTGCGTCTTCATTAGATCAAGCTGGACCAATGGCTCAAAATGTTAAAGATTGTGCATTATTACACGAGGTTATTAGTTCTTATGATGAAAAAGACTCAACTTCTATTGATTTTAAAAGAAACAATTACAGTAAAGAATTAACTAAAAATATTAAAGGAAAAAAAATAGGTATTCCTAAAGAATATAGAGTAGATGGTATGCCTAAAGAAATAGATGACCTTTGGAAAAAAGGAATTGAGTATGTAAAAGACAGTGGTGCAAAAATTATAGATATTTCTCTTCCTCATACCAATTACTCTTTACCTACTTATTATATTGTAGCACCTGCAGAAGCTTCATCTAACCTTGCAAGATATGATGGTGTTAAATATGGATTTAGAGCTGATGGAGAGAATCTAATAGACATGTATGAAAAAACTAGATCTGAGGGTTTTGGAGCAGAAGTGCAAAGAAGAATAATGATTGGTACTTATGTTTTATCCTCTGGATATTATGATGCTTATTATCTTAAAGCTCAAAAAGTAAGAAAACTAATTAAAAATGATTTTGACGAAGCTTACAAGAAGGTAGATGCTATATTAACTCCATCAACGCCAAGTTCTGCATTTAAAATTGGTGAAAAAACAAACGATCCTATTTCTATGTATTTAAATGATATTTTTACAGTACCAGTAAATTTAGCAGGTTTGCCTGGAATTTCGATACCTGCTGGTCATGATGCAAAGGGTTATCCTTTGGGATTACAAATAATTGGTAAAGCATTTGATGAACAGAATATTTTAAATATTGCCTATGCCATGGAAGAAAAGATAAATTTTAAAAATAAAATTACTGATTGGTGGATAAAATGAGTAAGGATAAATCAGAGTATCTAATCACTAGAAAAGATAATCAATATGAAGTTGTAATAGGCTTAGAGGTTCATGCACAAGTTACTTCAGAATCAAAGTTATTTTCAACATCATCAACTAAATTTGGTGCAGAACCCAATACTCAGGTAAGTTTAGTAGATGCTGCTTTACCTGGTATGCTGCCAGTTATAAATGAATATTGTGTAAAACAAGCAATAAAAACTGGCATAGGACTTAAAGCTAAAATTAATAAACGTTCTGTTTTTGATCGAAAAAATTATTTTTATGCAGATCTTCCACAAGGATACCAAATATCTCAATTTAAAGATCCAATTGTTGGTGAAGGTAAAGTTATATTAGATATGCCAGATGGTCAAAAAGAGGTTGGTATTGAAAGATTACACTTAGAACAAGATGCAGGTAAAAGTATACATGATTTAGACCCAAAAAATACATTTGTAGATCTTAATAGATCAGGTGTTGCCTTAATGGAAATTGTTAGTAAGCCAGATTTAAGATCACCTGATGAAGTAAATGCTTATGTAAAAAAATTAAGATCAATAATGAGATACCTTGGAACGTGTGATGGGAATATGCAAGAGGGTTCATTACGAGCTGATGTGAATGTATCTGTTAGAAAAAAAGGATCTAAAGCATTTGGAACTAGATGTGAAATTAAAAATGTAAACTCAATAAAATTCATGCAAATGGCTATTGAACACGAAGCTAATAGACAAGTAGATCTTATCGAAGAGGGTCAATCTATTGATCAAGAGACTAGACTTTTTGATACTAAAAAAAATGAGACAAGATCAATGCGATCAAAAGAAGATGCACATGACTATAGATATTTTCCTGATCCAGATCTTTTACCTTTAGAAGTTTCAGATGATTTTATAGAAAAGTTAAAATTAGAAATTCCAGAGTTACCTGATGAAAAGAAAAAAAGATTTATTGAAAAATTCAAACTATCTCCTTATGAGGCAACCATTTTAGTTTCAGATAATGAAACCTCTAATTATTTTGAAAATGTAATAAAAAAATCAGATGTGAAACTTGCTACTAACTGGATAATTGGTGAGTTGTTTGCTGCTTTAAATGAAAAGAATCTAGAAATCACTGAAAGCCCCATAAGTGCAGGTAATTTATCAAAATTAATAAATTTAATTAAAGATGGAACTATTTCAGGGAAAATAGCTAAAACTGTTTTTGAAAACATGATGGAGGGGGACAAAGACCCAAAAAAAATAGTCGAAGAAAAAGGATTAAAACAAGAGAGTGATCCTAAAGCTCTAGAATCACTAGTTGATAAAGTTATTGACGACAACCGAGAAAAAGCCACTGAATACAAATCAGGTAAAGTAAAATTATTTGGTTTTTTTGTTGGACAAGTAATGAAGGTATCAGGTGGAAAAGCCAACCCTCAATTAGTAAATGAGATTTTAAAGAAGAAACTTTAAAGTTTATGGGTTCAGACCTTAATATTACAGAAGAGCTGCAAGATTATATTTTAGATCATGGACATAATCTTCACCCAGTTCAAAAAGAAATAATTGAGTATAATACATCACTTGGTGACATAAAAAGAATGCAGATATCAATCTCACAAACTCAGTTACTTCATTTAATTATTAAAGTTTCTAATATAAAAAAAGTATTAGAAATTGGCACATTTACAGGTTTAAGTACTTTATCTATGTCACTAGCATTACCTGATGATGGTAAAATAATTGCATTAGATAAAAATGAGCAAACAAATAAAGTTGCTATTAATTTTTTTAAAAAAGCAAAACAAGAACATAAAATTACAACTTTAATTAAACCAGCTCTAGAGAGTTTAGATGAAATTAAAGAAAAATTTGAACTTATATTCATAGATGCCGATAAAGGAAACTATAAAGAATACTATGAAACATCATTGAGTTTGCTTGAGACAAGTGGCTTAATTATAATTGATAATGTCCTTTGGTATGGAGAAGTGGCAAAGAAAAAAGAACATGACAAAATTACTAAGACGATTAAAAATTTTAACGAATTTGTCTCTAACGATAAAAGAGTGGAGAAAATCATAATTCCGCTAGGGGATGGAATGACTATATGTAGGAAATTGTAATGTACGAAGTGTTTGGTTTCTATAAGTTTTTAAATATTAAGTATTTACAAAAAAATAAGAGATTGATAAATGAAATTTTAATAAAAAATAATATTCTAGGAACAGTAATAATCTCAAAAGAAGGTGCAAATGGCACTATTTCTGGTAAGGGACCAGATATTAAAACTACTATTAATAAGTTAAAAAAAATTTTAAAATTTAAAGATTTTAATAGTTTCAATAAATCAAAAAGTTTGTTTCAACCGTTTCATAAACCTAGAGTGAAAATTAAGACCGAAGTTGTTCCCATGAACTTAAAACTCAGTCAAATGTTAAAAAAAAAAGACAGTCATGTAGACCCAAACAGATGGAATAAATTAATAAGAAATAAAAAAACACTTGTTATTGATGTTAGAAAACCATTTGAATATGATGTGGGTACTTTTAAAGGTTCTACGAATCCAAATGTTGATAATTTCAGGGATTTTCCAAAATATTTAAAAAAACTTAAAAAAAATAAGCCTATAGCAATGTTTTGTACTGGTGGTATTCGATGTGAGAAAGCTTCTGTTTATTTAGAAAAAAAAGGCTTTAGTAACGTATATCAATTAAAAGGTGGAATTTTAAATTATTTAAAAAAAACCGATAAAAAAAAAAGTTTATGGAAAGGTGAATGTTTTGTTTTTGATAACAGAGTTAGTTTAAAACATGGTCTAAAATCTGGTACTTATTCAATTTGTAGTGGTTGCAGAAAGCCAATTTCTCCACAGATTAAAAATTCAAAAAAATATGAAGAAGGCGTTTCATGTCCAAATTGTCACGATAAATTAACAGATCAACAAAAAACAAGATTTAGAATGAGACAAAAGCAAATTAACCTTGCTAAAAAAGTTGGAAAAAGACATATCTTCCAAAAAGAATATTAATATTATTTAACAAACTAGATGAACTTATTAAAAGATGAGGTTTCAACTTTAGTTAGAAAGCTTGCAATACCAGCTAGTATAGGAACCCTTTTTCAAACCCTATATACAATAGTTGATACCTTTTATGCTGGAAAAATATCTCCTGAAGCTCTTTCTGCTTTAAGTAAGTCATTTCCAATTTTCTTTATAATAATTGCTACATCTATTGGTGTTACAGTAGCTGGTACATCTTTGATTGGTAGTAGTATTGGAGAGAAAAATGAAAAAAATGTTTTAGGTTATTTTGTGAACGTTATTTTCTATGCAATAATTATTTCGTTAATCGTATCAATATTTGGTTTTACCTTTGGTGAAAAAGTATTTCTATTAATGAATTCAACGATAGAGGTTACCAGTCTAGGTCTAAAATATATAAATATAATTTTCTTGGGTACAATATTGTTTATTTTAGTTGTAGCACTAAATTCTTTTTTACATGCAGAAGGAGACACAGTGACATATAGAAATGCTTTAATTTTATCATTTTTTCTGAATATAATCTTAAATCCTATTTTTATTTTTGGTTTTTTATTTATACCAGCTTTAGGAATATCGGGAATTGGAGTAGCAACTTTAATTGCTCAATTCGTATCTCTTTTAATTGTACTTAGAAAAATTTTAACTAATGAAAGAATAAAGAAAATTACTTTTAGTTATTTTAAAGTAAAATATTTTTTTCTAAAAAATATTTTCTTTCAATCTATGCCAATAACGGTTGCTATTTTAGGATACTCAGTAGCTGCTGCTATTGTTTTTACTTATGTTGGTTTTTCTAGCGAATATGCGGTAGCAGGTTATGGGTCTGCAACTAGAATTGAACAGGTTGTTCTACTCCCTATTTTAGGAATAAATACAGCAATTATTTCTATAATTGCTCAAAATATTGGAGCTAAATATTATAAGCGAGTTGAACAATCATATTTTACATCAGTAAAATACGGTTTGTATTTAATGTTACTTTCAGGTGTTCTTGTATATTTAAGTGCTGACATTGTGCCAAAATTCTTCTCTTCTAACTCTGAAGTAATCGCATATGGTTCTATGTACCTGAAAATATCAGCTTTTATTTTACCAGCATATCCAATTTTCTTTCTTTCAAATGGTTTTTTTATGGCTTTAAAAAAATCAGAAAAAGCCATGTTAAATAATATTATAAGAAACGTTATAGTACCCATATTGTCATTTCATATTGCAAGGTATATTAATGCAGATTTCAAAACGTTTTTTTATATTTGGGCTGCATTTCAATGGTCGATATCAATTATTTTATTCCTTTACGTTAAATATTATATAAAAAATAAATTAGTCATCACATAATTTGATCTAAATTACTTAAAGATGTTTTTTACCAAAAAAAAAGTTTTAATAAAGATTATAATTTGTTTAGTTTTTTTTATATTTACTTACAATGATGTTAAGTCAGAAGAAATTAATGAAATTACTGGTTTTGCAAAAATTATTGACGGAGATACAATTAAAATAAGTAATAAAAAAGTAAGGTTGCATGGAATAGATGCTCCAGAAAAAAAACAAACATGTAAAAAGCCTTACCTAACAATTAGTGTTTTTTCGTTCAACAAGAGCTACTTATGTGGACAAGTTTCTACTAATAAATTAACTAAAAAAATTAATAATCAAATTATAAAATGTATGATAAAGGATGTTGATAGATATAATAGGCTTATTGGAGAATGTTATAAAAAAAATGAGAATCTTAATTCTTGGTTAGTAAAAAACGGTTATGCAGTTGCTTATAGAAAATATTCTAAAAAATATATTTCAGACGAAATAAATGCAAAGAATAATAAGCTTGGAATTTGGCAGGGAAAATTTGAAATGCCTTGGAATTTTAGAAGAAAAAATTAAATTTATAATCTTGAAGAACTGTCACTAATCCAGGACCAAAGATGTTCAGCAAAAGATCTTCTAACAAATAAATTAACTAGTTGATCTCCTTTATTGTGAACAATGACGTCTATATGATTCAAAATTGTTTGCACAGATGAACCTTTTTTAACTCTAAATTCATTAAAATTGAATGGACTTCCTGCTGAAAATATTTCGTAGATATTTTTTCCTTTAATTTCTAATTGAACAAATTGGTCTGTAACATCAACTACGGAACCTAAATCTACTTTTGATATATCATTAAAAAGTATTTTATTTAATTCATATTCATTTGTATCTTTTTTTACCACTTCGTTAGTAACTATCATCCATTCATCAGGGCTAAGCCATATAGCTGTTAATTTATCACCGATTGTTGAGGTATTAGCTTCTGTTGGAAGAAGCATATTTAGATTTTTACCTATATTTGTAAAGAATTCTCTTTTTTTACCTCTTAAATTTAATTTCATTGTAGGTGAAATTTCTTTCACAACGATGCCGTTGTAATTAATTTCACCACTTACAGCTGTTTTATAATTAAGCATTTATCCTTTTATTTTCTTCATCAAAAAAAATAGTATTTGAAACTGTGACACTAATATTTTTATTTTCCATTGGAATAAAAAGTTTTTTACCTCTCATATTTTTTCCATCTTTAACAACTGCTAGAGCAATTGATTTGTTAAGATTTGGACTGAAATAACTTGATGTTACATGACCAAGCATTTCAACTGGTTTTTGATTTAATTCAGAAACAATTTGAGCGCCTTCTTCTAAAACAATATTTGGATCTTCAGTCAATAAACCTACTAATTGTTTTCTATTTTGTTTCATTGTGTCAGATCTATAAAGTGATCTTTTTCCAATAAAGTCATATTTTTTCTTACTTACAATCCAGTCCATTTGAAGATCATTAGGTGTCATTGTTCCATCTGTATCTTGACCTACAATTATAAAACCTTTTTCTGCTCTTAATAAATGCATTGTCTCTGTTCCATAGGGAGTAATATTAAATTCTTTTCCGGCCTCTATACATTTTTCCCATATAGCTTCTCCATAACTTGCTGGTGCATTAATCTCATAACTAAGCTCACCCGTAAAACTTATTCTCATAACTCTACATTTGATTTTATCAATTAATACTTCTTTAAAAGACATGTGGGGGAAATTGTCATCTGATAAATCTAAATCAGGAATAATTTTATTTAAAATTTTTTTACTGTTAGGACCACATAAGCTAGCTGTTGCAAAATGATCTGTAACAGAAGTTAAATATACGTCTAACTCGGGCCATTCAGTCTGAAGGTAATCTTCAAGTTTCCCCATAACATTTGCGGCACCACCTGTTGTAGTAGTCATAATATAATGATTTTCACCTAGTCTTGTCGTAACACCATCATCATAAACCATACCGTCCTCATTAAGCATCAATCCATATCTGCATTTACCAATAGCAAGTTTTGACCATGCATTGGTATAAACTCTATTTAAAAATTCAGAAGCATCACTTCCCTGAATATCAATTTTACCTAAGGTAGAAGCGTCTAATATTCCAGCACTCTGTCTAGCTGCTTTACTTTCTCTTTGAACGGCTTGATGCATTGTTTCATCTTCTTTAGGGTAATACCAAGATCTTTTCCACTGACCAACATTTTCAAATTCAGCTTTATTTTTAATGTGCCAATCATTCATGGGAGTTCTTCGAAATGTATCAAAAAATTTTCCTACATTTCTTCCAACAATAGTTCCAAAGGTTAGTGGAGTGTATGGTGGTCTAAAAGTTGTCGTCCCTAATTCTCCCATTTTTACACCTGCTGTATCTGCAATGATTCCTAAAGCATGCATATTTCCAAGTTTACCTTGGTCAGTGCCCATTCCTGTTGTTGTATATCTTTTAACATGCTCGATTGATCTAAAGCCTTCTCTTAATGCGAGTTTTATGTCTTTTGCAGTAGCATCATTTTGATAATCTACAAAAGGCTTAGTCTTACCAATACTCTGATCAGAGGGTAAAAGCCAAATATTTCTTTTTGAGGTTTCATGATCATTTTCTAAAGCAATACTGTCAAAATCAGTTTTATTGATATTTAAAAAATTTTTTAATTTATAATTTAAATTTTTAATTATTTCGTCTAATTCAAAGTCGCCCCCGCAGGAGCCAACACTAATTTGTTCTTTTGTATCGGCTTTAGGAATAAAAATTTTTCGTTCTTCATCAAAGGTTAGTTTACTACCAGATTGTGTGCATAAATGTACGGCAGGTGTCCAACCGCCTGCAATGCCTAAGCAATCACAAGAAATAGAAATTTTACTGCCAGTAACAGATGTACCGTCATTTGAAAGTCTCATTATAGATATGCTACTTATCCTTTTATATCCTTTAGTATCAACAATTGTATGTGACCAGTATATTTTTATGCCGGCATCACTAATTTTTTTAATTATTTTTGCATCAGAATTTTCCCTTATATCTATAACAGCTTCAACCTTAATTCCTTTATTATGCAATGATAAAGCACTTTCATAAGCACTATCATTATTTGTGAAAAAAATATTTTTAGTTCCACATACAACACCATAGAAATTACTATATTTTTTAATAGCTGAAGAGAGCATGATACCAGGTCTATCATTATTATTAAAAATTAAAGGTCTTTCTAGTGCACCAGTTGCTAAAATCACTTTTTTAGCTCTAATCTTAAGAAGTCGTTGTCTAATCTTATTTTTTTTATCTTTTTTGTCTAAATGATCTGTTAAATTTTCTCTAGCAAGTAAATAATTATATTGATGATATGCTGCTACGCTTGTTCTAGTTTTAATCTCAAGATTCTTAATATTCTTAAGTTCGTTAATTTCTTTTTTCAACCATTCAGATGCTAAATTATTGTTAATTTTATTGTCTTCATTCGCTTCAAATATTGTTGATCCACCAAGTTCATTCTTTTCATCTAAAAGTAATGTTTTGAAATTATTTTTTGCTGCATTTCTTGCTGCTAATATTCCAGATATACCGGCACCCACAACTAATACATCACAATGAATATTTCTATGGTCATATATATCGGGATCTCTTGTATTTGGAGATTTGCCAAGACCTGCAGAATGTCTAATTAAAAATTCATACTTTTCCCAAAAACTTTTAGGCCACATAAAAGTTTTATAATAAAAGCCTGCTGGAAAGAGGGGAGCTAAAAAATTGTTTATTCCACCTATATCAAAATTAACACTTGGCCAACAATTTTGGCTAGATGCTTCTAAACCTTCGTAAATTTCTATTTCTGTTGCTCTTGCATTAGGTTCTGTAATATTTGAATTAGGATTTATTTGAACAATTGCATTCGGTTCCTCAGAACCAGAAGTCATAATTCCTCGTGGTCGATGATATTTAAAACTTCTACCAACTAAATGAATATTATTTGCTATTAAAGCAGATGCTAAAGTATCTCCTTTAAAACCATAGTATGTTTTTCCATCAAACTTAAAGGAAATTCTATTAGTCTCATCTATAAATTCACTTGATTTTACTCTTAGATTTTGTGTCATTTTATTGTGTTGGTGGTTTTTCACCCATTTTATAAATTGCTTTTATTTCATCATTAGATGTATCTCTGGCCATATTAAACCATTTACGACAACCATGAGCATGGTTCCATCTTTCAAACTGCACACCTTTAATATTTTTTCTCATAAATAAATATTCTGCCCATTCATCATCACTTAATTCAGTTGGTTGTTTGGGTCTTTCAATGTGAGCTTCTCCACCAGCTTTAAATTCTTGCTGATCTCTTTCTCCACAATACGGACAATTAATTAAAAACATTAATGTGCAACTGCTGCAGCACCATGTTCATCTACAAGGTCACCACTTACAAATCTATTTAAATTAAATGCAGCATTAAGTTTATGTGGTTCGTCATTAGCAATAGTATGAGCAAATAAGTCTCCAGAACCAGGTGTCGCTTTAAATCCACCTGTACCCCAACCACAATTAAAATATAATCCTTTGATTGATGTTTTACTTAGAATAGGACTTGCATCAGGGCATATATCAACAATACCACCCCATTGCCTTAGCATTTTCATACGACTAAAAATTGGATATAGTTCTAAAATTGCATTCAAAGTCCCTTCTACAATTTGATGACTACCTTTTTGAGAATAAGAAATATAATCATCTGTACCAGCACCTATAACTAGCTCACCTTTATCTGATTGACTAACATATGCATGAACAGCATTTGACATAACAACAGTGTCAATAATTGGTTTCACAGGTTCAGAAACTAATGCTTGCAATGGTTTACTTTCAAGTGGAAGTTTTAAACCTGCCATATTAGCAACAACGCTTGAATGTCCTGCTGCAACTACACCAATTTTTTTAGTTTTAATAAATCCTTTTGTTGTTTCTATACCCTCAACTGTATCACCACTTCTCTTGATACCTTTAACTTCACAGTTTTGAATAATATCAACTCCCATTTCATCTGCACCCCTTGCATATCCCCATGCAACTGCATCATGTCTAGCTGTGCCAGCTCTTCTTTGTAAAGTACCACCCAAAACAGGATATCTAATATCTTGCGATGTATTTATAATTGGACAAAATTTTTTTACTTCCTTAGTGTTTAAATAAACCGCATCTATTCCATTCAGTCTGTTAGCATGAGTTCTTCTTTTTAAATCTCTTACATCTTGTAAATTGTGAGCAAGATTCATTACACCTCTTTGACTAAACATAACATTATAATTTAGTTCTTGTGATAAACCTTCCCATATTTTTAAGGCATGATCATACAAACCTGCACTAGCGTCCCATAAATAATTTGATCTAATAATTGTTGTATTACGACCGGTGTTTCCACCACCAATCCAACCTTTTTCTACAACAGCAATATTTTGCATATTATGCTTTTTTGCTAGGTAATATGCTGTTGCTAAACCGTGACCACCGCCACCAACAATTACAGCATCATATTCTTTTTTAGGCGCTGGATCTTTCCAGGCTCTTTGCCAATTTTCATGATACGACAAAGCATTTTTAAATAAAGAAAATATAGAGTACTTATTTCTCATATTACTTGAATAATTACTTTATAAAGATTGAATTTTCAATACAATCGCTTATTACACAATGTCATACGGAAGAGTGGGTGAGAGGCTGAAACCAGTCGTTTGCTAAATGACCGTGCGAGGAAACTTGTACCGAGGGTTCGAATCCCTCCTCTTCCGCCATTAAAATAGAGGACGATCTTTAAAGAAATTTCTCATTGGAATAGGCCTTTGTTCTAATATATATCTGTAAACATTGTAGTTTTCCATTACCCGCTGAACATAGTTTCGTGTTTCCCTAAATTTTATTAACTCAACCCAATCAACATAATTAATTTGTTTCTTTTGTGGATTTTTATTAATTTTTTTCCAATACTTAACTCGGTTTGGTCCTGCATTATAAGCGGCAACTGCAAAAGGGTACGCACCATCATATTGCAAGATAAGGCCTGCAATATAATGAGAACCTAAATTGATATTATATTCAGGATCAGTAGTTAATCTTGATTTTGAATAAGGAAGTTTTGCTTGTTTAGAAACTAATTTTGCGGTGTAGGGCATTAGTTGCATTAATCCTTTTGCACCTGCGTGACTGCTGGCTTCTAAATCAAACTCACTTTCTTGTCTTATAATAGATAAAATTAAAGCACTATCTGGGATTTTTCTTCCATTAATACTTTTTGGCGTACTAATAATTGGATAATTAAATTTATTATGAAACCTTTTTTGATAGGAAGCAATTTTAGAAACTTGTATAGCAAAGTCATATCTATTTATATTTGTTGCAAGTTCAGCTGCTAGTATTTCACTACCTTTGGAAATATCATCATTGGCCAGATGTCTTAAAATAAATTTAGTATATTTATCTTTTTTAAGCTCATCTAAAAGATAAATAATTTTAACCAGTTCTTTATTAAAAAAAATAAGTCGATATTTTTTATCAACTTCCATGTCTTTATTAAGTTCAAATTTTCCATTTGGATTGATTTTTAAAAATGCTAATTGACCATAATAAGTAGTTAAATATTTTGATGCTTCTAAATACCATTTATTCGATTGCTCTTTATCTCCAAGTCTCTCATATGCACTAGCAAGCCAATAAGCTCCTCTAGAGGAACTAATTGGATAGTTAACGTTGTCATAAAAATTTTTAAAATGATTTTTTGCTGTTAAAGGGTCATTTAAAAAACTCAAAGCTATCCAGCCACTCATCCACTCTGCTGCTGCAAAGTCTGACCCTTTAGTCATACCGTGATTACTTGAAATTTTATAAGCAATTTCGTATTTTTTTTTATAAATTAGAGCCCGTGAAATTATTTCTCTTTCTTTCCACCATTTTTCTGGCATTACTAAATAATCTTTATCATTTCTAATTTTTAGTAGAATCTCTGTTGAAGAGTCTACACGACCTTTTTTTCTTCTCCATTTCAAACGATCATAATTAAGACCTGCATCATTTTTAAATTTTTGTGGTACATTTTTAATTGCTTGATCAACTCCATATCCCTTACTTATTAGTATTTGTCTAGCCGTATATAAAAGCTCGTAATCTTTTGGTAAATATCTTGTTAGTCTTTTAAGATCCCAATGTTTTCCATTCCATGCAAGATAATCTGCTCTTTTAATATAATCATCTGCATTTAGATTTTTTTTAAATTTTTTTCTAAAAAACTTTAAATCATTCCTAGATAATTTTGCTGTAATCCAACCTTCTTTAATTAAATTTGTACCCTTAGATTTATCACCAATTAATAGGTGACTTTCACCTAATATCATTTTACCATATCCACTAAGCGGTTTGTTAGCTCCAAACCATTTAATGATCTTCTTGGGAGAAACATTAGCCGTAGACAATTTATGTTCCGCCAAATATCTTAATCTATCAATTCTTGGATATTCAGGATTACTGTCTATAAAAACCTTATAATCGTAAAAAGAGGCTTGATTTCCAGTTGTTAATAGATGTCTCCATTGAATAAAATTATAAATAGATTTATCTTTAGCTTTTTTGGAAATATTTAAAGCTGAAGTCCATTTACTTTTTTGCATTTCAGAAATCGCTTTTTTTGCCAAACCAAAATCTTTTTTGCTATAATATTTAGATATTTTAATGTTTTTAGTAGTTGTTACTCCTGCAACGCTTGGTTTTTTTTTAGGAATTTTAAAACTTAATTTTTTCTCTTTTATTTCCTTAACAACAACTTTTTTTAATTTCGTAGGTTTTTTAAGAGGAGTAATAATATTTTTTGATATTTTTTTAATTATCTCTTCTGATGATAAAGTAGGTTTTTGAGGAGGAATAATTTGTATGGTCTCTGAGTAAAGGTTAGTTATTTTAAGAGAAACAAATAAGACCATTCCAAGAATAAATAATATTTTTTTGCACATAATCTTTTAGTATATGAATCTCTAAACTATGTTATAAGTATTTATGTTCAAAGGATCAAATGTTGCCTTAATCACTCCATTTAAGAATAATGGACTAGATGAAGATGCATATATAAAGCTAATTCATTTTCATATTGACAATGGTACGTCTGGACTAGTCCCTGCAGGTACTACTGGAGAGTCTCCAACCCTCAGCCATACTGAACATGAGCGTGTGATTGATTTATGCATTAAAGAGAGTAATGGAAAAATACCAGTTATCGCTGGTACGGGCTCTAACTCTACTGAGGAGGCCATTTCTCTAACTTCTCATGCTGAAAAGGCAGGTGCAAATGGTGCATTAATTGTAACACCATATTATAACAAGCCCACTCAAGAGGGACTATATCAACATTATAAAGCTATTAATGACAAATGTGGAATTCCTATTATAATTTACAATATACCGGGGAGGTCAGTAATTGATATGTCAGTTGATACAATGGCAAGACTATATGAATTAAAGAATATTGTTGGTGTAAAAGATGCCACTGGTGATTTAGACAGAGTTGATCAACAGTTAAAGAAAATGGGTAATGATTTTATTCAATTAACAGGAAACGATGATAACGCATTTGAATTTAATAAAAGAGGAGGCGTTGGGACTATTAGTGTAACTGCAAATATAGCACCTAAGCTTTGCTCAGAATTTCAAAAAAATTCAACATCAAAAAATGACGAGTGTCTTGCTAAAGCAAAAGAATTAGACGACATTTTACAACCAGTACATACTGCAATGTTTGTAGAGAGCAACCCTAGTCCAGTAAAATATGCTGCCAAACTAATGAATTTGTGTGACGATGAAGTTAGATTACCATTGGTTAAAGTTACAGAAGAGAATAAAATAATTATAAAAAAAGCCATAGAGTCTGCAAAACTTATTTAATGAACAAAAAAACCAATTCTGGTTTAAAGATTATTTGTTTAAACAGAAAAGCAAGTTTCAATTATTTTTTTGAAGATTTTTTAGAGGCAGGAATAGTTTTAAAAGGTTCTGAAATTAAGTCTATCAGAGATGGTAAAGTTAATATAGCGGATGCATATGCAGTTGAAAAAAAAGGTGAAATAGTACTTATTAATTCACATATTTCTCCATATAAACAAGCAAGCTATTCAAATCACAATCCAACAGATGCAAGAAAACTTTTGTTAAACAAAAGAGAGATAAATAAACTTATTGGAAAAATGCAAAGAGACGGCTTTACCATTGTACCTACAAAAATGTACTTTAAAAAAGGTAAAGCTAAAATTGAACTAGCAGTTGCTAAAGGGAAAAAACAATACGATAAAAGAGCTACAAAAAAAAACAGAGATTGGAACCGTGAAAAATCAAGATATATCAGAAAATCTAGCTAAAATTGTTTATTTAGGCATAGGATCAAATCTTGGTGTTAGAAGTGAAAATATTGAAAAAGCTAAATTTCTTTTGAAAGAAAATAATATAAAATTTGTTTCAATTTCAAAATACTATGAAACACCATCATGGCCTAACCCCAATTATCCAAAATATTTAAATATAATATTGAAAATTATTAGTTATGATGATCCTTTATGTTTGCTCAATATTTGTAAAAAAATTGAGATCAGCTTAGGTAGAAAAAAATCAAAAAAAAACTCTCCCCGTATATGTGATATTGACATTATTGATTTTCATGGAATGAAAATAAATATCAAAAGTAAGCTAAATTTACCTCATAAAAGAATGCATAAAAGAAATTTTGTTTTACTCCCCTTGTTTGAGATTGAAAAAAACTGGAAACACCCATCAAAAAAATTAGATATTAAGACCCTAATTTCATTACTTCCTGTGGACGATATTACATCTATTAAACAAATTTAATTTAATGATATAATAAAGAATGTTGAATTCTAATGAACTTATTAATAAAGTTAAAGTATATAACAAATTTCTTAATCATGAGAGATTAGATAAAGCATATAACTTTGCTATTAAGGCACATCAAAATCAAAAAAGAGCATCTGGTGACCCTTACTCTGTTCATCCGATTGAGGTTGCAAATATTCTTACTGAATTAAAATTAGATAGTGCAACTATTACTACCGGATTATTACATGATACAATTGAAGATACTGTTGCTACATATGAGACAATTAAAAATGAATTTGGACCTGAGGTAGCAGATTTAGTAGATGGGGTTACTAAAATTTCTGTATTTGAAAACACTGCAAGTTTTAACTCAAAAGCAGAAAATTTTAGAAAATTAATTTTAGCAACTTCTAAAGATATTAGAGTTTTATTAGTTAAAATTGCTGATCGACTTCATAATATGAGAACCATCAAAGCAATAACTAAGGAGGATAAAAGAAAAAGGATTGCCCAAGAAACAATGGAAATATATGCACCACTTGCAGACAGAATGGGGATGCATAGAATCCGTGATGAGCTTGAAGATTTATCTTTTGAAATTTTAAATAATGATGCAAGAAAATTAATTAAAAAAAGATTGGACGAAATCAAACTTGATAAGAAAAATTTATTTGAAGAACTTTCTTTTGAGCTAAGCTCTATATTAAATGAAAATCATATCAACTCAGAAATTTATGGAAGAGAAAAAACTCCATTTTCAATTTGGAGAAAAGTTCAAAAAAAAAGAGTTTCTCTAGAACAAGTAACCGACATTATTGGATTTAGAGTAATTTTAAAAAATATTGATGACTGTTATAAAACGCTAGGTATATTTCATAAAAAATGGAATTGTATTCCTGGAAAGTTTAAAGATTATATATCTTCTCCTAAAATTAACGGATATGAGTCTATTCATACTTCAGTAATTGGTTCAAACAAAAAACCAATTGAAATTCAAATAAGAACAAGTGAAATGCATGAATTTGCAGAAAGAGGTATTGCATCACATTGGAAATATAAATCTTCAGAAAAGTTTAGTTCATTAAGCTGGAAAGAATATGATTGGTTAAAAGATTTAGTTGAAATTATAGAAAAAAATGAAAATCCAGAGCATTCATATGAATACACTAAACTTCAGATGTTCCAGGAAAACGTTTTTTGTTTTACACCTAAAGGTTCAGTGATCAAATTACCTAAAGAAGCGACCGCTATTGATTTTGCTTATGCTGTACATACAAAAATTGGTAACTCTGCAACTGGATGTGAAATAAATGGAAACAAAAGCGATCTTCAAACAATTCTGCATAATGGTGATCGTGTAAATATCATCACATCAAAAAATAATTCCCCATCACTCCATTGGATACCTACTACTAAAACTGGAAAAGCTAGAGCTGCCATAAGACGTTATTGGCATGATAAGGGTGAACAAAAAGAGGAAAAAATTAAAAAATATAATACAACGCTATGGATGTCTTTACCTGATAAACCTGGTCAACTTGGCGATATAAGTTCGTTAATTGGAAGTCATAAATTAAATATCTCTAGTTTAGAAATGGTAGGCAAAAATCCAAACTACATTAATTTTAAATTTAAATTAATTATAAGAAACCTTAAAAATTTCACAAATTTTATTGCAGTGCTAAAACAAAAGAGTATAAAATTTAAGATAATTAGACACGAAGAAAAAAGAAATGCATTCACACAAAAAATCCTTAAATATTTTAAAAAAAACTAATGCATTATTGGAAGGTCACTTCATTTTATCATCAGGGTTGCATTCATCAAAATATATTCAATGCGCAAAACTTCTAAGTTTCCCGAACCAAGCTGAAAAAATTTGTAAATCATTAGCAAACCAAATTAAAAAAAAATATAAAAAAATAGACTTAATTCTAGCTCCAGCGATGGGTGGAATAATTATTGGATATGAAATTGGTAGACTTCTTAAAAAAGAAACAATTTTTTGTGAGCGAGTTAAGGGAAAATTTACACTCAGACGAGGTTTTTATATTAATAAAGGTGCTAGAGTTTTAATTATCGAAGATGTTATTACCACAGGAAAATCAAGTTTAGAATGTGTTAAACTAATAAAGAAAGCAAATGCTCACTTATTAGGATTTGCATCTATCATAGATAGATCGACTAAAAAATCTTTAAAAATAAAAACAAAAATTGTATCTCATTTAAAAATAGATGTGCCTGTATATAGCCCAAAAAAATTACCTGAAACACTTAAATCTATACCAATAACAACACCAGGAAGTAGATTTATCAAGTGAAAAGACTAGGTGTAAATATTGATCACGTTGCAACTTTAAGAAATGCAAGAGGTGAAAAACATCCAGACCCAATCAGTGCTGCATTACATGTAGTCAAGTGTGGAGCAGACTCTGTAACAATACATCTAAGAGAGGATAGAAGACACATTAATGACAAAGATGCAAAAAGGATATGTAATTTGAAAAATGTTTTAGTTAATCTCGAAGTTTCAATGAATGAAAGTATTATATCTAATGCTCTAAGAATTAAACCAAATTACATTTGCATAGTACCAGAAAATAGAAAAGAAATTACCACCGAAGGAGGTTTAAATTTAAAAAAAAATTTTAATAAATTAAAAAAAATAGTTCTTAAATTCAAAAAAGCTAAAATAAGAACCAGTTTATTTATTAATCCATCATTAAAAGATATTAAAATTTCAAAATTACTTGGAGTAGATTGTATTGAAATCCATACAGGAAATTTATCAAATAAGGTTAAATCAAAACAAAAGCATAACAAAGAACTTCAAAGAATAAAAAATAGCTCTAAGCTTGCAAATTCTTTGGGTATAGAAGTTCATGCGGGGCATGGTTTGGATTATAAAACCACTAAATTACTGTCAAAAATAAAAGAAATTCACGAATATAATATTGGTCATTTCATAATAGGGGAATCAGTATTTCATGGTTTATCAAAAGTGATTAAAAATTTTAAAAAATTATTGAATTAATATGAAAATTCTTGGAATTGGGATTGACATCATTGATAATAATAGGATCAAGGAATCTATTAAGAACAATAAATTTAAAAATCGAACTTATAGTAGTAATGAACTTAAATTATCAAAAAAAACCAAAAATAAAGTAGCTTTTTTTTCGAAGAGATTTGCAGCTAAAGAAGCTTTTTCTAAAGCATTAGGGACTGGATTTTCTTCCAATTTAAGATTTAAAGACATTGAAATCACAAATGATAACAAAGGTATGCCTAAATATGTTGATAATAAAAAAATTATAAAAATTGTACAAAAAAAATATAAAATTAAAAAGTTTAATTCTTTTCTGTCAATTTCAGATGAAAAAGATTATTCAATAGCATTTGCAATTATTCAATCCATATGAAGCTAGATAAAAATTTTTTTTTTGAAAATATAAAAACTTTATTTTATGCTTTAATAATTGCCATAATAATAAGATCTCTTTTAATCCAACCATTTTATATTCCTTCATCATCGATGGAGCCAACATTGCTAGTAGGTGATAGGTTATTTGTTACAAAATATTCCTACGGCTATAGTAAGCATTCTTTTCCTTTTAGTCCTCCATTACTCAGCAAAAGAGTAATGTTCAATAGTCCAAAACGTGGAGATGTAGTTGTTTTTAAAACACCAGCAGATAATAGAACAGATTATATAAAAAGACTTATTGGTCTACCAGGTGATAAGATTCAATTTATAGACTCTAATTTATATTTAAATAACGGTGAAATATTAAAGTCAAAAACTCTTAGCAAAAGTAATATTTATTGTGGAAGTGAAATTATTGATGTTTTGAAATTTGAGGAAAAATTGCCTAATGGAAAAAAATTTCACACTGTCTACTTAAAAGAATACTCCTATAAGAATTCAGACATCTTTACTGTCCCTGATGATCATTATTTTTTTTTAGGTGACAATAGAGATTGCTCTAAAGACAGCAGATATCTAACAAGTGTTGGTTATGTTCATAAAGATAATTTAGTTGGTAAAGCCCAATTTATTTTTTTTTCATCTGATACAAAGATGGGTAGTATTTTTGAATTTTGGAAATGGCATAAAACAATTAGATTTAATAGAACATTTGATAAAATTAATTGATGAAAATAAACTATCAAAAATTGGAAAAAAAACTAAACATAAAATTTAGAAATAAAAATTTGTTAATTCAATCGTTAACCCACAAAAGTTTCAACCCAAATGAAAATAATGAAAAGATTGAATTTTTAGGAGATAGAGTGCTTGGCTTAGTTATTGCTCAAAAACTTTTAAAAATCTATCCTAATGAAAAAGAGGGTATACTTGATAAAAAATTTGCATCATTAGTAAATAAAAAAACATGTTTAGAAGTTGCAAAAGCCATTGAATTAGAAAAATATATAAAAACCTTCAACCCAAAAAATAAAATTATCAAAATCGAAGATAAAATTATTTCAGATAGTTGTGAGGCATTAATGGGAGCTATTTATTTAGATAAAGGATTAAATATAGCTGAAAAAGTTATCTTAAAACTTTGGGGTAGTCATATTGAAAAAAGTGTTGTTACCCAAATTGATGCAAAAACAAAACTTCAAGAACTAGCTTTAAAAAAATTTAAAAAATTACCAACTTATAAAATAATTTCTAATACAGGCCCACGTCATAAACCTATTTTTAAAGTTGGAGTTAAGCTTCCTAACACCAAATTTTTTATATCATCAGGTAAGTCAAAAAAAGATGCTGAGCAAAATGCTGCTATTGAATGTCTAAAAAATATAAATTGAAAAAAATATGAATTGGATTGATCAAGGTTTTTTAGTTAGCAAAAGTAGGTATAGTGAAAACTCTATAATTGCTGAATTATATACTTTGGATAGAGGTAAAGTTTCAGGCATTATATTTGGAGGAACATCTAAGAAAATTAAAAATTATCTTCAAGTAGGTAATGAACTTCATGTCAATTACAACTCCAAAAACGATAATAGAATGGGTTATTTTAAAATTGAAATCTTAAATGCTTATACTCCATTTTATTTTGATCATAAGCAAAAGCTTTCTTGCATTACTTCAGCAATGAACTTAATTAAAATATTAACAGCTGAAGCACAGACAAATAAAAAAGTTTACTTTCTTATCGAAGACCTTTTTAATTTAGTAAATGATCAAAATTGGCTTAAAAAATATATTTTTTGGGAATTAGAGTTACTAAAATTACTAGGTTACGATCTTGAGCTAGAAAATTTGGTAGAAAAAAATTTAGAAGATAACAAAACTGTTTATTTCGCAACCTCTTATGCTGAAAAGAAATATGTCCCTAACTTTCTTATCGAAAAGGATTTAGAGGTAACAGATATTAATATTTTATTAAGTGGATTGAAATTGGTTGGAGATTATTTAGATAAAACTATCCTGAAGCCAAATAATTTAAATTATCCTAGTAGTAGAGTAATTTTTTTAAATTCTTTGAAATAGTTATTCTAAAATTTTGTCTATTCTATCAGCATAATATGAAACAATAGCATTTGCTCCTGCACGTTTAAAAGAAACTAAACTTTCATAAACTGCATTTTTTTGTATTAGTTTTTTATTAATAGCAGTTTCTAAAAGACTATATTCACCAGAAACTTGGTATGCCAAAACTGGAATTTTAAATTTTTCTTTTATTGATTTAATTATGTCTAAATATGGCATCCCTGGTTTAACCATAATCATATCTGCACCTTCCTTTATATCTAAAGCAACTTCCCGTATAGCCTCATCGTTATTTCTAAAGTCCATTTGATAGGTTTTTTTATCACCTTTAAGTGAGCTTTTAGAACCGACAGCATCTCTAAAGGGGCCATAAAAACTAGAGGCATACTTTGCGGCATAGGATAAAATTTGTGTGTTTTTAAAATTAGAATTATCAAGTGCTTTTCTTATTTTTCCTATTCTTCCATCCATCATATCTGAAGGTGCAAGAACATCACATCCCATTTCAGCCTGTAGTAGAGATTGATTTATTAGCACTTCAATTGTTTCATCATTAATTATTTGATTGGACTTTATTAATCCATCATGACCATGTGAGGTATAAGGATCAAGTGCAACATCGCACATAATCCCAATTTGGTTTTTATATCTTTTTTTGATTTCTACTATGGCTCTGCAAACTAAATTATTTTCATTTAGTGACTCAGTACCTAAATTATTTTTTAAAGTATTTTTCGTTTTGGGGAAAAGAGCAACCATTGGAATACCTTTTTTAATTGCTTTATCTACTATTTGAGAAATTCTATTTATTGTGTATCTAAAAACACCTGGCATTGTGGATATTGATTCTTTTTTATTTGATCCATCTATTAAGAAAATTGGTAATATAAAATCATTTGGACTGAGTGTGTTTTCTTGAATCAACCTTCTAGTCCATGATTCCTTTCTGTTTCTTCTCAATCTTAAATTTGGATATTTTCCTGTAATCATGTTCAAATATACTCTATTAATGCGACAAAAGTATTATACAAATATATAAAATTATAAGTACAACACAATTTCTATGACTATAGATAACACAAAAATTGTAGACCTGAATATAAAAAAAGAAGAGAGAATTTTAGATTTCAGAGATTTTCAAAAACAGAACATAAAATTTGACATAGATAAGTTACAAGAAGCATACAATCAAATTGTAAATATTAAAAAATTTGATGATGGTGGGGGTGTAACTCACTTTGGTGCCATTTCGCTAACTCAAATTCCTGGTGATCCAGATTCTATCAAAGGCAGCAAGGCTAGAGGAGTTTACTGGACTAAGCCTGATAAAACTGGAAAAGAAGTTTCAAGAGATATTAAGGTTGATGAGTCGCAATATTCTGAATTTATTAAAGATTATGAAAACACATATTTTAAGGAAGTATATGATGTGCTTTCTTCAAAATATAAATTGGGTAGAATAAGAATTCTTTTAAAAGAACCAAGATCTACCTTGAGTTGGCATAGAGATCCTGAGCCAAGACTTCATATACCAATTATTACTAACCCAGGTTGTTTAATGGTGATAGATAATGTCGCAAAACATATGCCCGCAGATGGTTCTGTATGGGTTACAAATAATACTAAATATCACAATGCATTTAATGGAGGTGAAGAAAATAGAATTCACCTTGTAGCTTGTGTTCTAGATTATAAATTTAATTAGTTTGAAAAAAATATATATTTCCTCTGATCACGCTGGTTTTAAATTAAAGGAAATCATTAAAAAATACCTTCTTAAAAAAAAAATGAATTATTTTGATCTAGGACCGTCCTCTGATTACAGAGTAGATTACCCTGATTACGCACACAAGGTTGCTCGAAAAGTAAAAATTAGCAAAAATAATGTTGGAATTTTAGTTTGTGGATCTGGTATGGGGATGAATATTGCTGCAAATAAACATAAAAATATTCGTGCTGCTCAATGTTTTAATTTAAAATCAACAAAATTATCAAGATTGCATAATGATGCAAATATCATTACATTAGGTTCAAGGTTGTTAACTAAAAAAAATGCTTTAAATTGTGTTAGTGTTTTTTTGAATACTAAATTTGAAGGTGGTAGACACTTAAAAAGGATTAAAAAAATATAATGTCTAGTGAAAAAAATTATATAAATGATAGCTATAAAAGTTTTTTTGAAGACAGTTTATCTTCAAAAGACCCTGACCTTTATAAAGCAATTCAAGATGAACTACTGAGACAGCAACAACATATAGAATTGATTGCTTCAGAGAATATTGTTTCTCAAGCTGTTTTGGAGGCTCAAGGCTCGGTGCTAACTAATAAATATGCAGAAGGTTACCCTGGTAAAAGATATTATAATGGATGTGAACATGTTGACGTTGCTGAAAATTTAGCAATAGAAAGATTAAAAAAACTTTTCAATTGTAAATTTGCTAATGCGCAGCCACACTCAGGCGCACAAGCTAATGGTGCTGTATTTTTGGCATTGCTAAAACCTGGTGATACTTTTATGGGTATGAGTCTAAATTCAGGAGGCCATATTACTCATGGTTTAAAAATTTCAATGTCAGGAAAATGGTTTAACCCGATAGGGTATGACGTTGATAAAAAATCTGAACTTATAGATTATGACAATGTTGAAAAACTTGCCTTAGAACATAAACCAAAATTGATAATTGCAGGTGGTAGTGCATATTCTAGAATTATAGATTTTAAAAGATTTAGAGAAATTGCAGATAAAGTTGGAGCATATCTAATGGTTGATATGGCACATTTTTCTGGTTTGGTTGCTGGAAAGGGATATCCAAACCCATGTGACTATGCTCATGTAGTAACATCTACTACTCATAAAGTTTTTAGAAGTGCAAGGGGTGGAATAATTTTAACTAATCACGAAGAATTATCAAAAAAATTTAACACAGCAGTTTTTCCTGGTTACCAGGGTGGACCATTAATGCACGTTATTGCAGCTAAAGCAGCTGGTTTTTTAGAAGCTCTTCAACCTGATTTTCAAGACTATATTAAATCTGTTTTAGCAAATGCAAAAATTTTAGCAGAAACTTTAAAAAATAATGGTTTTAAAATTTATTCTGATGGAACCGATACTCATCTTATGTTGGTTGATTTACGACCTTACAATGTAAAAGGAAACTTAGCAGCTGAAAGCTTATCAAGAGCTAATATTACATGTAATAAAAATGGTATTCCTTTTGATACAGAAAAACCAATGATAACTTCTGGTATAAGACTAGGAACTCAAGCTATTACAACACGTGGTTTTGGTTTAAATGAATGTAAAAAAGTTGGTGAATTAATTACAAAAACTCTAAAAGGGTTATCAGAAAACCCAGATGACAACAGTAAAGTAGAAGATGAAGTGAGAAATGAAGTTATTGCTTTAACTTCTTCATTTCCGATATATAAGAATCTTTAATTAATGATTTGCCCCTGCGAAAAAAAAGGTGAGACCTCTGTTGTTGACTCACGTCCTACCGAAGATGGTACTGCTATAAGAAGAAGAAGAATGTGTGTATGTGGTGAAAGATTTACTACATTTGAGAGAATACAATTTAGAGAGTTGATGGTAGTTAAAAAGAATGGGAGAAAATCTGCATTTGATAGAGATAAACTTTCTAAATCAATATACATTGCTCTTAAAAAAAGACCTATAGATACTGGTACTGCTGAAAAATTCATCAGCAAAATTTCAAGAGCTTTAGAAGAACTTGGTCAAAGTGAAATTTCAACAAGTACAATTGGCACAATGGTAATGGAGGGTTTAAAAGAATTAGATCCTGTTGCTTATGTTCGTTTTGCATCTGTTTATCGTAACTTCAGAGAAGAACAAGACTTTGTTCAATTCGTGGACAAGATAGATGTCTTCAAAAAAAAATAAATTTTCAAAAAAAGATAAACTATACATGGATATTGCCTTGGACTTGGCAAAAGCTCGTGAAGGATTAACAGGAACAAATCCATCTGTTGGATGTGTAATAGTTAAAAACGATAATATTATTTCAATTGGTCAAACTTCTTATAATGGAAGACCTCATGCAGAATTTAATGCAATTAAAAATTGTAATACAAAACTTAATGGTGCAAAATTGTTTGTAACATTGGAACCATGTAGCCACCAAGGTTTAACTCCACCATGTACAAATGAAATAATTAAATCAAAAATATCTGAAGTGTTTTACGCACTTGAAGATACTGATAAAAGAGTAAGAAAAAAAAGTTTTAAAATTTTAAAATCTCATAATATTAATGTTTCAATAGGTCTTCTAAAAAATAAAGTAAAAAAATTTTATATTCCATATTTTTTTAATAGAAAAAATAAAAAACCATTTGTTACTGGCAAAATGGCTATTTCAAAAAACAAACTTATTTATAGTAAATTTAAAACAAAAATAACTAACAAATATTCTGATAAATTTACTCATTTATTAAGATACAAAAACGATTCAATTATGACATCAAGCAAAACTGTAAATATTGATAACCCTAAATTAAATTGCAGAATAAAAGGGTTTGAAAAATTTTCTCCAGTAAGAATTATTTTAGATAAAAACCTAAGTTTAAACAAAAATACTTATATTTTTAAGTCAGCTAACAAAAAAATACAATCATTTTTTATAATAATGCAAATAAGTCAAGAATTTCTATGTTTAAAAAAAAGAAAATAGAACTTATTAAAGCAAAATTAAATAATAGTAAGCAACTAGATCTAAGACTAATTATAAAAAAACTTTATTCTTTAGGTTTTAGAAACACTTTAGTGGAAG
This sequence comes from uncultured Pelagibacteraceae bacterium, assembly GCA_902536575.1. GTDB lineage: Bacteria > Pseudomonadota > Alphaproteobacteria > Pelagibacterales > Pelagibacteraceae > Pelagibacter. The sequence continues at coordinate 34,548 of CACAYA010000002.1, read as the reverse complement.
GAGGAGATTTTCTTACTACAAACTTATTAAAGGATAAAATATTTGATAAATTTTATTTATTTAAAAGTCAAAAAAAACTGCCAACAAATTCAGATTTTGTTAAATTTAATGGATTAAATGTCTTAAATAAAAAATATCCATTTAGACAAAATCTTAATTCTTACTATGGAAATGATACAATAACTCATTATAACAAATAATATGTTTAATGGAATTATTTATAATCAAGGGTCTATTTCTAAAATCGTCAAAAGAGATAAGGGCCTTAATATTTTTGTAAAAAGTAAACTTAAAGTTTCAAGTAGAGATATGGGTTTATCTGTGGCATGTGATGGCGTGTGCTTAACCTTGATTTCGTTTAAAAAAAAAAATATGGAATTTTATCTTTCAAATGAAACAATCAAACGATCAAAGTTTAAATTTTTAAAACCTAGAGATATTATAAACTTAGAATTACCCTTAAAATACGGCACTAAAATTTCAGGACATATATGTCAGGGCCATGTAGACACTGTTGGTAAAGTATTGAGGATCTCTAAAGTTGATAAATCATACGTTTTTGAGTTTGAAATTCCTAAGAAGGAAAGAAAACATTTAATAGAAAAAGCATCTATCAGTGTAAATGGTATATCTCTTACAATTTCAAAAGTTACAAAAAAAGGATTTCAAATTTGGATTATCCCCCATACGTATAAAGAAACAAATTTATATACTTTAAAGAAATCGAGCTTAGTTAATATTGAGATAGATATCTTATCTAAATACGTTAGAAATTATTTTAATGAAAAAAAATAATTTTGCTAAAATTGAACAAATAATCAATGAAGCCAAAAAGGGTGGTATGTTCATCCTTGTAGATGATGAAAAAAGAGAGAATGAAGGTGATTTAGTTATTTCTACTTCTGACACTAATGCAAAAAATATAAATTTTATGGCTAGGTATGGCCGTGGATTAATTTGTCTTGCTTTAGATAGCGTGCAGGCAAAAAAATTAAATTTAAGTTTAATGTCACCTATCAATCAATCGAGAAATAAAACTGCATTTACAATTTCAATAGAGGCCAAAAAAGGAATAACCACAGGAATTTCAGCAAAAGATAGATCTAGAACAATTAAAATTGCATCAAAAAAAAATGCTAATAAAAATGATATTGTTTCCCCTGGTCATATTTTTCCAATTATAGCCAAAGATGGCGGAGTATTAGTCAGAGCAGGACATACAGAGGCATCAGTAGATATATCTAGATTAGCTAAAAAAAATAATTCTGCAGTTATTTGTGAAATTATGAATGAAGATGGAACAATGGCAAAAGGTGACAATCTTTTTAATTTTGCAAAAAAACATAAACTGAAAATTGGAAAAATTGAAGATCTAATAGCTTACAGACTTAAAAAAGAAAAATTAATACGTTTAAAAAAGCAAAGTAATATTGAGGTAAAGGATCAAAAATATAAAATAAGAATATATGAAAATTTATTAGATGGTGCTGAGCATTTTGCATTAATAAAAGGAAATATTAAAAAAGGTGCTACACCTAGAGTTAGAGTAATTTCGTCTAATGTAGTTCAAAACTATTTAATCAATCAACAATTACCAAATTCATTCAATAAAACTTTAAATTATTTTAAAAAACATCCTTGTTGTGTTTTAGTTTTTATTAAAGACTCTAATCTTCGATCCGTTACTCAAACTCTGAAAGATTACAAAAACAAAGAATTTTATAAAACAGGTAATGACAAACTCATAAAAAATTATGGAATAGGTGCTCAAATAATTAAAGATTTAAAAATTAAAAATATGATATTGATTACCAAGTCACCAAAAAAAGTTATTGGTTTAGAAGGATATGATATAAAGATTACTAAACAGGAATTAATTTAATGAAAAAAAAATATTTAATAGTTATAGCAGATTATTATAAAGATATATCAAAGGGATTATTAAGTAGCGCCCTAAATTTAATCCCAAAATCAAACATAATTAAAATTATAACTGTTCCAGGTGTATTTGAAATACCAGTTACAATCTCAAAAAATATTAAAAAGTACGATGCATTTTTGGCACTCGGTTGTGTTATCAAGGGACAAACCCCTCATTTTGATTTTATTTCTCAGGCAACCACAAATGCAATAATGTACATATCTGTAAATAACAAAAAGCCTGTAGGTAACGGCGTAATCACATGTCTTAATATGAAACAAGCTAAAGCAAGAAAAAGGAAAGGCGCCGAAGCTGCTAAAGCTGTAATTTCTATTTTGTCTCAAAAATGAGAACTTATTTTAATCCAAAAAACAATCCAAGAGTTATAATTATCCAAAAATTATATGGTAAATTTTATAATGAAGATGATACCTTAGATTTTCCAAAACATCGATTTAAAAAATTTATCAAAGATATTGTAACAGGAACTGTAGAAAGAAATGACCTTATATTAGATGAATTAAAAACAAAACTAGGTGATGATTTTGTATTTGAAAATCTTGATAAGGTTTTTCAAACTATTCTTAAAGCAGCAACTTATGAATTCATGTACAAACCCCAATTATCACTGAATATAATTATAAAGGAATATTTAAATTCATCTAATTTTTTTTTAGAAAATTCTCAGACAAAATATTTAAATGCCTTATTAGACAATATTGGAAAAAAATTAAGATCTAAAAATGCATGAATTTGAATTAATTAAAAATTATTTTTCAAAGATCTCAAAAGAAAATAAATCTGCCCTTAATTTAAATGACGATATTTTTTTTGATAAGAAAAAGGGTATAGCTATTTCTGTTGATACATATAATTTAGGCTATCACTTTATTGATTTTAAGCATCCTCATTTAGTTATCAAAAAAATTTTAAGATCTTCTATATCAGATCTAATTTGTAAAGGCGTGTTGCCAAAATTTTATTTTATAGCTGGTTCAGGTAATAATAAAACTTTTTCAAAAAAAAACCTATCTCTAGTTTCAAAGTCTTTAGCACAGGAACAAAATAAATATAATATTTCTTTATGTGGTGGTGATACCACTTTTTCTAATAAACTTAGTTTTACCATTACATCAGTAGGTTATTCAAAAAATATTATTTATAGAAATAAAGCTTTGATAAATGATGATATTTATGTAACGGGTAATTTAGGTGATAGCTTTATGGGCTTACAAATTTTAAAAAACAAAATTAAAGTATCTAAAAAACTAAAAAACTATTTTGTTCAAAAATATTATCTACCCGATATACAAATAAAATTGACTAAAAAGCTATTAAACTTTGCGAATTCCTCGATTGATTTGTCTGATGGTTTGATTGATGATTTGAATAAAATGATAAACAATCAAAATTTATCATTTATCTTGAATGAAAACAAAATACCAATTTCAAAGAATTTGTTAAAAATAATAAAAATGAAAACTATGAATAAGATTAAACTGGTATCAAATGGTGATGATTATGAAATTTTATTTACTGCAAGCAAAGATAAATCTAGAATCATAACTCGAACATCTAAAAATCTTGGTATTAAAATTTCTAAAATAGGTAAAATTTGTTCAAATAAAAAAAGATCTGTAATAATTGACAAAAAAGGTAAGGAAATAGCACCTAAAAATAAAGGTTATGTTCATCAATTCTAAAAGTTAATTATTGTCTTTTTTAGCTTTTTTTGTATTGTGCGGGCTTAAAATTTAACAACCAACAACATTAAGGTTTTCATGAGTTCAACAGTCGAAACGATTTTATTATATACAATTGCAGCTGGTTTTTTATCCATTGTCTATGGATTTTTCACTGGAAAAAATATTCTTAATTCAAGTTCAGGTAATAAAAAAATGCAAGATATTGCATCTGCTATTCAAATTGGTGCAAAAGCCTATTTGGCAAGACAATATAAAACAATAGCAATTGTAGGTGTTGTTGTTTTAGTAATTGTTAGTATTGCATTTAGTCCTTTAGTTGGTTTAGGATATTTAATTGGTGCTGCTTTGTCAGGTATTGCTGGCTATGTTGGGATGTTGGTTTCTGTTGAAGCCAATGTAAGAACAGCAGAAGCCTCAAGAAAAGGTTTAGCCCAAGGTCTTTCTATTGCTTTTAAATCAGGTGCAGTAACTGGTATGTTGGTTGCTGGTTTAGCATTATTAGCTATAGCTGTTTATTACTTTCTATTAATAAAATTTAATATTAATGAAAGAGAAATTGTTAATGCTCTTGTTGCATTAGGTTTTGGTGCTTCTTTAATTTCAATTTTTGCAAGGTTAGGTGGGGGAATTTTTACAAAGGGAGCAGATGTAGGTGCTGATTTAGTAGGCAAAGTAGAAGCAGGTATTCCAGAAGATGACCCAAGAAATCCAGCCGTCATAGCTGACAACGTAGGCGATAACGTGGGTGATTGTGCAGGTATGGCAGCAGACTTATTTGAAACATATGCAGTAACTATTGTTGCTACAATGGTTTTATCATCAATCTTCTTTGTGGGTGATTTAAATATGATGATTTATCCATTAAGTATTGGTGCTGCATGTTTGCTAACTTCAATACTTGGTACTTTTTTTGTTAAATTAGGTAAAACTAAAAATGTCATGAATGCCCTGTATAAAGGTTTTGTAGTATCTGCTGTAGCGTCATTAGTAATTTTATGGCCTGTGACAGATCATGTAATAGGTTTTGGAAATGAATATACAGTTAATGGCAAAACTTTTAACGGTATGAACCTGTACTATTGTGGAGTAATTGGTTTGGTAATTACAGGATTATTAATCTGGATAACAGAATATTACACAGGAACTAATTACAGGCCTGTTAAATCTGTTGCTTTATCATCAACAACTGGACATGGAACAAACGTTATTCAAGGATTAGCTGTATCAATGGAGGCCACAGCAATTCCAGCTCTAATAATTGTTGCAGGTATTCTTATCACTAATTCCATTGCTGGTCTTTTTGGTATAGCCATCGCTGTAACTACGATGCTTGCATTAGCTGGTATGGTTGTTGCATTAGATGCTTATGGTCCTGTTACTGATAATGCAGGTGGTATCGCAGAAATGTCAAATTTAGATAAAAAAGTAAGAAAAACAACTGACGCTTTAGATGCAGTTGGAAACACAACAAAAGCTGTAACAAAAGGTTATGCAATTGGATCAGCTGGGTTAGGTGCTCTAGTTTTATTTGCTGCCTATACAGAAGATATTAAACACTTCTCTAAAGAAGCTGGTTCAGCTCTTGAGGGTATTGTTGTAACTTTTGATTTATCAAATCCTTATGTTGTAGTTGGTTTATTAATCGGTGGAATGTTACCTTATTTGTTTGGTTCAATGGGAATGCAAGCCGTCGGTAGAGCAGGTGGAGCTGTAGTTGTTGAAGTAAGAAGACAATTTAAAAAATACCCAGGAATAATGAAAAGAAAACAAAAACCTGATTATGCAAAATTAGTGGATTTATTAACAGTAGCAGCAATTAAAGAGATGATTATTCCATCTTTATTACCTGTACTTTCGCCAGTTGTTTTATATTTCATAATTTTAGCTATTGGTGGTCAAGTAGCAGCTCTTGCAGCAGTAGGAGCAATGTTGTTAGGAGTAATCATAACTGGTTTATTTGTTGCAGTTTCAATGACTGCAGGTGGTGGAGCTTGGGACAATGCAAAAAAATACATCGAAGATGGTAATCATGGTGGTAAAGGTTCTGATGCACATAAAGCAGCTGTTACTGGAGATACAGTTGGTGACCCATACAAAGACACAGCAGGACCTGCTGTAAATCCGATGATAAAAATTACAAATATAGTTGCTCTACTATTATTAGCTGTTATCGCTGGCTAATATCTTTACGTTTTTTGGCCCTCTGACCAAGAGGGTCATTCATTTTTTGCCTCATACTTGATAAAAATTCATATATAAAACTATTCTTTCCAAATTTATCTTCAGTATTATTTTTAGCAAATTTTATTTTTTTCATATCATCTTTGTTAAAAAATTCTTTTTTTTTAAGAATACCATATTTGTCTATTTCTAAAATTAATACATCATTTTTAACTATTTTCATTTTACCCAATTCCTTAAGTTTTGATTGACTTTGTTTTCTTTCAATATAAATCCAAATATCATTATTAAACTTGCTTTTAGTAGATGGTATTCCAAGTGTTTTTTTAATATCGTTCTTATTACTCTTGTTTACAATTAGTAAAAGTTGTTTTTTTTCTAAAAAAGGTACACCATGATGATCTATCACTGGTTTAAAAGAGCAATTAGTAACTGTTAATGAAAAAAAAATTATATATAATATTCTGAACATGAACAAAAATTATCTATATCTTTATAACAATTTAATAAATTACACTAGAAATAAAGAACTATACAAAAATTTAAATAGAGAAGATAATTTTTCAGATCGATTAACCTTATTTTTACTTCATTTTTCTTTTTTTTTAAAAAATTACAAAAATGATGAAAATAAGAGGGTATTACAAGAAATTTATGATTTTAATTTTCGGCAACTTGAATTAAGTATCAGAGAAATTGGTTATGGAGACCAGTCAATTAATAAAAAAATGAAAGATTACATAAATTTATTTCACTCAATGGTCTCAGAAATACATTTCTGGGAAGATTTGTCAAAATCTGATAAATTAAAAAAGATTTCTTCTTTTTTAAGTGATTTCAAAAATATCGAATATTTACTTGATTATTTTGAGAATTTTAATGATGATTTATCAAAAAAAACTTTGAATTCTTATTTAAAAAGTGTAAGTAACCTTTAATTATGGCTGTACCAAAACGTAAACAAACCCCTTCCCGAACTGGGATGAGAAGGGCTCAAACTATGAAGTATTCAACTAAAAATATAGTTGAGGATAAAAAATCTGGTGAGTATAGACTATCCCACCATCTTGATTTAAAAACTGGCATGTATAAGGGAAGACAAGTTTTAGACCCAAAAGAATAGTATAATATTACAATAAAATGTCAGACTTAATTAAAATTGCAGTTGATGCAATGGGAGGTGATGGTTCACCTAAAAAAATTATTGATGGGATTATTCTAAATAATAAATCAAATAAAAAAGTTTTTTACAAAATTTTTGGTGACCAAAATCAAATTTTAGAATTAATTAAAAACAAAATTGATATTAAATTTTACGAAATTATTCATACTGATAAAGTAATCAAAAGTACCGATAGCCCTTTAGAAGGAGCAAAAAGAGGTAAAGAAACAAGTATGTGGCTTGCAATTCAGAGTGTTAAAGAAAAGAAGGCTGATATAGTTATATCGGCTGGAAACACTGGTGCTTTATTAGTGGTTGCTAAACTAAATTTAAAAATGATTGAAAATATTGACAAACCAGCTTTGTCTGCTCTTTGGCCAAACAAAAAAGGAATGAGTGTAGTATTAGATTTAGGTGCTAATATTGAATGTAGTTCAAAGAATTTGATAGATTTTTCAATAATGGGTGCTTCATTATACACATCACTATATCCTGATGATAAACCTAACGTTGCATTATTAAATATTGGTTCTGAAGAATTAAAAGGAAATGAAACAATTAAAGAAACCTTTCAAATTTTAAATGATAAAAATTCTAATAATTATAATTTTGCAGGCTACATTGAAGGAAATCATCTAATGGATGGAGATGTAAATGTAATTGTTTCTGATGGTTTTACAGGAAATGTCGCATTAAAAACTGCTGAGGGAACGGCAAATTTTATTACTAGTGAATTAAAAAAAACTATGACTGGAAATATTATGGGTAAAATTTCTGCGTTATTAAACATTTCCAATCTTAAGAAATTTAAAAAAAGATTAGATCCAAGATTATATAATGGTGCAATTTTTATTGGGTTAGACTCACCAGTAGTTAAGAGTCATGGTGGAACTGATTATGTGGGTTTTTCAAACTCACTTGATGTTTGTTATAGAATTGTAAAGGGTAATTTGATAGAAAAGATAAAGCACAATATTTAAAATGAGAATAAACTTAACTAAAAAGGACTTAGTTAATTTAGTTTATATGCAGCTTGGATTTTCTAAGCAAATTTCAGAAAACTTAATTGATGATTTTCTATCAACAATAGTCAAAAATATTAAATCTGAAAAAAAATTAAAATTATCAAAATTTGGTACGTTTTCTATAAGACAGAAAAAATCAAGAATAGGAAGAAACCCTAAAACCAAAGAGTCAAAAGTAATATCAAGCAGAGAAGTTGTTTTATTTAAGCCCTCAAAAGAATTTAAAGAATTTGTCAATATGAAAGAAAATGGATAAGTCAGAAAATGCTTATAAAACAATTGGTGAAGTTGCAAAAATTTTAAAATTACAAGTAAATAAAAAGGGTATCCTTCCAACGCATATAATTAGATTTTGGGAAACACAATTTAAGCAAATTAAACCTAAAATATTAAACTCAAACAGAAGATATTATGATGAAAAAACGATTAATCTTCTAAAAAAAATTAAGTTCCTTTTAAAGGACCAAGGTATGACAATTAATGGTGTAAAAAAGATGCTTAATAATGAAGTTTCTTTAAAGCTTGACGAAATTGCAGATAAATCTATAAAGGCTGAAAATTTAAAAAATAAATTAGTTAAAATTTCTAAAATTATAAAAGAATTAAAATAATATGGCAAAAAAAACACATGTCAAAGTAAGACTTGTTCCTGAAGCTAAGCCTGATAGTTCCTTCTTTTATTATGTAAAAAAGCCTGCAGGAGGTGAGAAAGCTAAAGTAAAACTTTCAGCTAAAAAATATAATCCTGATACAAGAAAACATGAATTGTTTGTGGAAAAGAAGTTACCACCGCACAGTAAATAATTATTTCTTTTTAAAGTTTCTTTTTTCGTATTCAATATAAGCCCAAATCATATTCTTCCATATTCTATTTGTTATTTTTGGATCAATTTTATTTTTAACAGATTTCTTTTTTATATTTCTTAAAATATTATTTATTCTTTTTTGATCAATAATCTGGTTTTTTTTATCTTTTAATTCTAAAACCTTTTTAACAAGATTTGTTCTTTTTTTTATAATTTTGATGAGAGAATTATCAAGCTTATCTAATTCAATTCTAATTTTACTTAATTTTTTTCTTTTTAAAGGCGACATTTATATATTTGGATTTTTAAAAAAATATTATATTTAAACGCTTATGTACACTGTTAATACAAAAATTAATAATCAATTGTCTTTATGGTTAATTACAATGTTTATTATAATTTCTATTATGATTGTAGTTGGTGGTTTAACTAGACTAACTGACTCCGGTCTTTCAATAACAGAATGGCAATTATTTTCTGGATTGTTTCCTCCTCTAAATCAGAACGATTGGATATTATACTTTAATTTATACAAAGAAATTCCTGAGTTTAAATTACAGAATTTCAACATGACACTAGAAGAATTTAAGATTATTTTCTGGTGGGAGTGGGCGCACAGATTTTTAGGTAGAGTAATAGGATTATGTTTTTTGATTCCACTTATATATTTTTCCTGTAAAATACAAATCTCAAAAATACTAGATTTGTATTTTGTTTTTTTTCTTATTTGTTTCCAAGGCTTTATTGGTTGGTATATGGTCAGTAGCGGTTTAGTTGACAGGGTAGATGTTAGTCACTTTAGATTATCTGTCCATTTGTTAATTGCTTTTTTAATTTTATCATTAATTTTTTGGAATTACTTAAAATATCAAAATTATAACCAGGTTGCAGATGGGATAAATTCAATTATTCCTTTTGTATTTTTATTATTAATATTAATACAAATTGTAATTGGTGCATTCGTCTCAGGAATGGATGCTGGAAAAATTTATAATTCCTGGCCCCTGATGGGAAATACCTATTTTCCAAATGATAATAATTTTGAAAATTTATTTAAATTATCTGCTTTTAGCGATCCATCTTTAGTTCAGTTTATTCACAGAAATCTAGCATATCTAATTGGATTATTTTATATGATGATATTTTTTAAAGTATATAAAAATAAAATAACTAAATTATACAGATCAGTTAATATTTTAGGTTTTTTTATAATCTTACAGATTATTTTAGGAATTTTTACGATTACACTTGGTGCACAAATTTATATTGCTGCAGTACACCAAGTAAGTTCCATTTTTTTAGTAACTTCTTCTATTTATTTTTTCTTTATAAATACCAGAACTAGCTAACAGCTTTAAGCTCACCTTTTGAAGATTTGTTTAAAGCTTGATCTAAATCTTCAATAATATCATCTATATGCTCAATACCTATACACAGTCTAACATAACTTTGTGTTACACCAGATGCAATAAGCTCTTTTTCATTTAATTGACTGTGTGTTGTACTAGCTGGGTGGATAGCTAAACTTCTAGCATCCCCAATGTTTGCAACATGATAAAACATTTTTAAAGACTCGATAAATTTTTTACCTGCTTCAATTCCACCTTTAAGCTCAATACCAACCATTGGTCCATTTCCACCTTTTAAGTATTGTTTAGCTCTGTCTGAAATATGTTTATTATGCTCTGTTGAGTAAATTACTTTGGTTACTTCTTTATGTTTTTTTAAAAAATTAACAGCCTTTTGAGCATTTTCACAGTGCTGTTTCATTCTTAAAGCCACAGTTTCAAGACCTTGTATAATTGTAAAAGCATTATCTGGTGCACATGCTGATCCTAGATCTCTCAACAAGCAAACTCTTGCACGTACAGCAAAAGGAACATTGGCACCTGTCATCTCAGGTACTGCCTTTCCCCATACAACATTATTATAACTTGCATCTGGTTCATTAAATAATGGTTGTCTTTTGGGGTCAGCTGTCCAATCGAAATTTCCACTATCAACAATGCTTCCAGCTATTGCCGTTCCATGTCCACCAATATATTTTGTCAAAGAATGAATAACTACTGCAGCACCATGTTCTATGGGCTTACATATAACAGGGGCGGCAGTATTGTCCATTATAAGAGGAATATTATATCTTCTTCCAATATCTGAAACTTCTTTAATGGGGAAAACTCTTAAATATGGATTAGGTAGAGTTTCTCCATAAAAAGCACGCGTATTATTATCAATTAGTTTTTCAAAATTTTTAGGATCACTTGGATCTGCATATCTTATCTCTATTCCGAGTTTACTGAGTGTATTGTTAAATAATGATACTGTTCCACCATATAAATCAGTAGAACTAATGATATTATCACCTGCTTGAGCAACATTTAATACAGCAAAAGATGAGGCTGTTTGACCTGATGAGACAGTCACACATGATAAACCACCTTCAAGGGCAGCAACCCTTTTCTCTAATACATCATTTGTTGGATTCATTATTCTGGTATAAATGTTTCCAAACTCTTTTAGTGAAAACAAATTAGCTGCATGTTCTGTGCTGTTAAACTCATAAGATGTGGTTCTATATATAGGGACAGCAACAGCATTTGTTGCAGGATCGCTTCTGTAATCCCCACCATGTACTGCAATGGTCTCTGGATTATTTCTTTTAGTGCTCATAATATACTCCTTTTTTAGTGCTTTAACTTAATGTAAGGCGCACAATATAGTTCAAATGCCTACCGATAATTTAAGAAAACTCCTTTTTAGCAGTTTAAAGCCCGCAATAGGATCAAATCGGCATTAACTTTTTATCAAATTAAGACTAATTTTCAAGATAAATATAAAATTGACTTTGATTTTAATAATAGTATTAATCCTCGCACAATGACAAAATTCCTTAAAAAAGACCAAATAAAATCATCTTGGTATGAAATTGATGCGACTAATGCAGTTGTTGGTAGATTGGCAACTGTTGTTTCAAATATTATAAGAGGAAAAAATAAAACTACATATACACCACACATGGACGATGGCGATTTTGTTGTTGTTAAAAATATTGAACAAGTAAAATTCACAGGAAAAAAGTTTCAAGACAAGAAGTATTACAGACATACAGGTCACCCTGGTGGTATCAAGATTGCTACACCTGAAAAATTACATGAAAAAAAACCAGGTGAAACTCTAAAACTTGCAGTTAAAAGAATGTTGCCTGCCGGCGTGTTGGGTCGAAAACAATTAACTAAATTAAAGATTTATGCAGGAAATGATCACCCGCATTCTGCACAAAATCCTACAGTCATTGAATTAAATAAATTGAACAGCAAAAACTTAGCTAGAAATTAATATGGAAAATACTCAAACATCATCAAAATCTCCTAAACTTAAATTAGATTTTAAAGACAGTAAATATGCAACTGGTAGAAGAAAAACTTCTATTGCGAGAGTTTGGTTAAAAAAAGGATCAGGTAAAATATATGTAAATGGAAAGTTATTTAGTGATTATTTTGCAGACGAAACCCATAAAATGCAAATCACAAGACCTTTTGAGATTATAAATCAGTCTACAGATTACGATGTTAAATGTAGTGTTAAAGGTGGTGGACCAACTGGTCAAGCTGGTGCAATGGTCCATGGTATATCAAAAGCATTAGTTTTATTTGATGGAAATTTAAAAGGTGCATTAAAAACAGAAAAACTTACCACGAGAGACTCTCGAGCAGTTGAGAGGAAAAAACCAGGTAGAAGAAAAGCTAGAAGAAGCTTTCAATTCTCTAAAAGATAATTTTTTTTTAATATTTAACTGTTATAATATAAAATGCCTAAGCTCAATGCGTTAGTCGCTGGATCAACTGGATATATTGGTACTCAATTAGTTAAGATATTAGTTAAGCACAAATATATAAAGATTAAATATCTATGTGGTAATTCTTCAGTAGGTAAGAGTATTTCTTCTTATGAAAAGTCATTATCAAAATATAAATTACCTAAAATAAAAAAATTAAATAAAAATTTATTAAATGATGTTGATATAATTTTTACTGCACTACCTAATGGTGAAGCGCAAGATATATCTAAACATCTTAATAATAAAAATATTTTAATTGATTTAGCTGCAGATTTTAGACTTGAAAAAGCTTCAGAATATAAAAAATGGTATAAGCAGAAACATCGAGCAGTTAAACTTATAAATAAAAGTATTTATTCACTTCCTGAAATTAATAGAAAAGAACTTAAAAAGTATAATATAATTTCATGTCCTGGTTGTTATCCAACATCTATACTTTTGCCTTTAATACCTTTGATTAATAAAAATTTAGTTAAAGTTTCAAATATTATAATAGACTCAAAATCAGGTTATTCTGGTGCTGGTAGAAGTGTTCACAAAAAATATAAAAATAAAAATTTATATGAATCTTTAAGCGCATATGGTGTTGGAAATCATCGTCATAATTCAGAAATTGACCAAATGTTAAAAAAATTTTCTAAGAAAAAAATTGAGGTAAGTTTTACGCCACATTTATCACCAATGTTTAAAGGAATTCTAAGTACTATATATTTAGATTTGAATAAAAATGTAAATCTATCAAAGATAATAAGTTTATTATCAAAATTTTACAAAAACGAGAAATTTATTAAGATTTCTAAATCAAATACTCTCATAAGCACAAATAATGTTATTAATACCAACAATTGTCTAATATCAGTCTGTAAATCTAAATTTAAGAATAAAATTATAATACTTTCAGCTATAGATAATTTAATAAAAGGTGGCGCAGGTCAAGCAGTACAAAGTCTAAACAATAGATTTAACTTTCCAGAAACAACCGGATTAATATGAGATTAATATTTTATTTATTTTCACTATTATTTATTAGCAACTGTTCTTTAAATAAAGATTCTCAGTATTGGACTGAAGATACTATTAAAAAAAAAGATGAACAAAAAAATTTTTCAAAAATATTAGAGAAATCAAAAGATATAACGTCAATGACATTGGAAGAATATAAAATATATATAGAAGACTATACAAAAAAAAGTAAATATCCTGATATTAGCAAATGAAAAAAATATATAATATTGCAGTAGTTGGTTTAGGACAAGTTGGTATTTATCTGCTCAATGAGTTAAATACTAAAAAAAAAAATATTGAAACAAAAACAGGAACAAAAATTAACGTAGTCGCGATATCAGCAAAAAATATTAAAAAAAAAAGAAAATTCAAAATTAATAAGAAAATTTTTTATACCAATCCTTTTGACATATTAAAAAAACATAAGGTCGATATTTTATTTGAAGCAATAGGGTTATCTGATGGTGTATCTAAAAAGATTGTTGAGAAAGCTTTAAAAAGTAAAGTTCACGTTATAACACCAAATAAAGCTCTAATTTCTAAACACGGAAATTATTTAGCAAAATTAGCTGAAAAAAATAATGTTAATTTAGAGTTTGAAGCATCTGTAGCAGGGGGTATCCCAATATTAAGATCTATTAAGGAGGGATTGGCAACAAATAAGATCTCAAAAATTTATGGAATATTAAATGGAACCTCAAATTATATTTTATCTGAAATGGAAAATTCTAATCAAAAATTTAACGATGTTCTTATTAAAGCACAAAAACTCGGCTATGCTGAACCAGGTAATCCTAAATTAGATTTAAATGGTTTTGATGCTTTTGCAAAGGTAAGAATTTTATCTGCACTTGCATTTAATAGTAAAATTTCTCACCACAAATGTTTAATGGAAGGGATAGAAAAAATTGAATTGAAAGATATAAAAATTGCTAATCAATTAGATTTAAGAATAAAACTTCTTGGCATAACGGAATTAAAAAATAATCAACTTTTTGAAACAGTTCACCCATGTTTAGTAAACAAAAAATCTTATATTGGTAATGTTAACGGTGTAATGAATGCTGTAATTCTTGAAGGTAAACCAGTTGGTGAAAGTATTCTGCAAGGCGAAGGAGCAGGTCCTGGTCCTACTTCATCTTCTTTACTTTCTGACTTATTGTCCATACTTAGAGGGAATATTAAAAAACCTTTTGGAATTCCTTTTGCGCAATTAAAAGCTCTAAAATCTTATAACATTAACAATTATATAAATTCTTTATATTTAAGATTTGAAGTAAGAGATCGCCCAGGAGTTTTATCTAAAATTACTAACCGTTTAGCTAAATATAAAATATCTGTTAAAAGACTTATCCAAACACCTGATAAAAAAACAAATAAAGCAACAATAGTAATTATAACTCATAAAACCTCTGAGATAAATTCTAAGAATTGTTTATCTATATTTAAAAAAAATAAAAATATTTTAAAAACACCAACACTTATTAGAGTGATTGGTTAATGGATATTTATTTAAAACTTTTTGAAGTTTTATTTCCTGTTTTTTTTATGGTTGGTATTGGTTACTTTATTGGTAAAAAAAACCCAAAGCTAGATACTTCTTTTATCACAAATTTTGCAGCAAATATTGGCAGCCCTGCAATGGTTTTTTATGCTATCACTACTACTGGGGTTACTTTTTCTTTGTTTATTGAGTATTTTTGGTATTCATTAATTGCAATATTCGCCTTTGCTTTAGTAGGAGTAGTCTTTTTAATTTTTTTAAAAAAAGAAGTTATACGAGAACTTCCTCCATTTGTTTTACCTAATGTAGGTAACATGGGACTACCAATCTGCTTATTTGCTTATGGTAATTTAGGTTTAGGCATTGCAGCAACAATTTCTTCATTGGTTATATTTTTTCATTTTACAGTAAATGTTTTTTTAGCTAGTAAAAAGTTTGATTTTAAACTTTTGTTAAAAAGTCCACCTGTATACGCAATAATAATTTCAATTATCTTTATATATTATGAAATTAAAACCCCGGTGTTTTTAGTAAATACAACAATGATCACTGCCTATACTGCAATATTTTTAATATTGATGTCTTTAGGAATTGCTCTTACAAGATTGAAAGTTTTTTCATTTAAATCTGCTTTTATTTCGTCTATATGTAGAGTTTTTATTGGTCCATTAATTGGCCTAGGTATCATAAAAATATTTAATTTATCTGGTTTTGCAGCAGGTGTATTTTTAATACAATGTGCTATGCCAAGTGCAGTTTTAACTTATTTAATTGGATCAATGTATTCACCTAAAAAAATTGTTGATAGCATTGCAAGTATGATTGTAGTTTCAACAATTATGTCGTTCATAACATTACCAGTTGTTGTATTCTTTGCTTTAAAATACTTTTATTAAATTATATCCTTTTTTTATGAAAGCTATAATATTAAATGCTTCAGCTTGGATGATTGTTCCAGTTATGGACGCGTTTGCTAAACATTTAAGTTCTTCAATAGATGTTTTTCAGATTGTATGGGCGAGATATTTCTTTTCAGCACTTTTTACATTATCTTTAATGTTAATTTTTTATAGAAAAACTCTTGTTTGGAGTAAAAACCCTAAATTACAATTGATTAGAGGTTTTGTTCTATTCTTTTCTACCTTATGTTTCTTTTATGCAATCTCTGTTATTTCTCTTCCAAAAGCTTTAACTTTAGCATTTGTAGCACCTATAATTTGTACTGCTTTTTCTCCAATATTTCTAAACGAGAAGGTTGGTATTAGAAGATGGTCCGCTGTTCTAGTTGGTTTCTTGGGTGCTTTGATTGTAATTAGACCTGGTTTTATTGAGGTAAATTTAGCAACTTTAGCCGCAGTTACTTGCGGAATTTGTTATGGGTTCTATTTTATTATAACTAGGAAATTGAGCATTTCTGATAATTCCTTTTTAACTTTATTATTTACTAGTTTAGTAGGTTTAACAATAATTAGCTTATTTGTGCCATCTGTATGGGTTACACCTTCTTTAACTGAATGGGTTTTAATGGCTTTAATCGGCTTTATAGCCGCTCTAGCGCATCTTTTCTTAATATTATCACTCAAATATGCTGATGCATCTAAATTAGCTCCTTTAGGCTACACAGAGATAATTACCAACATACTAATTAGTTATTATTTCTTTAATGAATTACCTGATAATTGGACTTATTTAGGTCTATTTATTATTATTCTCAGTGGTTTATACATTTCCAGAAGAGAATATTTACTTACTAGTTCTAATTAATAGTAAATAAATAGTTACTAATATATAATTTAATACTTTAATATATACTTTTAAACTATTGTAATTATGTCATTTTTAATATTTTATATATAGATAAATTAATACAAATTATCCAATTGATAACTATTATTTTAAATAGATAAAGGCAAATATAGAAAACTTAATAAGGAAAATAAACCATAATAGTTAAAAGTGTTTAATACCAATGGTATTATTAGTTAATTAAACACAAAATTCAAAATTTTTATTTTAATAAGTGGGTAGGGGAACAAAAATTTTTAAAAAATTCTATGAAATTTGACACTGAAATATAGTCTTACTATCGTTGAAAAGTAGAGCAATGCAGTTATAGAATATATGTTTTAAGCGGCCATAGAGGTACTTTATTTTGTTATATCTCAATATATAGTACAACTGAAGGGTGAATATTACTATTCATATTTAAATAAGCTTAAATATTGAAAAAACGTTGATTTTATTAGTATTTTTGACCATAAAATAGGTCAAAAAAGCCACTAAATATCAACTTTTTCAGATCTCAATAAACGCAGCTTTGTCTTAATTCCACCTCTGCCTGAGTATCCACCAAGGCCTCCATCGGACCGAATTACTCTATGACAAGGTATTTTTGGTGCATAAGGGTTTTTTCCACATGCATTAGCTACAGCTCGGGCTGATTTAGGTCTTTTTATTGCAATCGCTACCTGTTTGTAGTTTTTAACAGTACCTCTTGGTATAGTTTTAAGATATTTCCAAACTTTTAGTTGAAATTTAGTTCCATTCATATTTGGTGAGAAAAAACCACCATTTTATGCACTTTTTAGTGCATAAAACTGTAGTTATAGGCACGTCGTTGACTCGCTATCGCCATGCCACCCGCTTCGCGCGTTCAGCGATCCCCCGCGAAACTTTCTGCCCTCTGAAATTGTTCCTTGCGGTTTTTCTCCAGCTGGCCAGTTAAGGGTTGCCCCTTAATTAATTGTAATATATCAGCTATATTATCTATTTGTATCACTTTTTAGTTGTTTTTTTATTTTTTGATTATGACCTGTGAATGATGGGGATAATTCTAATCACCAAACACAAGTATAAAATAGCTTATTAGAAAAAATATAAATAGAATTGACAAATATATTGTCTCAATAGTTTTTCCAGCTTTCTTATATTGAATAATGCTTAGAATTGCAAAAGCTATAGCTGTAATAAGAAAATAATTAGGTTCTATTAATCCGTTCATTGAAGCCATAATTTATTTTTTTAAACTATTGACATTAAAAATCATCTAATATATTACTAATGATAATTAATTGTTATCAATAGTAATTATATGAATGAACTGACAACAGACCTAAAATCACTTCATGAGGCAACTTTAAATAATCTTAAAAGCTCAAAGGCAAATAATACGTTAAGAGCTTATAAGTCGGACTTTAAAGACTTTGGAGCTTTTTGTGCAAAACATGGATTAAATTCATTACCAACAGAGCCGAAAATAGTTTCATTGTACCTTACCCATCTCTCTAAAAACTCAAAAATAAGCACTTTAAGACGAAGATTAGTATCAATAAGCATGGTTCATAAGTTGAAAGGGCATTATCTAGACACTAAACATCCAATCATAGTTGAAAATTTAATGGGAATAAGAAGAGTTAAAGGTAGCATTCAGAAAGGTAAAAAACCTATATTAATCAATCATTTAAAATTAATTATTAATGTAATAAATGAACAAAAAACTGAGGAAATAAAAAAACTTAGAGATAAATCATTAATCTTAATTGGCTTTGGTGGAGGCTTTAGAAGAACCGAACTGATTTCAATTGATCATGAAGATTTAGAATTTGTTCCTGAAGGTTTAAAAATCATTATTAAAAGATCAAAAACTGATCAATTCGGAGAAGGAATGACTAAAGGACTACCCTACTTCGATAATGAAATTTACTGTCCTGTTACAAATCTAAAAAAATGGTTAGAAATTTCTAAAATTAAGTCTGGACCTATTTTTAGAAGATTTTCTAAAGGTTTATCATTAACAGACAAAAGATTAACTGACCAATCTGTAGTTTTATTAATGAAAGAGTATTTAAAGTTAGCAGGAATCGAAAACAAAAATTTTGCAGGTCATAGTTTAAGGTCAGGTTTTGCAACAGTAGCTGCTGAGTCTGGGGCTGATGAAAGAAGTATTATGGCAATGACAGGCCATAAAACAACAGAAATGGTAAGAAGATATATTAAAGAAGCAAATTTATTTAAAAATAATCCACTTAATAAAATCAAAATTTAAATGACAAGATCTGTTACTGTCGTTATTCCGTCTTACAATTCAAAAAAAAGAATTATTAGGCATGTTAAAAATATTTCAAAAAAAACAAAAATTATTATTGTTGAAAATTCCCAAGACAAAAAACTTAAAGATAAATTAGAAAAAAAAAATAAAAACGTGAAAGTTATATTAAGAAACAATATTGGATATGGTAATGCAATTAATCATGCCTCAAAACTCATAAAAACTAAATATTTTTTTGTCATCAATCCAGATACAAAAATATATAAGAACACAATAACATTATTATTAAATAGTTGTAAAAGAATAAAAAAATTCGGTGCAGTAAGTCCTAATCTTAAGGGTAATAAAAAAACTTATAAAAAAAAAATTATAGTCGAACAAGAAACATTGACAGGTGGTGCAATGCTATTTAATACTAAAATATTTAAGAAACTAAATGGTTTTGATAAAAATATATTTCTATATTATGAGGATAATGATTATTTTACTAAGTGCAGATTAAAAAAGTATAAATTATTTTTAATTTCAAATTCATATCATTTCCATAAAAAGAGAGGTAGTGGTTCAGCGATATTTAAAAATAAAGATGAGAAAGATTACGCATATTATTTATCTGGATGGCATGGACAATGGTCGAAATTTTATTACTATAAAAAATATTTAGGATATTTTGCTAGTTTAAAAAAATGTTTACCTAGTTTAATAATGAATTTTTTTCAAATGATTTTAAATTTATTAATAAATCCTAAAAAAACAAAATATCTATATTTCAAAATAGAAGGATTAGTAGTATCAATTTTTGGTTATAGCTCGTACAAAAGATCAAAATACGATAAAAACTTTAATTTATAATGTTACTCGATAAAGTATAGTTAAGAAAAAAAGGCTTTAACCTTATGTTTAATCATTTTTTTTAAATAACTTTGATTTTTTATTTGAAAATAATCTTTTAAATTAGGAAGTATAAATGTTGTAGGGTGTTTGAACCATACTTTTTTAAATAGTAGATTGAAATGATTATATGGATCTTTATTTTTAGAGTAATAATCAACATATATAGTTGATCTTTTTATTGGACTTTTTTTAATTTCAGTAACCCCATGAAACGAGAATGGAGTATGTAAAAAAATTACTGCGCGGTTAGGAACAAAATCTATTAATTTTTCAATTTTACGACCATTTTTATCAGCAAGTATAGTCGACCCTCCCCACAAACTTTTCCAGTCTTTGGATAAATAGAGAATTATATTTAAAACATGAGGTAAGCCAGTAATTGGTTCTGATGAATGATCCACATGCGTGCCTAAAAAACCAGATTCATACATTTCATGGTAATTTGCCAAAGATGTATTGCCTTCGGTTGTTGAAAACAGATCAGTAATACCTGTTAACTTGTATAAGTTTTCCAAAAAATCTTTTTTATTTAGCTCATCAATAATTAATTTTAGATTTTTAGACAAAATTTCATTCTTACTAGTCCATTTATTCTTTTCTAGATTGGTGTTAAAGGATCTTCCAGTGTTTTGACTTAATTTATAATTTTCTAAATTTAAATTTTTAAAAAAGGAATCAATTAAAAAGTTGTCTAATACTATATGAGGATATGGTTTAGCATCTTTAAAATTTTTTGAAAATTGCTCTAAATTATAATACCTTTTATTTATTATATTCATGAGAGTAAAAATTTTTTATGTTGAACCCCTTCTAATTGAAATTTTTCTATAAAAAAATTTTAAATAAAAAAAAGATAGTTTACAAACCAGGTAATTTAATAAAAAATTTATAGTATATTTAGGGTGTGTAAGTTCTCTCTCATATTTTATATTAGATTGAAGATAAAATTTTTTAAAGAATTTAATTGAGATACCCCACTTTAATAAAAATATTTTTCCACCTTTACTTCCGGACTCAGTTGTTACGGAGGGGTGATATTTATACTTTCTTGTCACAATAGAACCAAAATGATATACTTTAAAATTATTTAATCCTTTAAATATTCTTACACCTTCCCTCCACAGCTTCATATTAAGATCTGGATCAGAACCAGTACCAGGAAAGTATTCCTCGCTTAAACCACCTACCTTTTTCCATAAATCTTTATGTATTAGATGCGGTGCCCATGTGGATCCTTGAAAATCAAAATAATTAAAATTTTTATAATTATTTAAAAATTTTTTTTCATCGAAATTTGATGCGTTGTCACCACAATTAAATGAAATTTGACCTGCGTGCATCATGGTACCAGATAAGTAGAAATTATTGTGACCAATATTTTTTACCTCATTAAATAAAATTTCATCCCAGTTAGGACAAAAGTAAAAATCATCATGTGCATATAAAATATAATCAAATTTACTCAATTTAGAAGCTTTGTTTATACCTTCGCATATGCCTGAATTATATTTTGTATAACTATATTCTATATTTTTTTTTTTTAGATATTCTAGAGTTCCATCATCTCCGATATTAACATGGGGTACAATTTGATGGGAATATTTTGAGTTTTTCTCTAGACTTGATATGCATAATTTTAAATATTCTAGGTTATTGAATGTGGGAATTAAAATTGAAAACATTAATTTTTTTTTTCCCAGTAATATTTTTTTTTAATATTAAAAGTTTTATTAATTATATATTCTGCAACAAGATCGGAATTAAAGTATTTATGGTATTTGTTTCGACCTTTTTTTGACATGGATACTCTTAATTTGTCATTTTTTAGCATCAAATTTATTTTCTTTTTTAGATCATTTTGATTTTTATAAAATACAACTTCATCTTTAGAAAAAAAATCGTTATATTTAGTTTTTTCATCTATAAAAGTTAATAAACCATTTCCAATTAATTGTGCAATTCTATCACTACTATAATATTTTAAAGGTTTTCCTTGGCTCAAATTGAGTGCCATTTTCGATTTGTAAATTTGCTTTTTAAAATCATCCCCCCATAAAGGTTCTGTATTATCAAAACCATAAAAATCATATTTTTTATTGGGATTATTTTTAATCAATTTTTTTAAAAATATTTCTCGTTGATCAAATTTCCCCCTCTTCAACCTACCTCTGTGTACGCCATGGGACATTGCAAAAAAAAGGTCATATTCAGGATTTTTATTTTCATAAACTTTTAAATTTTCAAAAGAAGCATCAACAGGATTAGGTATATAAAAAACTTTGTTCTTCTTATTAAAATTAAGAACATTTGGATCTGTTGTGCAAAAACTTGCGTCGATTGCATCAATTTTTTCTAAAAATCTTTTTTTGTTTATCATCCATTGAGAGTCCATTCTATCAAGAAACCACTGACAGACTTTGATTTCTGGATTATTTTTCTTGATATCTTGAATAGATTTTTTTTTAATTAAATCAGCATGACCTAAAATAATTAAATCTGGGTTAAAAGTATCCACGGTTTTAATAAAAATTTCATTTAAAGTTTTTGAACCGTCTATATCAGATAATTTTCTATTATTACTGACAATATCTCGATCACTAATTGTCATTACATTATGGCTTAACCTAATAAGACCATTATTAATTCTTCTACCAGTATTATAAAAAAGCCTTCCATTATGTCTCTCATTTAGATTTGTGACGTGCAAAATTTTTAAATGTTTATTTTTATTATTATTATTTTGTGAACCGATAATTAAATCTCTATATTGGTCAATTTTTTTACTTGCAAATTTATTTGTTAAAAAAAAATTTTTTAAAGATAATTCCTGTAAATTTTTTCTATATTTTTTATTTAAAATTACTTTTTCTATACTTTTAAAAATATTAATTACATTAAGTTTCTTTAAAATAATACCATCTGTTATTGTTTCAGGGAGACCTCCTTTATTACTAATTATAACAGCACAGCCTCTACTAGCAGCCTCCAAACTAGATCTTCCAAAAGGCTCATTCCATCTTGAGCATGTTACTGATATAGATGCACTTCTCAAATATGATAAGACTTTATCATGACTTTGGAAGCCAAGAATTTTTAGTCTCTTATGTCTAAAAAAAATTTTTTCTCTTGGTTCATCACCAATAACTACAGATTTCCATTCGGGATATTTATTTAAAATCTTTAAAATTGCTTTTCCAAAAAGATCATAACCTTTTGCTGAATTAAGTTTACCAATAAAAGTTATAATTTTTTTTTTTGTCTTTAAATTGATTTTCGGTTTATTTATTGACTGTTTAATAACAATTAATTTTGGGGAAATTTTATTTTTTACACTCAGATTGTTAATAAATCTACTTTTAGACCAATTGCTATTGAAAATAATTTTATCTAAATTATTTATTAGAAATAGCCTTTCGTCAATTGTCCTTGAACCACTCATTTCAAGTGGATCATTGTGAAAATAAAGAACTTTTTTTGTATACTTCAAATTTGATAAAAATTTAACATATGATGGCCTATTATGCATTTCGATTAATGATGATCTATTTTTACTTTCTTCTTCTAAAAAACTTAAAATATAATTTTTTGAGGAACTTTGTAGAAAATTTGTAGAAAATTTAATATTTATATAATTCTTTAAAAGTTTGTTTTTAAAATTTGTATTTCCGTAAATATAAATGTTTTTTTTATACTTACTTTCTTTAACTGTATCTCTTATTGAAATAGAAACTGCCCCAGCATATGTTTTTGAAAAATTTTCTTTATAAGGTAGTAAAATTGAAATTTTCATTCTTTTGATTTATTTAATATTTGTTTTCTAAGAGATCTATTGTTTTTAAGTTTATATTCATATGACATTGCTTCATGTTTATTTTTAAATTTTTTAAAATATATAACTACCCATTTATATCCTTTTGTAGTTTTTGCTCCAGCATTTGAATTGTGTTTTAATAATCTTTTTCTAATATTATTAGTATAACCAACGTAAGTTTTTTTAATGCCAGGAGAAACTGATTTTAGCATATATGTAAAATAATGCATAAGTTTGGCGGTCCCTAGGGGAATCGAACCCCTCTTTCGAGGATGAAAACCACGTGTCCTAACCGATAGACGAAGGGACCAAATTGCTGTTTTTTATTGTAAAAAAGTATATTAATCAAGCCTTAATAGATTTATGATAATATTTAACATCATCTATTTATAACTTTTTTAATTACTTTTTTCATACCTGAGCTCTTATGCGTTACCAAAGTTTCAGTGATGAATTCATTATTTTCAATTTTTATACCTGAAACTAAATCCCCTGATGTTATGCCTGTTGCACAAAAAATTGAATCACCTTTGACAATTTCCTTTAATTCATATTTTTTTGTTAAATTTTGAATTCCCATTTTATTAGCTCTAATCTTATCTTCATCAGTATTAAATAAAAATCTTCCCTGAAAACTACATTTAAAGGTGTCAAGGGCAGCTGCAGCTAAAACACCTTCTGGACCACCTCCTATACCAAGAAAAATATCTACACCATATTTATCATCAGTTACTAATAAGGCCCCTGATACATCACCATCAGCAATTAATTTTATATTAACTCCTAATATATTTAATTCATTTATGATATCTTTATGCCTTGGTCTATCCATAACACAGGCAGTTATATTTTCAGGTTTTTTATTTAAATATTCAGATAAATTAAAAATATTTTCCTTAACCGAGTAATCTAAATCAATAATGCCCGTTTCACTTACTTTTGCAGAAATTTTTTCCATATATGTTTCTGGAGCGTTGAAGAGATTACTTTTTTCAGCTATAGCAATGACTGACAAAGCACCTGGGAGATTATTTGCAGCAAAATTAGTACCCTCTAAAGGATCAACAGCAATATCAATTTCAGGCCCATTAGTTGTGCCAACTTTTTCTCCAATATATAACATTGGAGCTTCGTCAAGTTCACCTTCACCAATAACTATTTTACCATTAACATTTAATTGATTTAATTCGTTTCTCATCGAGTCAACAGCTGCTTTATCTGCTGCAACTTTGTCATTTTTTCCAACTAAAGGATATGAAGCAATAGCTGCTTTTGATGTAACATTCACAAATTGATCTATAAATTTTTCGTCAATTACCATTAAATTTTTTCATCAACAAATTCTTCTTGCTTAATTTTATATTCAAATTCTCTTAAACGTTTATAAACGCTAGCAAGTTCAATAATTGTGGGCCAAGCTTTCAATATATATTGCATTGATCCCTCTACCCTTCCAAAGGCTCGAATTATTTGTTGCATAACTCCTAGGGTAACAGCACCTGCTACTATTGCAGGAGCCAAGAACACGTATGCAGACAAAACATTGGCTTGTAGGTAAGCAATTCTTCCAATGTTAAAATATAAATACCTTAGGTAACTTAGATAATGAATACCCCTAACATCTTCAAATAATTCATCTATAGTTTTAGGCCTTATTGTTCCATCATCCTCAGCTATAACTAATATTTTTCTATATGCGGCCTCTTTTTTCTGTAAATCATATTCAACACCAACCAACCTTAAAATCAGACCTAAAATTATTAGAAAGATAGTTCCACCAATTGACCAAATGAGAGCACCAACAATTAATCCATAATCCCAATTCCCAAAAAAGAAAATTGGAATACCAATACTTAAACCAAATAAAATTGGCATAAATTCAATTAAAATCATTAAAGCTTCAATTAAACTCGTTCCCAATGACTCCATTATCCTTGAAAATTTTATAGTATCCTCTTGAACTCTTTGTGCCGCACCTTCTATCTTTCGAGCTTTGTCATAAACAGAATGGTACCATTCAACCATTGCAGCTCTCCACCTAAATAAATAATGTGAAGTAAAAAAACTTACTAGTACTGCAACACCAACGTACATGGCAGCCAAGATTATAAATGACAATAAACTCGCCCAATATTCTTCAATTGTTATAGCATTAGGAGAACCCAATGCTTTTTGAATCATATCGTAAAATTCACCAAACCACTCATTTATTTTAACATCAATTTTAACTTGAATCCATAGTGATGAAAGTATTATAGCAGACCCTAACCATGACCATAAATACCAATCTCTTTCAGTAAAAAATCTAAACATATTATTATTTTAAGAAATTATCTGCATAAGATTTTTTTACAGTTTTTCTTTTTTTAGGTTCAATTATCTCATATTCTATTTTTTTCTTTTTTGCATAACTTATAGCAAGGTCTTTAGATGAAAATTCTAATTTTAATTCAGTTAATGTATCATCAGAACTTTCCCATCCCATAAGAGGATTCTTAGTTGGATCATTTGTTTTAAACTCTAGTATCCACTTATTAGTTTTTGCAAGACCTGATTGCATCGGACTTTTATTAGGAATATAAATTATCGCTTTTTTCATAATGATGGTCGGAGTGGCAGGATTCGAACCTGCGACCCTCTGGTCCCAAACCAGATGCGCTACCAGGCTGCGCTACACTCCGAGAGCATTACTAATACAGTAGTTATTGATATTTTCAATGATTAAAGCTTCGAAATTAAAAGAATTTTAATAAATATCTGGTATATAAGAATTTATGATTATTGAATGTCCTTGTAAAAAAAAAAAATTCAATATAGATATTAATTTAATTCCATCTGAGGGGCGAAATCTTCAATGTGGTTCGTGTGATCGTGTTTGGTTTTATAAAAAAGAAGATCCAATACCAGAAACTCTAGAAATAAATGAGGATATTGCTATCAAAGAAAATGAAGAAATTGATAATTTAGATGATAATAAATCTAATGATCAAGAAATAAAACAACCAGTCAAAGAAAATAAAAAAGCAAAATCTGAATTATCAGCTATCAAAGAAACTGAGAGTAAACCTGAATTAATTAAAAAAACTCAAAGTAGTAAATTTTTTTCATATTTAATTGTATTTATAATTTCATTAGGGGCACTTATTATTTTATTAGACACTCTAAAAGCACCCTTAATCAACATATTTCCTGGATTAGAAGTGTTGCTTTTCAACCTATATGAAACATTGAAAGATATTAAACTATTTATTATAGACCTTTCATAATTTTATGATCAATTATATTTCAAAACCTTTTAGGTGGTTTTTTAAATTAGAGGCAGCTAGTGGATTAGTTTTGTTATTTGCCGCTATTATTGCTTTATTTATAAGCAATTCAAACCTTGCAGATCTATATTTCTCTACATTAAATAAATATTTATTTATTGGTATTAATAATTTTGGATTAAAACTGTCTGTAATTCATTGGATTAATGATGCTTTAATGGCAATATTTTTCTTCTTTGTAACCCTTGAGATTAAAAGAGAATTTTTACAGGGAGAACTTTCAAATATAAAACAAGCCTTACTACCAATCATTGCAGCAGTAGGTGGAATGTTGGTACCTGCATTATTTTATGTTTTTATAAATTTTGGTGATAGTGAAACTTTAAAAGGTTGGGCTATACCTTCAGCTACAGATATAGCTTTTTCACTAGGTGTTTTGTCACTACTTGGAAAAAGAGTACCTTTATCCTTAAAAGTTTTTTTGACTGCACTTGCAATTATAGATGACTTAGGAGCGATAGTTATTATAGCTCTTTTTTACTCAGGGGAATTAAGTATAAAATATTTAATTTTAATGCTAACGGCATTTATCATTTTATTATTGATCAATAAATTTAATATAAAAAAATTTTTACCTTATTTAATTGTAGGGTTGTTTCTATGGGATTTTACTCATAACTCAGGTGTACACGCAACCATTGCTGGTGTTCTGCTAGCTATGACAATACCCCATAGAAAAAAAGAAAAAGATTTTTCATTATTAATTAAAATTGAACATGCGATCAGTCCTTATGTTGCTTTTGGTATAATGCCAATATTTGCTTTTGCTAATGCAGGTGTCTCTTTAGAGGGTTTAACTTTTGAGTCTTTATTAGATAAGGTTCCCTTAGGTATCGTGTTAGGACTATTTGTTGGTAAACAGCTAGGAGTTTTTATATTTTCTTATATATCTATAAAGTTAAAAGTAGCCCAAATGCCAAACGATACCAGTTGGTATAATTTTTATGGTGTAGGAGTTCTAACAGGTATTGGTTTCACAATGAGTTTATTTGTTGGAAACTTGGCTTTTGTTGAAAATATGCAATATATGGATGGTGTAAAAATAGGAGTATTAACTGGGTCATTGTTGTCAACTTTATTTGGTTACTTTTTGATATTACTTACACCGAATAAACCTAGTAAATGAGAAAAGTAATATTTTTATTATCTATAATTATGTTTTTTTTTAAAAGCCCTGTTTCAGCAAATTATGATAAAATAATTTATGATTTCAGTATAGAAAGCATAACTGGTGAGACAATAAATTTCAAAGATTACAAAAATAAAATTATCTTAGTTGTGAATACTGCTAGTTATTGTGGATTTACTAGACAATACGATGAGTTACAAGAATTGTGGGATTTATATAAAAAAAAAGGTTTAATTGTTCTTGGAATTCCATCTAATTCATTTAATCAAGAAAAAAATAATGATGCGGATATTAAAGAATTTTGTGAAGTAAATTTTAACATTAACTTTCCTCTCGCAACCATAACAGAAGTTAAAGGCAAAAATGCCCACGAAATTTTCAAATGGGCCAAAGAAAATCATGGAAAATCAGCTGTTCCTAAATGGAACTTTCATAAAATTCTAATTAATAAAGAAGGTAAGGTAGAAGATACGTTTTCATCTATGACAAAACCAATGTCAAAAAAAATAATTAAAACTATCGAAAATATCTTATAAATTTATAGTCAATCCATCATGTGCTGGGGTAACATTTTTAGGTATAATTTTTTTAAGAACTTTATAATCTAATACTGGTGATAAATTTGTAAGAATAGCTTTTTTGGGTTTAAATTGTTTAATGACAGATAATGAAGTTTCTAGGTTAAAGTGTGATGGATGAAAATTGTACCACAAACAGTCAATTATTAAATAATTTAAATTTTTAAAGTATTTAAAATCTCTCTGATAAATTTTGCTGACATCACTTATATAAGCTAATTTTTTATTAATAATAAAACAATTTGATTTAACTTTTCCATGTTCTACCATGATTGATTTAATACCACTTTTTCTATTTTTATTTTTTATAGATATATTTTTTGGTAAAATATTAAGTTTTAAGGTTGCAGGATATTCTTTTGAATAACTGTTGAATATATAAGAAAATGTATTTGAAAGGTATTTAGATGTATGCTTGTCAGCATAAACATTAAGTTGTTTTCTACTGTTAATATAAAATGATCTTAAGTCATTTATTCCATGCGTTTGATCACCATGCATATGAGAAAATAGTACTTTATTAATTTTTTTTATTTTATGTCTTAGAAGTTGTTGTCTTAGATCAGGAGATGTATCAATCAGAATATTTTCGTCATCAGTTTTAATTAAAGCTGAGCACCTTGTTCTATAATTTTTTTTATTATTAGGGTCACAATTACCAAAAAAACCGTCCGGTCTAGGAACGCCCATTGAACTACCACAACCTAAAATTATAAATTTCATAATTTTTAACTAAAAAAAAGTTTATTAAAATTATCTGTGGTTATTTTTACAAGATCTTCTTTTGAAATATTTTTAATTTGAGCTAATTTTGCAGCTGTAAAATCAATAAATGATGGTTCATTTTTTTTTCCTCTTTTAGGAACAGGTGCTAAAAAAGGACTATCGGTCTCAATTAAAATGTTGTTCATTGGAATAGATTTGAAAGTATCTTGTAAATTTAATGAATTTTTAAAAGTAATGATACCGCTAGCTGAAAAAAATGAATTTAAGGTCATTAGTTTTTCTGAAAATTCTTTTGTTCCAGTAAAACAATGCATCAAAATTTTAAGATTTTTATTTTTATATTTATTTAAAATTTCAAAAGTTTCTTTTTCAGCATCTCTTGAATGAACAATTAATGGTATATTTGCTTGAACAGAAGCCTCTATATGCTCCTCAAAACTTGATATCTGTTTTTTTTTTTCACTATTATTGTAATAAAAGTCCAAACCTGTTTCTCCAATTCCAATAATTTTTGAATTTTCACTCAAACAATCGATTATTTGTTTTGCAGTAATTATATTAGTTGAACTTTCATGGGGATGAATTCCTATAGTGCCATAGATCATATCATCCTTTTTTATTAATTCTTTAACTCTAGCAAAACTCTCAAAGGATGTTGATATTGTTAATAATTTTTCTATACCAACGTTTTTAGATCTTTGAATTACATTAGATAGGTCACTCATTAATGGTTCATGATCTAGATGACAGTGTGAATCAATCATTATCTTTTTCTATTTTTTTAAAGAGTATATCTATTTTATTTATTTTATTTCCTTTAATTAAATATTCATTTTTAGATATATCTTCTAATTTTATATTATTTTCTGCAAGATTGAATATTTTTAATGCCTTTAACACAGAACCTGGAATTATTGGATAAAGCAAAAAACTTATTTTTCTAATAATTTCTAGGGAAGTAAAAACGATGGTATTTAATCTAATGATATCGTCTTTCTTTTTCCAAGGTTCTTGATCATTAAAATATTTATTAGCCTCAAAAAGTGAGTTAACTATATAGTCAATGTAGTAATTTAAATTTTGTTGGTCTATTTTAGATCTAATGTTTTCTAAATTATCTTTAAATTTATCTAAAATAATTAAATCATCTCCTTCAAATTTTATTTTTTCCGGAATTTTTCCGTCACAATTCTTTATTGCAAAAGCAGTAACACGTTGGCATAAATTTCCATAATTATTTGCTAAATCACTATTTATACAATCCTCAAGTCTATCTTGGGATATATTTCCATCATTTCCAAAAGAAACTTCTTTTATCAAATAATATCTTAATGGATCTAGGCCATATTCATCAATAATTTGTAATGGGTCTAAAATATTACCTTTAGATTTAGACATTTTCTCATCACCTGAAAGTATCCATCCATGACCATAAACTTTTTTTGGTAATTGAATTTTAGCAGCTAATAAAAAAGCTGGCCAATAAACAGCGTGAAATCTTAATATATCTTTACCAATTAAATGTATTGAAGCAGGCCAAAATTTTTTAAATAATTCATCTTCTTTATTAGGGTAGTTTAAAGCACTTATATAATTGGTTAGTGCGTCAAGCCAAACATAGATAACATGCTGATCATTCCCGGGCACCTGAATACCCCACGAAAAAGATTTTCTGCTTACTGATAGATCTTTAAGTCCACTTTTAACAAAACTTATTACCTCATTTTTTCTTGATGCAGGTGAAATAAAATTAGGGTTTTTTTTATAAAAATCTAATAAAGGCTTTTCCCATTTGGAAAGTCTAAAAAAATATGACTCCTCCTCTATCCATTCGACTGTTGATTTAGAACTAATTGAAATTTTTTTACCCTCTACTTCCTCTATTTCATCTTCATTATAAAAAGCTTCATCTGAAACAGAATACCATCCTGAATAATTGGAAAGATAAATATCATCATTTTTCTCTAGTTCTCTCCATAAATGTTGAACTGTTTTCTTGTGCCTCTCCTCAGTAGTTCGTATAAAATCAGTATTGGTTAAATTTAAAGTTTTAGATAAATCTTTAAAAGTTTTACTAATTTGATCACAGAATTTAAGAGGATCTAGTCCTTCTTTCTCAGCTGCTCTTTGAATTTTAAGTCCATGTTCGTCAGTCCCAGTTAGGAAATGAACTTTATAACCATCAATCGTTTTAAAACGTGAAAAAAAATCAGCAATAATACTTGAATAAGCATGACCCATATGAGGTCTTGCAGAGGGGTAGTATATTGGAGTTGTTATATAATAATTTTTACCCATTTAATATTCGATCTTCAAATTCCATAAAAAGAGTTTCTTCGTCTAAATTATAAATTTTAGTATTTATAATTTTTTTTAAAAAAATGTTATAAAAATTTAATATTTCAACATTTTTAATGTTAACTTTATTCCTAAAGTAATTTTCAATAAATGAGTAAGTCAATTCAATTAATATTTTATCTTTTTTGTAAAGTTTATTTTTAATTATCAATGATAGGAAATTTTTTAACGATAAATTTTTTATGTCGATTTCAAACTTTTCTGAAAGTTTTAAGATTTTCAATAATTCTCCGGGTGTATTATAATAATTAATTAATTCTTGATTAAATAACTCGTAGATATCTTGATCAATAATTCTGTTAGATATTTCTATAGCTTGCTTTTGAGAAAGAGAGACTTTAAAATTTATACATCTCGATTTTAAGGTAGAAAGTACACGTTTATTACTATTAATTAAAATAAAGTTTATATTATCATTTGGTTCCTCAATTACTTTAAGCAATGCGTTAACAGAATTAAGATTAAGCAAATTAATATTATCAATCAAAACAAATCTTGGGTTTTTGTTAAATGACGATTTGTTTAAATCAGAAATTAGATCTCTGATTTGATTAATATCAATATTTTTTTTTCCTTCCTCTACATCAATGAGATTAAAATTAGGATTAGATTTATTCTTAATTAATTTAAAAGATTTGTTTTCACTATTAATTTTATAATTTTTTGCATCATAACTATGATCTTCATTTAAAGATAAAGTATAATTAATTAAATGATAAGCTAAAGTACATTTACCTATACCCTTTTCACCTGATAGAATTATTTTACTAGGAAACTTTTTTCTTATATATAAATTTTTTAATGTGTCAAAAATTTGATAATGTCCAAATAAACTTTGTTGTAAAAAAGTCTCCATTTATACTAAATTATTTTTTTTATTTTATTTAAGATTAATTTTTTATTTTTTTCAATTTCCAAATTTGAATCAACTATCATATATGATTTTTTTTTTGAATTAGCTAATTTAATAAAACCTTTTTGCACTTTATTGTAAAATGCTGAATTAAATTTATCATACCTATTAAGTGACTTTCTTTTTTTTAGCCTTAAAAATAAGTTTTTATTGTTTACTGTATTTAAGAATGTAAAATTTATTTTGATATCATTAATCAAATAGTTATTTAATAAATTAATTAAATTTAAATTAACGCCCATACCATAATGTTGGTATGCAATAGTTGAATCAGTAAATCTATCAATAAGTATAATTTTTTTATTATAATTTTTTTTAATTAAATTTATATTTTCACTTCTTGATGCTAAAAATAACAATAAATCAGTAATCTCATTAAAATTGGATTTGTTATTTAAAATTAGTTTTCTAATTTTCTCAGAATTAAGGCTGCCGCCTGGTTCTCTTATTTTGATAAACTTTATTTTTTTTTGTTTCAAATAATTTGCTACTAAAGACAAATGTAGACTTTTGCCACTGCCCTCTATCCCTTCAAAAACAATTATAGGTTTTTTAGACATCACCCCAGATTAAATAGTTGATAGATTTAATTAATCTGGATATAAAATTTACTTTTTTAACCTCTTTTGAGGACAAGAGATCGTACTCACCCACTAATTCTTGATCATAAATTAATCTTAATGTTGCTATTTTTTGGTCTTTAAGAATTGGCGCTTCTACAGGTCCTTCATATTTGACAGAAACTTTTAGTAATTTTTTTTTAGCTTTTTTGATTGTTTTATAAATATCTTGATCTGTATAAGCATAAACTGTGTCTTGTTTACCAAGCCAGACATTTATTTTTTGAAAAGGTGTGTTTGACTTTGCTATTTCAACTAAATCAAAGTTAGTTAAACCATATGTCAAAAGCTTTGTACTTTCCTTAGATCGTGCATTTTTTGTATTAAAACCACTACCTACTGCTATCAATCGTCTTCCATTTCTCTCTATAGAAGATGCTAATGAGTATTTTTCAACCGCAAGATAACCTGTTTTAATCCCATCTGCTCCTAGGTTTTTGTATAAAAGAGGGTTTCTGTTACCTTGCGTAATTGGATTGCCACCTGTGCGATCCCAAGTGAATTCTTTTTCGGCAAACATTTTATAAAACTCGGGGTGTTTTTCAATTAAGTATCTAGACATAATCATTATGTCTCTGACAGTAGAATAATTATCAGGATCATTAATACCTGAGGAATTTGTAAAGTTAGTATTTTCCATACCTATTTCTCTTGCTTTTGCTGTCATTAACAAAGCAAATTCTTCTTCAGTGCCGGCAATACCTTCAGCTAAAGCTATGCAAGCATCATTACCTGAAGCTATAATTATACCTTTGAGCAAATTTTCTACAGAAACTTGATCTCCCACCATAATGAACATGGAGGAATAACCAGAGGTAGACAATCTCCAAGCTTTTTCAGAAATAATAAATTTTTCGTCTAGACTTAAATCGCCTGATTTAAGTAAATCAAAAGCTATTATAGAGGTCATAATTTTGGTCATAGAAGCAGGATAAATTGATCGGTCGGGCTCTTTTTCATACAAAACTTCGCCAGAATAGAAATCTTGAAGTATTGC
>CACAYA010000001.1 GCA_902536575.1 uncultured Pelagibacteraceae bacterium | reverse complement strand
TTTTGATAATTTAAAACAAAGATTAAAAGATAGTGGAACTAAATATTATGATGAGCCTTATTTAAGATTTAAAGGTACAAAATATGAACAAGAAACTTTCTTTGTTAAAGATCCAAACGAAAATATTTTAGAAATCAAAACTCTTACAGCAAATTCGGAATAATTATTATTTAATAATTATTTTTTAATGGAATTTCTTTTACTTGGTTTTTTTGTAAGTCTAAGCTTAATATTAGCTATAGGAGCTCAAAATATATTTGTAATTGAGCAGGGCTTAAAGAAACAATACACATTTACGGTTTGTTTTATATGCTCAATTTCAGATTGTTTTCTTATATTTGTTGGTATTTTTCTTTTTTATTATTTTGATCAATATTTTACTACTATAATTGAATTAATTTTTAATATTCTTTTACTTTTATTTTTAATTCATTTTATTTATTCAAAAATAAAATTGAGTATTAAAAAAATTGATTTTAATCAAAATTTTGGAGAAATTTCTTTAGTTACTATAATTTTTAAAACTTTAGGTTTTACTTATTTAAATCCTCATGTTTATTCAGATACTGTATTTTTTTTAGGTAATTTTTCAAAAAGTTTTTTGCTTTATGATAAAATAATATTTGGTATTGGAGCTTCTATTGCCTCTACAGTTTTTTTCTTTTCTATTGGATATGCATCAAATTATTTTTCAAAATATCTAAATAATAAAAAAATTTGGAATATAATTAATTGGATAATAATTTTTATAATGTCTATAATTACTTTATATGTGATAAGAGAAATAATTAATTCAATTAATCTTTAATTTTATTCCACTCAGCCATACCACCAGAGATATTTTTTACATTTTTTATTCCCATATCCTTCATAGTTTTGGTAGCTAACGTACCTTGTCCACCTACACCACAAAAAACTACATATTCTTTATCTGGATTATCTTTAAACATTTTGTTTTCAAGAGGACTTCCTTCAGCCAAGTAAAATTCAAGTAGACCTCTGTCCATGTGCACAGCATTGCCTATACTACCCTTTGAAAAGCTTTCTTTGTCCCTAACATCAATAAATTGAACATTTGGGTCATTAATTTTTTTCTTTGCATCTTCTGCAGTTATATTTTCAATCTCGTTACTTACGCTCATTAGTTCTTCAAATTTTTTCATTATTCTCCTTTAAATTTAATATTTTTAGATTGTAACTAAGATTCTATAAAAGTGAATTATTTAATTATTATTTTTGTTGTGACATAGGTGATTATTGAAATAACAAATTTTTTTCATATGAGTATAGAATGATCAACAAAAGAAACTTTATAAAAATTGTAAGTCTATCATTTCTTTCAA
Organism: uncultured Pelagibacteraceae bacterium; assembly: GCA_902536575.1. GTDB lineage: Bacteria > Pseudomonadota > Alphaproteobacteria > Pelagibacterales > Pelagibacteraceae > Pelagibacter. The sequence continues at coordinate 132,753 of CACAYA010000001.1, read as the reverse complement.
TACTTATAGCCCCCTACAAATTTGCTTTTTCGGAAATTAAAAAAATTATCAATAAAAATTTAACTAAAAAGCAGAAAGAAATCATGTTTAATGAAGGAACAGAAAGAGCTTTTACAAGTAAATTACTTAATGAGAAAAGAAAAGGATTTTACCTTTGTGCTAATTGTGGAGCTAAGTTATTTTCATCTGAGGCAAAGTTTGATAGTGGCACTGGTTGGCCATCTTTTAGTGAGGCACTCCCAGGTGCTTTTAAAACAAAAATAGATTATTCATTTGGTATGAGAAGGATAGAATACCATTGTGCAAATTGTGGTGCTCATCACGGACATGTTTTTCTTGATGGCCCAACAGCTACTGGAAAAAGATTTTGTAATAATGGTTTGTGCTTATTGTTTGTTCCTGAAACTTAAGATTTAAATATATTCTTATTTATTGTACTTATTTTTTTAAAGGCACCATTAAAATTTTTAGATCTATGAAAATTTCCAGGAAAAATAAAACATTTCAATTTAGCTTTTACTGCAGAATTAAGACTTACTTGCGTATCCTCTATTGCAATACACTCTTTGGGTTTTAGTCTAAGTTTTTTTAAAGCTAATTTGTATATTTCAGCAGATGGTTTAGGTTTTTTAACTATTTTTGAATTACCAATAAAATCAAAATCTTTTTTATTTAAACTATCCCTTAAACAAAAAAAAATTGAATTTATATTATTTTTGGAGGTTGAAGAAACTAAAGCTAGTTTGATTTCTTTTTGTTTACAATATTTTATTATTTCCTTAACGCCACTTCTTAATTTAAGTTTATTTTTTTTTAAGTAGTTATTAAATATTTTTGTTTTTAATTTGATTATATTTTTGGAATTAACATTTTTTTTAGTTTGTTTTGCATATCTCAATATTCTTTCTTCACCCCCAGATTTATTGAGTAAATTTTTATAAATTTCCTTTGTCCAATTCCATTTAAGACCAACAATTTTAAATGCACTATTAAATGATCTTCTTTGAATTTCAGAGGTTTCAACAATGGTCCCGATTGATCCAAATAATAAAGCCTTATATTTTATCAACCTTTAATAGCTCCAGCTGTTAGACCACTAATAATTTGCCGCTGAAAAAACATTACTAAAATAAAAAGAGGAGCTGTGGCTGATACAACAGATGATACGGCCCACATTAAATTTCCCTCATGTTGGTTAGTTCCTAAATAACTTTGAATCTTCGGTACCATTGTGTGATTTTCCTGATTCAATAGTAATGCAGTTACTGTAAAATCATTATAAGCTAACATTAAACTAAACAAGCCCGCAGTTATCACCCCTGGCCACATTACTGGCATTATAATGTGTCTGAAAGTTTGAAAATATGAACATCCATCTATTAAAGCACTCTCATCAAGTTCTCTAGGTACTGTTTTAAAAAAGGAATATAGAAGCCATAGTGTAAAGGGTTGATTAATAGCAACCAACACAACAATTGTTGTAGGTAATATTCCCCAAATTTGAAGTTCAAAAAATGGAAACAGATATCCAGATACTAAAGTTATGTGTGGCATTGCTCTAAAAATTAAAGCTAGAATTAGTAACCAAAACGCATAATTTCTTGTAGATCTTGAAAGAGCATATGCGCCGAGTGTTCCAAGGAATAGAGAAATACTAACAACAAAAATTGTAACAATAACAGTATTTTTTGATGCCTTCCAAAACTCTCCTTCAGTCCATGCTTGACTATAGGCGTTTGTAGTAAATTTTCCTCCAGTTTCAATTAAAGTATTAAAAGCTGAAATAGCATACCACCAATCTGATCTAGAAAAGAAATCAGCTCTTACTTTAAATGATCCCCAAAATGTCCAAATAAATGGAAAGCAAGCAATCAAAAGCCATACAATTATAAAAATTGTATTAAAAGTTTTTAAACTTGTCGTTTTTTTATCTAATCCATAATCCATAATTACCTTGCTATCCTAAATTCTTTCCAAGTTCTTATCAAAACAGGAGCTAATAATATTGCTATTCCAACTATAGTCATAATGGAAGTTGCTGCAGCAGAGCCGAATAATATTACTTCTTCATTAACCAGATTATCATAAATTAACCATGATAAAGACTGTGCACTTCCCTCTGCGCTAAATCCAATTATTGGTTCAAAAACTCGGAAGTTATCCATTAAAGAGATTAAGGCTACGAAAGTAACCACAGGGTAAATATGTGGAAGTACAATATGCTTAATTCTTTGTAATCTTGAAGCACCATCAATAATTGCAGCTTCAATTGGTTCCTGAGGGACCGTTTGAAGAGCGGCATAAAATACTACAAATGCAAAAGGGGAGTGATGCCAAATACCATAAATAATTATTGTGATCCAAGTTAATGTTTTTGAGGATTTAAGGGATAAATAAGGGTCATTCATCAAGTTTTGAATATTTGCTCCAATTATTCCCTGTGAATCTATCATCCAAAATAATACTAATGACCCCACTAAGGGTGTAACAATCATTGGCAAAATAGTACCAAAGATTAAAGGACCTCTAATTTTTCTAGCAACCGCATTTAAACTTAATGCAATAATAAATCCTAACAGAAGTACATTTGGAGTAACAAACAAACAATAAGTTAAAGTAAAAATTAGAGCTTTATAAAAGGGTAGATTGGTTACTTGATCTATAAAAGCACCAAAACTTTCAGTTTCATTCCAAAATTTTTTGATTTCCTCAACAGCTAGATGATTTCGGTCAGTATATGTTCCGAAACCGTTAAATTTTCCGAGAGGCTTTGCTTCTCTAATTTTAGAGGTTTCCTCATTATCAACAACAATTGAAACGGTACACCCAAATGGATCACATTTTTTAACTTCTTTTACTATTTGATCATGTTGCGCATAAAATGATTGTATGCCAGTTGATATTATTGGTAGCCCTATAAACAGGATCATTGCTAAACCTGTAGGTAAAAAAAACCAAAAAAATGTTTTATTAGGCATCTAAATATTAATTAAGTGGGGAAAAAATTCCCCACTTAGATTTTTAGATTTTATAGAAAGCCTTGTTCTTTAGCTTTACTGATGTAAGCAGCCTCAACGTCTTTCAATGCTTGTTCAGCCGACTCTTTACCTTGTAAAAACTCAACAATTTCACTTCCTAATGCACCATGCATTAGTCCCATTTGTGGCAACATTGGATATGGTTTTGCTTTCATTTTTACAGCTTCGATTACACCAATAGATTTTGGCCCTGGAACAAATCCCTCTACTAACCAAACAGCTTGATCAGCAGCGTCTGCAACCATTTTCTTATTTGATGCTGCATGTGCTAAAGCTCTAAATGTAGCATCTGCATCAGCATCTGATCTATTTTTCGCTAGAGTAAAACCATCCCACCATAGTGTAGCTGCTGGAATATTTCCTCCACCAACAGTGGCAGGTCCAGCTAGTTTTGTTGCTTTAGTAATATTTGGATCACCTTCATCATCTAAAAGGGTTCCTGATCTAGATGCCCACAAAGTCATTAATGCAACATTTCCAGACTCCCATTCTACTTTAATTGCTTCACTATCATGAGTTAAGTAATCAGGATTACTTAATTCAGATAATTTTTTTAACATATTTAAAGTTGCAACACCTTTAGCGTTATTAATGTTTGGTTCTGCACTTCCAGATTTAAAGAATTCACCACCATGACCGATAAACATGTTTACAAATTCTTCTGCTAAGTTCCAACCAGCTTTATAAGCAGCCGCATATGGATGTTGCATTTTTCCTGATGCTCTAATTTTTTCAGAAGCAGCAACTACTTCCTCATATGTTTTTGGTACAGCTATGCCCATATCCTTTAAAATATCTTCTCTATAGTACAAGTGCTGAGTATTAGCCATAAATGCTACAGCCATTACTTTTCCATCAATCGTAATTAACTGAGAATCTTGAATTCCTTTCCCATATTTTTTAACAAGATCATCTAATGGTCTAATTAAATCTTGGTTCATTAAAGGAACAATCGAACTGTTTGCAGCAATTCTTGCTGAAAATTCAGACGGATTTGCAGTTAATGCTGGTACTGCGATTTTATTATGCTCAGATGAGTGAGTCACTTTAAAATCAGCATTTCCTTTACATTGTTTAGAAGTTTCAACGAAAGTTCTCAATGCAGGAAAATCATTAGCCAAAATATTTATTGATCCACTTTTAATGTTACAATCTGCAAATGCAGATGTTCCAAAAAAAAGAAACAATAAAGTAACTAGTATTTTTCTCATATATTCTCTCTCTTTATGTTGTTAAATTATAATTTAAGTAAGAAAACTATACCCACTACTTAAAGGTAATAAAAGTCATAATTAAATCACTTTTGACGCAAGTTCTGAACCCTTTACTAAAGACTCAAGTTTTTTGTAAACTATATTTTCATCAACATTTCCAAAGCCAGCAAAAGTACTAAATCCACAGTCTGTTCCTGCTAATAACTGTTCTGAGTCAATGACTTTAGAAAAGGTTAAAATTCTATTCTTTACAACTTCGGGATGTTCTACAAAATTAGTTGTTGAGTCTATTACACCCGGGGCAATTATTTTATCATTTGGAACTTTTAAATTTTCAAAAATTTGCCACTCATGAGAGTGTCTTGGATTAGATGATTCAATTAAATAGGTCTGAACATTAGCTTTTAATGCAATTGGCATTATCTTTTCCAGAGGAATATCATATAAATGAGGACCCTCATAATTTCCCCAACAGATATGAAGTCTTATGTTAGAACTATCAATATTCTTTATAGCATTGTTAAGACACTCTATTTGTTTTTCTGCTCTAATCAAAAATTCTTTTTCACTTAAATCTTTAAAAGTCATGTGTCTTGCTAAAGCTAAATCGGGACAATCAAGCTGTAATTTTATTCCATTTGAGATAATTTCTTCGTATTCCTCTTTCATTAAATTTGATAAATTTTCTAAATAATCATCATCGTTTTTATAAAATTTATTTGGTAAAAAAGCAGATATAACTCCAGGGGATGCAGCATTCATAAAACCACTTTTATGATTATTTTTATTTAATGCTTCTTTAAAATTTCCAATATCTTTCGTTAAAGATGATTTATCCTTTACTCTGAGTTCACTGGTACAACATGGTCTTGTATATTTAGGTGTACCACCTGTTCTTGCGATCCTTTCCTTATAAGATGGAAAGTCATCTAAATCTTTAGGCGCTTTTCTCTCACTTTCACCAGAAAAACCATCCAATCTATCTTTAACATAAGTTGCATAGCTTATTTTTGACATTTCACCGTCACTTACAATATCTATACCAACATTAATTTGTTTTTTAACGACCTCATTGACATCTCTACTTACTATTTGATCAAATTTATTTAAGTCAATTTTTTGATTTTGGTCTTTCTTAAATAAAAGGTCTGATAATTCATATGATCTAGGCAAACTTCCCACATGAGTTGTTTTAATTTTACCCATAAATCAATTCATTAAAATTTGTTTCCATATAGCCACTTCATCAAATAAAACCCATTCTCTTATAACTTTTCCATCACTTATTTCAGCATGATTAATCCCCATTATAAAAATATTTTTATTTGTTGCTTTTCCAAAATTTGAAGTTTTATTTGAGTGATTTGCATCCAAAAACCATCTTATGGAAGCCTTAGCATTTTTACCCGGCTCCTCTAAATATCCAATATGTTCAGTTGAAAATTTAAAATTACTAAAAGCTACCTTTAGTAATTGCCAAAATTTTTCTATATCTTCTCTTCCATGGCCAATTTTATTTCCTGGCCAGTAAATACTTGCAGCCCTTGCATAATCAGAAAAATCATAATCGGTATTGAAAATTTTATTAAGGATATTTGAATATTTAGTTCCAACAGAGTTTTCTGGGACAGGGGTTGGTTTATATTCCGACTTCATATCTGATTTAGAATTAAATAATTTTTGAGCTTTTTTTAATCCACCTTCATTTTCAATAATTTTTTGAGCAAATTCTTTAGGAGTAAAACCTATCTGTCTTACCATAGCTCCTTGATCTCTTATAATCCATTCATCATAAACTTGATTATTTTTACACGCACAATCAGCAATAACTCTATAATAAATATTTTTACCAGATGGTTTTCCATATAAACCATCTCCAAGATGAGTACCTTTGCTTAAAATTCTATGAGATGAATGATAACCATCCTCTTCATCTTTGTTCCAAATAACATCTTCACCTAGTAATTGTCTATTTGGAAATTCTCTTAAAGTTGCAAATGTTGCATCTATAACTGGCTTATTACCATAGGTCACTCCAAATGGAGACCTTACTGGAATATTTTCAGTGTAATAATTAGCAATGGAATTAACGTCTTTAGCTTCCCAAATTTGTTTTGTAATTTTAAGAATATAATCAGGAAAACTTTTATATTTTTTATCAAAACCTTTCATTAGACTTGAGTTACACAATTTAATAAACTTTCCTGTGTACTGTTTATACTAACATTTACATTTGAATTTATTGGAATTGAAATCGTGTCTTTAGGATTAAGATTTATCTCAAAATCATCAATTTGTATTTGCCATGAACCTATTTGTGAAAACATCACTGTTGGTTTTGAGAATTTTAAATTATTTATTCTACCCTTTTTTGATTTTAAAATTGATAAGTTAAATCCAGTATTTTGATTAATAATAGGTGAGAAATTTTTATTTTGGAAATGGTTACCAATTATTTGGGTTATTCTAAAATTTTCATTTAATTTTACTTCATGATTAGTTCTGTTAGAAAACTTGCAAATAAATTTTTCAATCTCACTTAAGTTATAATTATCAAATTTTTTAATTTCTTCTGAAGATATTGGATTAAGAAGTGTTTTATCTTTAGGAATATTATTTTTAGACAAATCAATTAAAGTATTATCATTTAAAAGTACCATACCAGTTTTTTTTGCTTTTTCTAATACACTTGGAAGCCAAGTAATTATACCAGGATCATCTCCACCAAGCACTACAAACATGGTTCCTTCATGATCATCTGCATTTTCAAATCCTCTAAACATATTTGTAGGCATTGAAATAATATCACCAGCGCTTAGAATTGTTTCATCTTTACCCTCATTGCCCCAATAAAATCTCCATTTACCTGAAAAAATAATAAAAACTTCAGCAGTTGTATGACTGTGTAAGCCAGAGCCATTCCTTGGCATTGCAGAGACGGCACCTAAATTAAAACTATGTGGTGCAGAAATTTTTATTGATTGGCTTATATCTTCTGCCACTCCTGGACCTACAATTGAATAGTTTTTTCTATTTTTATGTCCCTCAAGCTTCCCCTCTACAAATGGAAGTTTACTTGGTACAAGATCTGAAAATTTTGCTAATTTTAAATTCATATATTTATTTATTTATAAATGTGATAAAGAAATATTCCAATAAAAATATATGCTTATAGAACAATTTGATACAGGATTAAAATCAAAGAGAGATATAAAGGACATTAATCTTTCTCCAAAAGAAAATTACACCAACAAACTTTTTGTAAGAAATGAGCTAAAAAAAATTTTTCACAGCAAAACTGAAAATCTAGAAAAAAATTTACAATCACTTTTTGATAAAGATTTAAAAGTAAACTGTTTTCATCCAATTAATGAATTCGATAATATAGAAAATTTAAAAAGGAAATTTTATGAACCCTTGTTTAAAGCATTTCCAGATATAGAAAGAAGAGAATTAATGGTTGTTGGTGGTGCTTTTAGGGATAAGATTCAAGTAGGATCAATTTCAATATTATCTGGAATATTCAAAAAGCCTTGGATCGGAGTTCATCCAAATTTTAAAATGATAAACTTAAGATGCTGTGAAATTCATGAAATAAATAATGGAAAAATAATTGAAAGCCATATTCTAATAGATACCATAGATTTTATTAGACAATTAGGGATTTGGCCTATTAACAAATCTAGAGGATCTGAAGGTTCATGGCTTGGTCCATATAATTCAGATGGGCTAGATTTTTATGAGGAAGATTTTAATGTTTCAAAAAATAATTTAAGACAAGCAACGGAAATGAATAGAAGTTTAAATTATAAGCCAGAATTAGAAAATTTAACTGATCAAGAATTAAAAGAGAGACTTTTAAGTCATCCACAAAAAAAATTTTGGCATAAAGATATGGTTTGGTATGGTCCATGTGGGATCGGAACTTCAAGAAGTTTAGAGGGATTTATAGACATGCATCAATTACCTTTTAGAAAGTCTTTTAGTCAGAGAGATTACTTTAAATTAGGACATTATTGTGAAATAGGAGATGGAAAATTTTCACTTTGCGCTGGATGGCACAGCTTAGATGCAAATTATGGAAAAAATGATTGGTTAGGTTATTCTGCTGAAAACCAAAATGTTACAATGAGAGTCATGGATTTCTACCATCATGATGAAGGAAAAATTAGAGAGAATTGGGTACCCATAGATATCTCCCATATATTAAAACAAATTGGGGTGGATATTTTTGAATTAATTAAAAAATTATAATGTCTAATATAAAATTTACAAATATTCATAAATCCTTTGGAGCAAATAAAATAATAAACAATTTTAGCCTTCAGGGAAAAGAAGATGAATTTTTAGTTTTGGTTGGTCCGTCAGGTTGTGGAAAGTCTACTTTATTAAGAATGATTGCTGGATTGGAACAGATAGATGAGGGTGAAATATATATTAATGATCAATTAGTAAATGAATTACATCCCTCAAAAAGAGAAACCGCAATGGTTTTTCAATCATATGCGCTGTATCCACACATGAATGTGTTCGAAAACATGTCTTTTGGGCTTAAAATAGAAAAGAGACCAAAGGAAGAAATTGAACAAAAAGTAATGCAGGCTGCAAAAATTTTAAAAATAGAAGAATTGCTTGAGAGAAGACCAAAACAACTTTCTGGTGGGCAAAGACAAAGGGTTGCAATTGGAAGAGCTATAACAAGAAATCCTAAGATTTTTTTATTTGACGAACCATTATCTAACCTTGATGCAGCACTTAGAGCTGAAATGAGAGTTGAAATCTCAAAATTACATAATCAAATTAAAACAAATATGATTTATGTAACTCACGATCAGGTAGAGGCAATGACACTAGCTGACAGAATAGTTATATTAAACCATGGAAATATTGAGCAGGTAGGTACACCTGATGAAATTTACAGTGATCCCGCAAATATTTTTGTTGCTCAATTTATTGGAACTCCAAAAATGAATATCCTTAAAATAAATAGTGATCAAGTAATCTCAAATAATGAAATTAATTTTTTGGGCAATAAAGTTAAACTAGACAAATTAAATTTTTCTAGAAAAGATTATTACCTGGGTATAAGACCTGAACATTTTAATATATCAGAAAATAATGAATATAGTTTCAATCCAAAAGTAGATTTAATTGAAAATTTAGGTAATGAAAAAATTGCTTACATTAAAATCGATCAACATGAAATAAGTGCGAAAATATCAAGTAAGATTACTATAGACAACAAAATTGGCTTTAGTTCTAAGGATATTTTTGTTTTTGATGAAAGTGGAAAAAGGATTAAATCTTAGTTTTGAAAGCCGTATTTTCTTAATCTAGCATCACCAGTTCTTGCATGTGCTTCCATACCTTCGTATCTCGATATTCTTGCACAAGCTGCTCCTACAGTTTTTGTAGACTCTTTTGACATTCTTTGAAAACTTAAAGTTTTTATAAATTTACCAACAAATAATCCTCCTGTATATTTACCTGCACCTTTTGTAGGCAAAATATGGTTGGTACCTGAGCATTTATCACCATAAGCCACAGTAGTTTCCTCACCAATAAATAGTGATCCGTAATTCTTTAATCTTTTGTGATACCAATCAAGGTTTTGGGTTTGTACTTCCAAATGTTCAGGAGCATATTCATCACTTATGGTAGCAATTTCTTCATCAGTGTCACATAAAATAACTTCACCATAATCTCTCCATGCTGCACCAGCGTTTTCTCTTGGTAAATCTGGAAGTTCAGCAATTAATTCTGGAACTCGCTTAATCACATAATCTGCTATTCTTTTACTTTTTGTGTATAGCCATGCTGGTGAGTTATATCCGTGTTCAGCTTGACCCACTAAGTCAACTGCAACAAGTTCTTCGTCAGCTTTATCATCAGCTATTACTGCAATCTCAGTTGGACCTGCAAATAAATCAATTCCAACCTTTCCAAATAAAATTCTTTTTGCTTCTGCTACAAATTGATTTCCTGGTCCAACCAACATGTCTGCAGGTTCGTTACCAAATAAGCCGTTCGTCATTGCTGCAATAGCTTGAACACCTCCAAGGTTTAATATTGAATCTGCACCACAAAGATCAGAAGTATAAACAATAGAAGGGTGAACTCCTACACCTGGTTTTGGTGAGCTTGCTACAATTATGTTTTTTACTCCAGCTACTTTAGCTGTTGTAACACTCATTACGGCTGACGCGATATGAGCATATCTACCAGCTGGCACATAGCAACCTGCGGTGTTAACTGGTATTAATTTTTGGCCTGCAAATAAACCATCTGATAATTCTACCTCAAAATCTTGACCATAATTTTTTAATTGTGCCTCAGCAAATTTTCTAACTCTTTCATGAGAAAACTGAATGTCATCCTTTGTTTTTTGATCTAAATTTTTTTTAATCTCCTCAATTTTTTCTTTTGAAACAATTACATCTCCTTCATAGTTATCAAATTTTTTTGAAAGTGCTTTGCAGCCTTCTTCTTTAGTTATTTCTATATCTTTAAGAATATTTTCAACAATTTGCCTAGTCTTAGTATCATCTGTTGAAGATGTTTTTGGAGATTTTTTTAAATATGTTATGGCCATTATATTTTTCTAAATAAATCATTTACTTAAATGAATTTAATAAAAATATCAATTAAACAATTAGTCAAGAGCAACTACTGCAGCAGCTATGGAAGCAAGTCTAGCTGTAGCTTCATCAGATCTACTTGTTATTACAACTGGAACTTTGCCACCAATTACTACGCCGGCTGCACAAGCACCCATAAAATAAATCATCATTTTTACTAAAGCGTTTCCTGCTTCAACACTAGGAACCAACAGCACATCTGCTTCACCAGCTACTGAATTTTTTATACCTTTTATACTTGCTGATTTTTTTGAGATGCTATTATCAAAAGCTAGCGGTCCAAACACATCAGCATTTAAATTTTCTTTTTCTGCTAATTTTGTGAGTTCTGCTGCCTCTAATGAAGTAGGTACACTCTCAATTACTTCCTCTGTTGCCGATAATATAGATACTTTAGGTCGAGAAATACCAATTCTGTGTGAGAAGTCTACGACGTTCTTAAGGATGTGCATTTTTGTTTTAATATTAGGCAATACATTTAAGGCACCATCAGTAATAATTAATGGCGCATCTTCCCTTTCAATAGTCATGTGCCATATATGACTTAATCGAGTTTTACCCATTAAATTATATTCACGCTTTAGTACTTCTTTCATTAAAATGTCAGTATGAATATGACCTTTAACAATAATCTTAACTTTACCTTCACTCGCTAGTTTAGCTGCTATAGGGGCTGTATTATTTTCAACAGGCTCATCAATAATTTCATATTGAGAAATATCCCATTTTAAATCTTCAGCACATTTATGGATTTCTTTTTTATCTCCAATAAAAATAGGTTCTATTAAATTTTCTTTTACTGCATCCTGAATAGAAAGCATTGGTAGTGGCATTCCAGCATTTACAACTGCTGCTTTAACACCTTTTTTATTATGTGCTACATCCAGTAAATTATTAGGACAGACAATTTCTTTATTAGAGAGCATTTGCTACAAATATGGGAAAATAATGGGCATGTACATAGTAAAATATTTTAATATCTTTAAGGTATAATCTTGTATGTTGACATAAAATGGAAATAGTTACTAAAATTGCACCAATAGTTTTAGCTCTGATTATGTTAGGATTGGGTCTTGGGCTTACAATTAAAGATTTTATAAGAATATTAAGAACTCCAAGAGACTTTATAGTAGGTTTTTTATCTCAAATAATATTGTTACCAATTGTAGCTTTAATTATTGCACTAATACTTGATCTTCCTTCTGCTATAGCGGTTGGTCTAATGATCATTTCAGCTGCACCTGGCGGTGTTACTTCAAATGTTTTAACTAAATTTGCTAATGGTGATGTAGCTTTATCCATTTCTATAACTGCAGTGACTAGTTTAATTTGTATAATTAGTATTCCAGTAATTGTAATTAACTCAGCAAATATCTTAGGAGTTACAATTGCAAAAGAAATCTCAGTAATCGGAATTGCTTTGAAAATGGCATTAGTAGTTACAGTCCCTGTAATTATTGGAATGATTATAAGAGGTTTTGCTGAAAATTTTATTTTATCTAAAATCGATTTAATTAATAAATTAACAGGGGGGTTATTTGTAATCGTATTTATTGCAATATGGTTTGAGGAAAAAGATAATATTTTAACTTATCTTGCTCAGGCAGGTTTAGCAGTATTAATTTTAAATGTCGTTATGATGGTATTAGCATACTTTATTGCTAAAAAGTTTGTATCAGGAATTGCTCAACAAAAATGTATCGCATTAGAGTGTGGTCTTCAGAATGGAACTTTAGCCGTGTTTGTTGCAACATTAATTTTTGACGATATAGCTTATATAGTGCCAACAGGTGCCTATGCACTACTGATGTATATAACTGGATTTATTTTTATTTATATCTTAAGAAAAAATGATTAATTATCTCAAATAACTTGGAATAAATACATCATCTTCATCTTTGCTAGAATCGATAATTTTAATTTGATTAAATACTTTATAAATAAAATTACTTAAGGTTTTAATATTAGCATCTTGTAATTCACTACTTCTTTTTAACACCGTTCCTTGAATATTAATAACAAGAAGTTTTTTTTCGTTAATAGTTATATAATTGTTTTTAACTAAATATTTTAATTTTCTAACAACAGTTGGCCTTGGAATTCCAGTAATATCAGATAAAGACATCGCATTAATACCTCTTTTATCAGAGCCCATAACTTTTTTTTGATATGTTTTTAAGTTTAAGTCCTTTACTTTGAAACTCTTATTGTGAGATGCATTAAGCATTACTAATATTCCAATACACATAGTTTCCAGATCCTTTACTTCTTTTCGCCACCTTTTGGTATAAGTAAATATAAATTTATAAAATTGATACCAGCAAAAAGAAAAATTTTCCTTCATAGAGGATGAAATCTCGTCAACAGTAAAAGTTTTTTCATTTTTCAATAATTTATTAAATTGGAATAACAAAGAACTCATATCTTTTAGGGTATCTATTGCTTGGGTAGCAACTAGTGTACTCCTATTAACAAACATTTTTTTTCCAGATTTTTTAATTACACCTGCTTTTTCTAATTCTAAGATTTTCCTTCTTACGCTCTCTTTAGGTATTTCCAAGTCTTTTGAAATATCGCTTAAATTTATTTTCTCAATTTCTATTGATCTATCTCTATAAAATGTATCGTAATCAACAATCAACCCGTTTCTTCTAAAAACGATCAAATCTTTATTAATGAGATAAATAACAATTATATATTTATCTATATTTTTATGAACATTATATGCTCGTATTAACCAATTGCTGATTAAGAAATAATAGGCTGGAGCTAATTTGCTAAAATTATTACTGATAACATTGAAAATTTCTTTCTGGTCAATTTGAGCTGAAACGCTAGGTATTGATGTCATTGTTATCTCTGCGGCTATTTTGAACTATTAAATAATGAATAGCAACCCAAATTGGACTCAACTGATATATCAAATTTTATCACCTCGTGGTTTAATAAGTTAATGAATAATGAAAGCTTAAATAGAACATCCCACGTTGTTGAAGACCCCATTCAAGAGACTGAAGCTCCTCTTAGAGTGAACGTGGATGTTCTTAAGCAAAGACTCATTGAACAAAAAAGAAAAGACAGAGTAAAGCGTAATATTATTTTATCTACTGTAATAGTATCTCTAGGCGCTTTGACAATGCTAACTTATTAAAATTTCCAAGTCCTTTTTAATTATATCTGGAATAAATATTTCTTTTTTTAAATTCTTTTTATATCTGTAATACTTATTTTGCCCTGGATAAGTAATTTCTTTTACCCCTTTAATTTTTGGCAGTTTTTTAATTGTTTGAATATTGTCTTTAATTCTTTGATTGTAATTTTTTTGAAATAAATTTGCTTTAAAGGTAATAAATAAATGTCCAATGTTTTGTGGGCCAGTAAAATCATCGAATGGATCTTTTACTCGTCCTGCATGGTTTCCACCTGTAATTACTCCACTTAAAATATCTACCATCCATGCAAGACCTGATCCTCTAAATCCTGCAATTGGTAACTGAACACCTTCTAACGCTTTTTTAGCATCTATAGTTGGTTTACCGAACTTATCAAGAGCAACACCTTTAGGAATTTTTTGATTATTTCTTGCAGCAACTCTTATTTTACCTCTATTGATCATAGAGATAGAGGTATCTAATATAAAAGGGATCTTTGAGCCAGTTGGAGTTCCAAAACAAATGGGATTAGTTCCAAATAAACTTTTTAAAGCACCATGTGGTGCAATTGCAGGTGGGGCATTAGTATAAATCATAGTAATTAAATTTTTTTTAACCGATTGCTCAGCGTAATAACCGGATAATCCATAGTGCCCACTTCCTTTAATTGCAACCATTCCAATACCAGTTTTTTTTGCATGTTTAATGGCAGTCTTAATTCCAAGATCAGCAGCAACAAAACCAATACTGTTATTTGCATCAATATGAGAAACAGATTGAGAAATTCTTTTTATTTTAATTTTTGGTTTAGGATTAATTACTTTCCTCGAAATCCTATCACAATACATCTTAAGTCTTGATAACCCATGTCCATATGCGCCAACTAGTTCAGCGTTAATTAATGCATTTGCTGAGATTGATGCATGATCTTTACTTAAGCCAAATTTTTGAAATATCCTAACAACTTGTTTTTTTAAGATTGAGGTTTGCACTTTAACCTTTTCCACGCCATGGGATAGTTTTATCAATAATTTTTCTTAAAGTAATATCAAATAATAATCCTAACATTCCCATGATAAAAATAGTGATCCAAATAACTTCATATTGAAAGTATTTTTTAGCTACATTTTCTACAAAACCAATACCTGTAGTTCCAGCTAAAAACTCAGCAGCTACTAATGTTCCCCAACACATTCCAACCGCAACTCTAATTCCAGTTAAAATTTCTGGAAGTGAGTTTGGAAAAATTACATATCTTAGAATTTGTTTTTTTGAAGCACCTAAAGAATGCGCTGCATGGATTTTAGAAAGCTGAGTTCCTGAGGCACCAGCTCTTGCAGAAATAATCATAATAGACAAGGAGACCATAAATAATAAGAATACTTTCCCTGTGTTATCAATTCCTAAAACTGAGATAATAAGAGGGGCCCAAGCAAGAGGTGGAACTGGTCTATACAATTCTATTAATGGATCAAAAAATCCTTTTGCAAATCTATTTAGCCCCATAAACAAACCTAAAGGAACACCAATCAAAATTCCAAAAACTAACCCTAAAAATACTCTTAAAAACGAGTCCCAAATATGCCCGTAGGGCACTGGGATTTTGAATAATTTAAAGTCACCAGTAACAACTTTTAAGACATTACCTTTAAAGTTTTCTTTAACAATTCCCTCTTTGGTGTGTACAGGATAATCACCTGGCAGAACATCAGCTATCCAATCAGGTAAAATAAAACCAACAATTGATGAAACATCAATCATTTCTATCCATAGAAGTGGAATATTTTTGTAACCAACGCTTGGCTTAGACATTAATATAAATTTATTTAAGGTATCAGAGGGTTTTGGAAGCCATCTTCCAGAACCTTGTTCTGAACAACTTGGTCCACTCGCAACTATTGTACCTGCTGGAAATAATAGTATATCAATTAATCTCAGACCACCTTGTTCCGATTTTTGTAAATTATCAAACTCAATGATTGCTTTCTGCATTTCATCAAGAGCATTAGGAGGGTAAATACTTGCAAACTCAATACGTCTTGCAATTTTAACAATATTTTTTGCATAGTCTGATGCAATTTCTTCGTTGTCATTTAAACTTTTCCTGTAAGTTTTAATTTCATTTTTTAATTTTTTGATAGAGGTTTTGAACTGAGGGTTGTGATTTCTCAGTTTAAAGAATTTATCACTTATGATTTTAAGCTCTTCAGCTGCAGCATGGAATTTAAGACCTTTACTTGTTTCAGGAACGACAGGAACCTCTATAGTATTTTCTATTGATCCTGTGCCTGATTGAACTTTTATAATTCCCCATCCACCTTGTTCTAATACAGCATTTTGTCTTTCATTTTTTTGCTCTTGAGTTTCAAAAGGGTAGTCTTTTTCTTTGAATTTTGAAGTTAAAAGTTTTATCTCTTCAGTCATTTCATTAATTTTTGTTTTGGTATCTCTCTCAATTAAATCTTCATTGGTTAATAAAGGTATTAATTGAATAGTTTTATTTATGTAGCTAACCAAAATAGTTTTTTGCTGGCTATTTAAGTCTGGAGAATTTTGAATTTCTTTAGTAATTTTTTGAAGATTTTTATTTTCAATTTTTATTATTGAGGTGCTTTTAAATTCTCTTTCTTCAATAGGAAATTGATATTTCAATCCCATTAAAGATTCATTTACTTTTGCAACCTGGCATAATTCATTCGCTGATTTTGGATAAAAACCTTTTGCTATATCCCAGGAGTAATAAAGCCAAACCAATAGTATTGCAGCGCTTCCTACAATTACCCAGTGAGTACCACCTTTTGCCCTTTCAGGATTTCCAAATACGGCATCTACTTTTTCAGTTCTAATTAATTTTCGACCGTAAAGAATACTTCCGATAATCGCTACAAATATTAATAGAGTTACTATTTGAATTAGCATTAATTTTCTTTACCCATTATTTCTTCTTCCATATTCCAAATCATGGATAATATTTCTTCTCTCTTTGACGAAAATTCTTTGTTCTTCTTTATTTCTCTTAAATCTTCTTTAAGACCCATTTCTGCAAAAGGAAGATTGTATTCTTTATGTATTCTTCCTGGTCTTGGTGCCATTACATACAATCTTTCTCCAAGCAACAATGCTTCTTCAACTGAGTGAGTAATAAGGATGATAGTTTTTCCGGTTTCTTTCCAAATTTTTAATACCAAAGACTGCATTTTCTCTCTAGTTAAGGCATCTAATGCTCCCAATGGCTCATCCATTAAAATTAAATCAGGATCATTAATTAGACATCTTGCAAGCGCCACTCTTTGCTGCATACCTCCAGATAATTGATAAGTGGGTGTATTACCAAAACCTTTTAGACCAACAATTTCTAACCATTCTTCAACTTTTTCTTCAGTTAATTTTGTATTTTCTTTTTTCATTCGCAGACCAAAGTTTACGTTTTCTGCAACTGTTAACCATTCAAATAATGCACCTTGTTGAAAAACCATTCCTCTTTCAACTCCTGGGCCGTCTATCTCTCTATTATTAAGAGTTATTATTCCTGAAGTAGGTCTTAGAAATCCAGCAGTAATATTTAGTAAAGTTGTTTTTCCACAACCAGAAGGTCCAAGGACAGTAAGTAGTTCACCTTTTTTTAGAGTAAAACTTACATCTTTTAATGCGTGAACCGTTTCCCCTTTTGGAGTTTTAAAAATCATGTTTAGATTTTCAGAGATAAGATCACTCATTCACTACCTTATATTAGAAATTTTGTAAAAAAAATAGGCACCAATCATTATAATTGGCGCCTATTTAAATTTTAAACCTTTAAAATTATAAAGGTAAGAAACTTGTATCTACAGCTCCATCTGGTGTTCCCATTCCTTTTAGGAAACCATCAAGATTACCACTTTCCATAGACTGTTTAGTTTCTGAAGGAGTTAAAAATTTAAATCCATCTAAGGTTTCTTTCATATCAGCAACTTTCATTTCAGAGGCTTTTGACATAGAGTTCATATCACTTTTACCAGCTCTATATCTGTCATTTGCTTCATGAGTTACTTCAATAAAAGTTCTCAACATTCCTGGATTTTCCTTCATAAACTTATCTGTTACAGAAGTAATATCTATTCCTAAGATACCAGCATCTCTAGCCTCTTGAACTGTTAATAACCTTGAACCAACAGCAACTGCAGCTTTAATAGAGTTACCACCAAATAAACATGCCATTACAACATCACCGCTGACCAATGCAGCAGCACCTTCTTCAGGATCCATTTGAATTATATCCATTTTACTTCTATCAGCTCCAACAACTTTCATACTTTCATCAAAAACGTATTCAGCCATTGTTCCAAGTGGTACAGCAACTTTTTTGCCCTCAAGCTCAGAACCATTTGCTTTTGTAATTCCAGAAGCATTAGAAGTAACACAAGTAGTTCCTCCCATCCCATATTCCATTGCAATATCTACTAACTTAATAGGTGCTTTAGATTTTACAGCATTGATAAAAGGTACTAAGCCTTGTGAGTAAGAAATATCAATATCTCCTGCTAACATAGCATCAGTCATTGCTCCACCATTTGTGAAGTTTGTCCATTTAACTGGTACACCAAGAGCTTTTGCAAAATTTTTCTTTTGCATGTCCTCTAGGTTAGGACTTGGCCATTCTAGAAAATATGCAACTCTAACTTCTTTTGCAGCTGAATTTGCAACTGAAATAGTTAGGTTAAGCGCAAGTATAGATCCTAGAATAAAAGTTAATAATTTTTTCATTTATTCCCCTATGTTTAATTAATTAAATTGGGCATATTTAAATTCAATTTTAGATAGAAGTAAAACACTTTATGACGAAAAGCTGGTGTGCAAATAAATCAATTGTACAATTTAAAGTTGTATATTAATATTGTCCAGTATAGGTCAAAATAAATGTAGTAAACAAAACATTTTAGTCTACATATTTTGTAACAACTAAAAATTAAAAAATTATGAGCGCGGAAAACAGAACTTCGGTACCAAATTCTTTGAACGAACATTGGATGCCATTTACATCCAATAAAGATTTTAAATCTAATCCAAGATTAATTACTGAAGCTAAAGGAGTTTACTTGAAGACCCATCATGGAAAAACCCAAATTGATGCAAGTTCTGGATTATTTTGTAATCCTTTGGGTCATGGAAGAAAAGAAATTACTGAAGCTGTAACCAAACAATTAGAAACTTTAGACTACGCTCAACCTTTCCAACAAGGATTTGGCGGCTCTTTTGAATTAGCTACAAAAATTTCAAAACATACTCCATCAGATTTAAACAAAATGTTTTACACCATTTGTGGATCAACTGCAGTTGAGACAGCAATTAAAATAGCAGTCGCCTATCACAGAGCAAAAGGTAACGCTCATAGATTTAGATTTGTGGGTCGTGAGCGTGGGTATCATGGCATGAACATTGGCTGTGTCTCTGTAGGTGGAATGATTAATAACGTTAAAACTTTTGCAAGTATTTTAATGCCAGGTGTTCAGCATATGAGACACACACATTTACCTGAACATAAATTTGTAAGTGGTCAACCAGAAACTGGTGCAGATTTAGCAGACGACTTAGAGAGAATAGCAACTAACTTTGGTCCTGAAAATATTGCAGCATGTATTGTTGAGCCAATTGCCGGATCAACTGGAACTTTAGTACCGCCAAAAGGCTATTTACAAAAATTAAGAGATACATGCGATAAACACGGCATACTTTTAATATTCGACGAAGTAATTACCGGATGGGGTAGGACTGGATCTGTATTTGCTAGTCATGAGTTTGGGGTAACACCAGACATCATGACAATGGCTAAAGCAACTACCAATGGTGTTGTGCCTATGGGTGTTGTTGCATGTAAAGATGAAATTTACGATGCAGTGATGGATGCTTCTCCAATGGGTTCGGTAGAATTATTTCATGGTTATACTTACTCTGGAATTCCAGTTGCAGTAGCTGCAGCTTTAGCAGTTCAAGATATTTTTGAAAAAGAAGATATATTTGAAAGAGCAAAAAACTTAGCTCCTTATTTCCAAAAAGGTTTATTTTCACTTCAAGATTTAGAGGCTGTAGATAATATTAGAGGATATGGAATGATGGGTGGAATTGATATGAAATTGAACACTAAGCCAGGCAAAGCAGGTTATGAAACTTTCAAAGCTTGTTATGAAGCAGGAGTTAATTTTAAAGCTACTGGAGACTGTCTAATTATAGCTCCACAATTTATATGTGAAGAAAAACATATAGATGAAATTATTGATAAACTTAGAACTGGTATAACTAATTATCAAAAAAACCAAAAAAATTAGTTAATTTTAAATTAAAAAAAGAAAGCTTATGAAGATAGGCGTACCTAAAGAGATAAAACCTCAAGAGAACAGGATTGGTCTAACTCCTGAAAGTGTAAAAACTTTAGTTTCTGAAGGTCACGAGGTAATTATTGAAAACAATGGGGGTTTTGAAGCTGGCTTTGAAAATGAACAATACATAAAAGCTGGTGCAAAAATTGCTAACTCTGCAGCAGATATTTTTGATGATACTGAAATTATTGTTAAAGTTAAAGAGCCTCAAAAATCAGAGGTAGAAATGATTAGAGAAAATCAAATTGTTTATACATATTTACATCTAGCAGCAGCTAAAGAATTAACTGAAGGGTTAATTAAATCTAAGAGTATTAATATCGCTTATGAGACTGTAACTGATAATAATGGTAGATTACCTTTACTTGCTCCTATGAGTGCTGTTGCTGGTCGAATGTCAGTACAAGCTGGAGCTCATTGTCTTGAAAAAAATCAAAACGGAAGAGGTCTTTTGTTAGGAGGAGCACCTGGTGTCACAGGAGCAACTGTTGTTATTTTAGGTGGTGGTGTGGTTGGAGAAAATGCAGCAGTTATTGCAACTGGAATGCAGGCAAAAGTACATATTGTTGACAAATCAGAGGAAAGATTAAAACAACTAACAGAAATGTTTGGTGATAAAATTATTCCAGAACAAAGTGATAAAATTGATTTAATTAAATTATTATCAGAGGCTGATCTTTTAGTTGGAGGTGTTTTAATTCCTGGTGCTGAAGCACCTAAATTAGTGACCAAAGAAATGTTAAAATTTATGAAACGTGGATCGGTAATTGTTGATGTTGCTATAGATCAAGGTGGTTGTGTTGAAACAAGTAAACCTACTACCCATGGAGATCCAACATATATAGTTGATGATGTTGTACATTATTGTGTAGCAAATATGCCAGGTGGTGTGCCAAGAACATCAACGTTAGCTTTAAATAATGCTACACTTCCATTTTTAGTAAAACTTGCAAACAAAGGTTATCAAAAAGCCCTAGGTGAAGACAAGAATTTTTTAGCAGGACTAAATATTCACAAAGGTCATGTAACCTATAAAGCTGTTGCAGATGTTTTTGGTCATAGTTTTGTAGAGCCTGGAGAAGCTATCAAAAATTAGTGATGGATAAAAAGTATCCTTCAAGCACAAAAGTTGTTGTAATTGGTGGCGGAGTGATTGGATGTTCTGTTGCTTATCACTTAACAAAGTTTGGTTGGAAAGATGTTGTCTTATTAGAAAGAGACCAACTAACATCAGGGACAACATGGCATGCTGCAGGATTAGTAAGTCAGTTAGGTCCATCAGCTGCAGTAACTAAAATTAGAAAATATACTTTAGACTTATATAAAAATTTAGAAAAGGAAGTCGATCACTCATCAGGACTAAGACTTAATGGTGCACTTTCGATTGCTCAAACTAACAGTCGTTGGCAAGAACTTAAAAGACAAGCAACAACTGCACAACTTTATGATGTTGATTTAAGGATACTTGATAAAGAAGAGATTAAAAAAAATTATCCAATGATGAGCACTGAAGATTTAAAAGGTGGAGTTTTAATGCCAGGTGATGGTTCAGCTGATCCAAGTGGTGTTACCCATATGCTTGCAAAAGGAGCAAGAAAAGGAGGAGCAAATATATATGAACAATCACCTGTTGAAACTATATTGACTAAAAATGGACGAGTTCATGGTGTTAGAGTTAATGGTCAAGACATAGAGTGTGAGTATGTTGTTCTAGCAACTGGAATGTGGTCAAGACAAATTGGTGAAAAGATTGGAGTTAGTATCCCTCTTTATCCTGCAGAACATTTTTATGTAATTACTGAGCCGATAGAACAACTTTCACCAACTTTACCTATAATAAGGGATTTTGATAGCAGTGTTTATTTTAAAGAGGATGCTGGAAAATTATTAATTGGAATATTTGAAGGTAAATCTATTCCTGCATTTGATAAGACTAATAAAGTACCAGAAGATTTTTCTTTTGGAGAATTTCCTGAAAATTTTGAGCATTTTGAACCTTATTTGGAAAAATCTATGAAAAGGTTTCCTGTATTAGAAAAAATAGGTATTAGAAAATTTTTTTCAGGTCCAGAATCTTTTACCCCTGATACCAATTCTTTGTTGGGTGAAGTGCCGGAAGTAAAAAATTTATTTGTCAGCTGTGGTTTAAATAGTATTGGAATTGGAAGTGGAGGAGGTGTTGGAAAAGCAACTGCTGAATGGTTAATTAATGGTCATATAAATGAAGATATTTTTAATTACGATATAAAAAGATTTCAGAAATTTCATTCTGAACTAAGTTTTATTAAAGACAGAATTACAGAGTCTTTAGGTGATTTGTATGGAATGCACTGGCCATACAAACAACACAAAACGTCAAGAAACATAAAAATTTTACCACATCATGATTTATTAAAAGGTTTTGGAGCATGCTTTGGTGTATCAGCAGGATATGAGAGACCAATGTGGTTTGCTCTTGATGGGGAGAAAACAGAATATCAATACAGTTATAACTATCAGAATTGGTATCCAGCTGTTGAATATGAAACAAGTAATACGTTAAATAATTTAGGTTTATTTGATTTAACACCATTTTCAAAATTTGAAATCAAATCAGATAAGGCGCATAAAAATTTACAAAGAATTTGCACAGCAAATATTAAAAATGAAGTTGGAAAGTGCACTTATACTCAAATGTTAAATGAAGATGGAGGTATTGAAACTGATTTGACAGTAATCTGTATTGATCATAATCATTTTAGAATTATTAGTTCAGCAGCTACAAGAGAAAGAGATAAATTTCATATTAAAAAATATTTGACAGATGGAATTGATCTTAAAGATGTAACAGATGATTATTGTGTATTTGGTATATTTGGTCCAAAGAGCAGATCTTTAATGCAAGAGATAAGTAAAGAAGATTTTACAAATGAAAATTTTAAGTTTGGATATGCAAAATATATTAAAATCGATAACACAAAAATTTGGGCTCAAAGATTATCATACGTTGGAGAACTAGGATATGAATTATATGTAAAGATTTCTGAGGCTAAAAAAATTTACGAATTAATTACTGATAAAGGCAAGCAATTTAATCTTTCTAATTGTGGAATGCATGCTTTAGATACCATGAGAATGGAAAGTGGTTTTTTGCATTGGGGGCATGATATTTCTCCAGAAGAAAATCAATTTCAATCCAGTTTAACATTCACTATTAGTAATAAAAAAGAAATTGATTTCATCGGTAAAGAGGCCCTTCAAAAAATTAAAAGCAAAAAAATTGATAAAAAATTTGTCATGCTCACACTTAAAGATAACAAACCAGGCTCACCATTGCTACTTCATGATGAACCAATATATTTTAAAGATCAAATTATCGGAAGGACAACTTCAGGCAACTACTCTTTTAATTTTAAAAAAAATTTAGCTTTTGGATACATAAGTAATAACTATTCGACTGATGAATTGTTAAGCAGTGACATTTTTATAGAGGTTGAGAAACAAAAATATCAGGCGAAATTTATAGAAAAACCACTAAAACAAAGTAATTATAAAAAAATCTAACATTACTTAAATATTTAATTGTTTTGTTTAATCTTAGATGATTAAATTAAATTTTATAAATGTCTCGAAATTATACAAATTTTACTAAAGATAGATTAACAACTGAAAATAAATTAGGTAAACAGATTAAAACTACTGATGTAAATATTTTACTCAACAGGGTTAGATTAGATAAAAAAAAAAATTTTCAAAAAAATATATTAATTTCAATTTTATTAATTGGTTTAGTCTGTTCAATAACGACTTTTTTTATTATTTAGACGATAAATATTCTTTAAAAGTATATTGAAACAATAAAGATTTATATTATAAGACTTCAATAGTTATGGCGGGGTAGCTCAGTTGGTTAGAGCGCAGGACTCATAAGCCTGAGGTCAGTGGTTCGATCCCACTTCCCGCTACCAATTAGTGACCTGGAAAATCAATTAAATTCTCAACTTTGTAATTATTTTTTTTTAAATTATCTGACCCTCCGAGATCAAATAAATTAATAACAAATATAAAAGCAGCAACTTTTCCATTTGAAATTTCTACAAGTTTTGCTGCTGCTTCTGCTGTTCCTCCAGTTGCAATTAAATCATCTATAATTAAAACAGTGTCTTTATCTCCTATAGAATCTTTATGTACCTCAATAGTTGCTGTACCATATTCAAGTTTAAAATCTATTGAATGAACATCAGCTGGCAATTTATTTTTTTTCCTAAGCATAATTAAAGGTTTTTTTAGCAAATATGAAACTGCTGAAGCAAAAACAAATCCTCTAGATTCTATTGCTGCTATTTTGGTAAAATTTAATTTTTTGGAACGCTTAACAATTTGATTGATTGTTTCAGTAAAAGCATTTTCATCTTTAATCAAAGTTGTAATGTCCCTAAAAAGAATTCCTTTTTTAGGATAATCTGGTATTGATCTAATATATTTTTTCAAGTTCATTTGTCATGAATAAATTATTTGTTGCAGCTTTAAAAGAAGAAACTCCAGGTCTAGATTATTTTCATTATATTGGTGTTGGAAAAATTAATGCTACGTATAATTTATTAAAATTAATCAATAAATTTAAACCTAATCAAGTAATAAATTTTGGAAGTGCAGGTGCCATTAAACAAGGAATGTCTGGTATTGTTGAATGTACAAAATTTTATCAAAGAGATATGGACGTAAGAGGGTTGCTTGACTTTAAATTAGGTGAAACTCCTTTTGATAAAATCAACGAAATAATTAATTCTGATGAAGGCTTTTCCTGTGGCAGTGGAGATAGTTTTGTAAATAATAAAATTGAAATGAATGTAGATTTTGTTGATATGGAGGCATACGCTTTAGCAAAGGTTTGTAAATTAGAAAATATTAAATTTAGATGTTTTAAGTATGTATCAGATAATGCAGATGAAAATGCACCAAGTGACTGGATAGAAAATTGTAAAAAAGGGGCAAAACTCTTTCAAAATAAATTAAAAGAATTTGAATTATAATTTTTTAATTGAAAATAAAAACAATATCTATATCAAAGACCTCAAAATCAGGAGATAAATGACTAAAGTTGGTGAACATATAACTCTAGATATTATAGGAACTACCAAGGAGTATGACCCGTCTGTTTTCGAAAAAGTAATTTACGATATAGCTAAAGCTGCAAAAGTTAAAATACTTAATGTTTCCAAATATAAGTTTGAACCGCAAGGTTTTACAATTTTAGCCTTGTTAGCAGAGAGCCATATTAGCTTTCATACTTTTCCTGAGAAAGGAATAATTAGCTTTGATTTTTTTACATGCGGAAAGATAAATCCTTCTGTTGCCACAGAAATTATTAAAAAGGAATTTGAACATACAAGAATAGTTAAAAAAGAGTTTAATAGAGATACCAAATCTCTTTATCATGATATTTATAGCTCACCAGGTCTACAGAAATCATATGTGGTAAAAGATATTTTGGAAGATTTTAAATCAAAAGTAGGGCAACATATTGAAATTCTGGAATTAGAACAATTTGGAAAATCTCTCTTTATTGATGGTGAAATCCAAGTAGCAACCACAGACGAATATTTATATAGCTCAACTTTTGTAGGTTCTGGTTTAAATCTAAATAAAAAAAATGAAAGAGCCGCAATAATTGGTGGTGGCGATGGTGGGGTTGCAAGAGAATGTATTTCAAAAAATTTCAACTTTATAGATTGGTATGAACTAGATCCCGAGGTTGTTGATGTATGTAATAAACATCTTGGAGATATTGGTAAAAAAGCAACAGAGAAAAATTCTGTTAAGTGTGTTTGGGGTGACGCTTTTGAAAGCATTAAGTCTGTAAGAGATGATACTTACGATCACATCTATGTAGATTTAAACGATGATCAATTTTGCATAGATTTAGCATCGAAGAACATGGATTCGTTAGTAAGAATTTTAAAACCTAAAGGAGTTATTACCGCACAAGTTGGTAGCCAAGATAAAAAACCACAACAGGTTGAAAATTGGCAGAATGTTTTTAATCAAAATTTTGGAAATACAAAATTGTCAAGAGTATACATACCTAGTTTTGATTGTTCTTGGAATTTTTCCTCCTCAATAAATCATTAATTTTTCTTTTTAAAACAATAATTTTATGAAATAATCCTTAAAATTTTTGGAGGAAAAAAATGAAAAAATTAAAAGTATTAGGACTTGGTATATTAATATCGTCATTTCTAACAATTTCTTCTATTGCAGATCAAATTAAAATAGGAACCGAAGGTGCATATCCACCTTGGAATTCTAAAGACTCAGCGGGAAATTTGATTGGCTTTGAAGTCGAATTAGCAAATGAATTATGTAAAATTATGAATCATGATTGCACTATTGTAGAGCAAGATTGGGATGGAATGATACCAGCTTTAGTCTCAAGAAAATTTGATGCCATTATGGCTGGAATGTCAATAACTGGCGAGAGAATGAAAACAATAAACTTCTCTCAAGGTTATGCGGATGAAGTTGCGTCGTTAGCTGTTATGAAAGGATCGAAAAACGAAGGCCTTAAAACATTGTCAGCTATAAATTTATCTGACGTAAGTGCTGATGAACAAGCAACACTAGATGTTTTGAACAAAGCATTTAAAGGTAAAACTATTGGTGTGCAAACAGCAACAATTCACCAAAACTTCTTAGAGTCTGGTTTAATGGGTAATGTAAAAATTAGAACTTACAAAACTCAAGATGAGGTAAACTTAGATTTATCTGCTGGTAGAATAGATGCAGCACTAGCTGCAGCAGTTGCTTTTACAGATTATGCAGAAAAATCTGGTAAAGGAGTTGTATTAACGGGACCAACATTTGCAGGTGGAGATTTTGGTAATGGTGTTGGTGTAGGTATTAGAAAAGGTGACTCTAAACTTTTAAATGATTTTAATGCAGCAATTGATAAAGCTAGAGATGATGGCATTATTAGCAAGCTTGCTATAAAACATTTTGGTTTTGACGCTTCTATGTAATAAATTATTTATGGGTGGCTATAATTAGCCACCTATATTATGGAACTTCTATATTTTGGTGATAAGGGTTGGGGAGACGAGTTATTATTTGCAACCTTAATGACAATTGCGGTTTCAATAACCGCAATGATAATAGGCTTTATATTTGCTGCTTTAATTACTCCATTAAAATTATCTAATAATAAAATTTTAAACACAATTGGTAATGCATACACTACAGTTATTAGAGGTGTACCAGAGCTTCTTGTAATTTATTTATTTTTCTTTGGTGGAAGTGGAGCAATTATGTTTGTTGCTTCAATATTTGGTTATAACGATTATATAGAAATTAACGCTTTTTTAACTGGTTCATTTTCAATAGGGATAATATCGGGAGCATACTCGACTGAAGTATTTAGAGGAGCGCTACAATCAATTGATAAAGGTCAGTTTGAAGCTGCAAAAGTTTTAGGATTTAATAAATATATTTACTTTTTTAAAATTATTTTGCCTCAAATGCTAAGACTAGCGATTCCAAACTTAAGTAACGTTTGGCAAATTACTTTAAAAGATACATCTTTAATTTCTGTGACCGGACTTGTAGAAATTATGAGACAATCCTACATTGCAGCAGGCTCTACAAGGGATCCTTTGTTCTTTTATTGTTTTGCAGCAATTTTGTATCTGATGCTCACTTATATCAGTATGAAAATTATTAACAGATTAGAGATTAAGTATAGCAGGGGATATTAATGGATTTTGATTTAATGTTCACTAGTTTTCCTAAACTTTTAGGCGCAACTGTTGTAACTTTAAAATTATTATCTGCATCACTATTTTTTGGGTTAATCATTGGGTTTTTATTTGCAATCTTAAGATTAAATAAAAATATTTTTATAAATAAATTTGCTTATGGATATTCTTATTTGTTTAGAGGAACTCCTTTACTAGTTCAAATTTTCATAATTTATTTTGGATTAGGACAAATTGAATATTTAAGGTCGTCTTTTTTGTGGGTTATTTTAAAAGAGCCTTATTGGTGTGCAATCATAGCTTTTACTTTAAATACTGGCGCCTATACATCAGAAATATTAAGGTCAGCATTTCAAACAATAAAGCCAGAAATAATTGAAGCTGGTAAAAGCCTAGGAATATCGAATAAAATTATTTTTTATAAAATACAAATTCCAATTGCTATTAGACAATCTCTTCCAGCTTATGGAAATGAAATTATATTAATGATGAAGGGAACATCTCTAGCAAGTACAGTAACATTAATGGATTTAACTGGTGTAGCAAAATATATAATATCGACAACATTTAAACCAATAGAAGTATTTATTGTTGCTGGTGGAATATATTTATTTATGACTTTTATTATCCATAACTTTATTAAATATTTAGAAAAAAAATATAGTTTTTCTCAATGACGATGTTTAGTACAGATCAAATAAGTCATTATAGAAGTAAAGGATATATCTCTCCATTAAGTGCTTTAACCTCTAATGAAGCAAAGGAGATAAGAAATGAAATTGAAAAAATTGAAAAAAATTGGCCAGGTGCTTTAGAGGGAATTAATCGTAATTATGTTCATTTAATTTCACCTGTATTAAATAAAGTTTGTTTAAATAAAAATATCCTAGACGCAGTTGAGAGTATCATTGGGAAGAATATACTTATTTGTGGTACTACGCTTTTTATAAAAGAAAAAAAGGAAAAAGGATTTGTTAGTTTTCATCAAGACGCAAAATACATAGGTTTGGAGCCTCATAATTGGGTTACAGTTTGGCTTGCAGTTACTGACACAAACGAAAACAATGGTTGTATGAGAATGTTACCAGGCTCTCATAAAGAAAATTTAAAATTTCATGAGGAAAAATTTGATAAAAATAATTTGTTAACGCGTGGTCAAACAATTAAAGATGTTTCTTTGGATAAAACAGATCCTATAGTTCTTAAAGCAGGAGAAATATCATTACACCACCCTTTAATTGTTCATGGTTCAGGGTTAAACAATAGTGATGACAGAAGAATTGGCTTTGTTATTCAAAGTTATATTGGCACTAATGTTAAGCAGGTTATAGGAAAAATGTATGTTCAAAAAGCAAGAGGTGAAGACAAGTATAATTATCATGAATATTCTGAAATACCCTTAACACTTATGGGTAAAAATGAAATTATTTCTCAGAACAAAGCAAATAAAGAGTTATCAAAAATTTTTTATAATGGTTCAAACAAAAAAGGTAAATTTTAATTAAAGAGATTAATAATTAGTATATTCTTTAATTTCTTTAATTTTTGAACCAGTAAGGTTATTAATTTCTAATTTAATTTTAGCTCGTTCATCATTAAGAAAATGAACATCTCTTGAAAGTTTGATAAATTTTTCTTTAAAATCTTTATCTTTTTCACATTGTCTTTTATCATCCTCTATTATCCATAATTTTGCATTAATTTTTTTTAATGTTTCAAAAAGTTCATTTAGCTTTTGATTAGATTTTACATTTTTATTTAATTGATCTTTAAGAATCGAGTGTTCTTCGTTAATAAATTTTAATTTTTCAGTTTTTTTGATTTTTTCTTGTTTAATCTCGAGGATAGAAATTTTGTCTAACAACTCACCAACAGATACTTCAATTAGAATTTTATTCATAAAAAAATATACTATGTTAAGTTGTTAAAAATATGTCTAATATTTTAATCATTAAACATGGTTCATTGGGTGATATAGTGCAAGCATGTGGAGCAATTCAAGATATTTCTGAAAATCACAAGGATGATGAAGTGTATTTATTAACAACAAAACCATTTTTTGATTTATTTAAAAAAAATCCATATGTTTCTAATGTAATTTTAGATAAGCGATTATCAAGATTTAATCTCTTTTATTTATATTCATTGATGAAAAATATTAAGAAATTTAAATTCACCAAAATTTACGATCTTCAAAACTCTAGCAGAACATCTTTTTATAAAAAAATATTATTTCCTAAGGCAACAAAAGAAGTGTGGTCATCTACATATACAACATTACCTGAAGGTACTACAAAGCAAGATTTTGATAAAGACTCAGTATTATCTAGATTTGATCATCAATTAAAAAGTTCTGGAATTAATACTATCCATACTTTAATCCCTAATTTTTCCTGGAGTACATCAGAAATTTCTGAAATAAAAAATTATTATCAACTTGAAAAATATATTATTCTTTTTCCCTTTTGTTCACCTCATTTAAAATTTAAGAAGTGGCCATATTATAATAATTTAATTTCTATGATAAATGAAAGAGCAGAAAAAAAATTTAAAGTAGTAGTAGCACCTGGACCAGATGAAATTGAAGAAGCATCAAGTATGAATGCATTGTGTGTTTTAGATAAAGATAAAGCTTTGGATATTTCGCAGTTAGCAGCATTGATAAAAGATAGCTCTTTTGTTGTTGCAAATGATACTGGTCCTGCTCATATGACAGCTCATTTAGGATCAAAAGGAATTGCTTTATTTGGTGCACACACAACAGCTTATAAAGTAAGTATAGAGAGGGAAAATTTTAAAGCTATTCAAGTAAGTGATTTGTCAAAATTATCTGCTGAAAAAGTATTTGAAAAATTAATTAGATCTCTAAGTGAAAATTAAGTTTAAAAATTATAGTAAACTTTTTTTAACAAAAACATCTCCAGACATTATTAGTCTTGCACTTCTTGTTGTAGTAACTTTTATGTCTTCTATCATCTCATTTTTATAGTTAACCTCATAATCAATTTTTAATAAACCAGAAGGGTGTTCAAGTGTAAAAGGCCCTCTTTCGGAAAAGTTACTATAAAATTCTGAACAAACAGTATTTTTTGATTTACACGCAGCTAATAAAGCCATTGATCCTGTTACCGCGTAAGCTGGATGACAATTCCATGGCATAAAGTATCTTGAGCTTATGTCTGCCGAGTCAGAATTATTTACAATTGCGGTTTTAGGGATTACAGAATTTGCTACATCACCTAAGCCAACTTCTTTAGCGATCTTTATTCTTATAGAGTCCATCCTATTTATAAGATTTTTATCACCATCCAATTTCTCAAAAGTTTCATTGTCCTTTAATCCTAATTCAGAACTTTTAAAGATTACCATAGGAACTGCACAATCGATAAGAGTGAAATTAATTCCATCAATTTGGTCAAGTGAATTACCAGTTGGAAATAATTTTTTTGTTTGTGAGCCAATAATATTTAAAAATTTTAATTTTATAGGTGAGCCAGGTGTTGGAACTCCATCTATAAAGCAATCACCTTCATACTGTACTATTTTATTAGGTGTTTTAACTATTTGCTCTATTTTCATACCAGTATTTTTATCTCTCACTATGACTGAGGTTTCTCCATTTTTTGCTTTAACTAAACCTTTCTCAATTGCATAAGGCCCAACCCCAACTAAAATATTTCCACATGAAGGTTTAGTATCTACAATTGGCTCATCAATTTTTACTTGAGCAAAATAATAATCAACATCTATTCCATCCTCTTTCGACTTATCTATAATAGCTACTTTACTTTTGACTGGTTCAGCACCACCTAATCCATCAATTTGCCTAATATCAGGTGAGCCCATAACTGCTAGTAGAATTTTATCTCTTTTTGATGTATCCTCAGGTAAATCTTTTTTTAAAAAATACGGCCCTCTTGAAGTACCACCTCTCATAAACATACAAGGTATTTTAATTTGATCACTCATTATAAAATTTTTTAATACAAAAAATGTTCAAAGTACATCAAATATATAAAGTCGTTGGTAATTTGTTGGAATATTTAATACCAAAAATTACTATTGAAAGTTACAAAAAATACATCTAACTTTTTCTAAATTTAAATTAATAACAGGGGATAATAAATGTTAAAAAAAATACTAGCAGTTTTAGCTGCCTCGTTGTTTTCAGTTACTGCTGCATTAGCAGTAGACTATACTGGAAAGACCGTAACTATGTGGATACCATTTAAAGCAGGTGGTGGTTCTGATACATGGGCTAGAGCAATCGGACCTGCGTTTAGTGCAAACTTACCAGGCAATCCTACAGTAGTTGTAAAAAACGTAACTGATGGAAAAGCTATCGGTGCATCAAATAAATATTTTGCTGAACATGGAAAAGATAAAGATGGTATGGTTGTATTCGGAACGTCTGGATCAGTTCAAATGCCATTTATCTTTAAAGATGAAAGAGTAAGATACAACTATAAAAATATGGTTCCAATTTTTGCAAGTGGTACAGGCGGAGTTGTTTATGTTAGAAAAGAAATGGGAGTAACTGATATAATAAAAGACTTCGATAAATTTAAAAGTTCTAAACTTGTTTATGGGTCTCAAGGGAAAACTTCTTTAGATGCTGTTCCAATTTTAGCGTTCGACATGATGGGTGTAGACGTAAATGTTGTATATGGCATGAAAGGAAGAAAAGCAGGAAGAGCAGCAATCTTACGAGGTGAAACAACAGTTGATTATCAAACTACAGCATCATATTTAAAACATGTAAGACCTTTAGTAGAAAAAGGAGAAATGGTTCCGATAATGACTTGGGGAGCACCAGTTGGTGGTAAAGTTGAGAGAGATCCTAACTTTCCAGATCTTCCAGCATTTCCAGAAGTTTATGAAGCGGTAACAGGAAATAAATTTAAAGGAACAGAAGCTAAATCTTGGACAGCATTATTTTATGCTGGTTTTGCAACACAAAAATATGTGATGCTTCCTAAATCAGCTAAAAAAGATGTTGTTAAAGCTTGGCAGAGTGCTGCGGCAGCAATTGTAAATGATCCAGCGGCAATGAAAGTTTTAAACAAAAAACTAGGTAAGTATGATCAAGTTACTGGTTCTAAAGCTTTAAAATCTGCACTAAAAAAAGCTACTTCTATAGACAGTAAGTCTGAAAAATTCTTACAATCTTGGAAAGATACCAAGTAAAAGCTTAATTCAATTAATTAAAAAAAGGGGGCCATGCCCCCTTTTTTTTTATATGATATAAAAATTATGTTTGAAGCATTATTTGCTGCACTTGCTACTATTGTTTCAGGTCCGTCATTATTTTTTCTAATTCTCGGTGTTTTAATTGGTTTAGTAGTTGGAGTAATTCCAGGATTTGGTGGAACCGTAGGGTTGTCTTTGTTACTTCCATTTGTCTTTGGAATGGAACCAATTTCAGGAATAGCAATGATGATGGGATTATTATCGGTTGTTGCAACTTCCGATACTTTTCCAGCAGTTTTAATAGGAGTTCCAGGTTCAGTTTCTGCACAAGCAACAGTTATGGACGGTTTTCCTTTAGCTAAAAAGGGACAAGCAGCAAGAGCGTTGTCAGCTGCTTTTTTTTCATCTTTGTTTGGTGGGCTTTTTGGAGCAATTCTACTCACCATGGTTATACAAATTGCAAAACCAATTATTTTAGCTTTTGGAACTGGTGAGATGTTAATGTTGGCAATTTTTGGAATATCAGTTGTTGGAACATTAACCGGATCAAGTATTTTCAAAGGATTAGTTGCAGCATGTCTTGGAATGATAATTGGTTGTATAGGTATTTCACCAGCAAGTTCTGAATATAGACTAGATTTTAGCACGATATTAGAGGTTCAAAACCCTGTTGTAATGTATTTAGGAGGAGGTATCCATTTGATGGTGGTTGCAATTTCTATCTTTGCGTTCCCTGAAATTGTAGAACTTTTGAGATCAAATAAAGCTGTATCTGAAAAAGCAGAGTTAGAAAAATCTGGATGGTTTAAAGGTTTAAGAGATTTTTTAAGTAACAAGTTTTTAGTACTAAGGTGTTCTTTTATTGGAAGTCTTATTGGTTTGATACCTGGTATTGGAGGATCTTGTATAGACTGGATAAGTTATAGTCATGCAAAAACAACTGTAAAAAACAATGAAAATTTTGGAAAAGGTGACATCAGAGGTGTTATTGGACCTGAATCTAGTTCTAATTCCAAAGAAGGTGGAGCACTAATACCCACATTATTATTTGGAATTCCTGGATCTGGTGGAACTGCAATTTTAATGGGTGGATTAATATTACTAGGTGTTGATCCAGGCATAACAATGGTGGATACTCAACTAGATCTAATTTACACAATAATTTGGTCATTAGCAGTTGCTAATATATTTGGCGCAATAATTTGTGTAGCAATGGCTAAACCAATTTCACAGTTAACAACTATAAATTTCACAATTCTTGCACCATTTTTAATTTCATTAATATTATTTGCAATTTTTAACTCAACAAGATCATGGGGTGATTTGATATTTGCAACTTTTATTGGAGTAATTGCTGTTTATATGAAACGATTTGATTATTCTAGGGTTGCTTTAATGATTGGTTTTGTCTTAAGCGATAGTATTGAAACATACTTGTATCAGACAATGCAATTTTATACTTTTTCTGAGCTTTTTATTAGACCGATTTTTTTAGTTTTAATTTTGATATCTGCTTTTTCAATTTATTCAGGAATTAAAATAATTAATAAAAAAGACAAAATAGCTAATACTAAATCAGATATACTCAATGCTAAATCTAGACCGCAATGGGTTTTTTTAATTTTATTGTCAGTAATATCTGTTTATACAATATTTGTAACAGACCATTTACAATATTTAGGTAAAATATTTCCAATTAGCGTTGGTCTGTTTATGTTTTTATTCTGTGTAGTTATAGGAATTCAAATGTTTGTAAGTAAATCTGGCTCAAAGGTATTCCACGATGCAGAAAATTTACTTTTGGAAAATACAGAAATTAGAAGTCAGTGGCTAACTATTTTCTGGTTTATCTCTCCATTATTTTTATCAGTAATTGTAGGATTTTATATATCTATTGGTTTGTTTGTTTTTATTTTTTTATCAAAAATTGCAAGAGCAAGTTTTAGATTTAGTTTAATTAGTTCAATCGGTGTATGGATCGCTCTCGCAGCAATTTCTCATTTTATGATAATGGATTTTCCTCCAGGAATTTTACAAGGTTATATTGAATTGCCTTGGCCTATAAATTAAATTTAAAAATCTTATTTCAATATTGTAATTTGGCATATATATAAAACTTTTAAGAAAAGAAATTAGTTAAGATTTTTTTTATAATCTTCAATAATTTTAGACCATTGGAATTTAGTTGCAAATTCTTTTGCATTTTTTCCAAATTCTAAATATTTTTTATTTTCTAAAGCTGCATTTATAGATGAGTAAAGATCATCTAGATTATTTCCATCACAAATTAAACCTGTTTTTTCATGATCAATTGCATCTGCTGCTCCACCATCTTTTCCGCCAATAGAAGGAATTCCATATTGTGCAGCCTCTATATAGGCAATTCCAAATCCTTCAACAGATGTTTTGTGTATTATTGACGGCATTACAAATAGATTAGATTTTGCAATTAAAGCATTTTTTAGATCATTAGTTATGTCCTTAAAAAACATAACCTGACCTTCTAAATCTAATTCTTTAACAAGATTTTTAATGTTTTTCTCCTCTTCACCATATCCAACACATATATAAACTATATCAGGATAAATTTGCTTTAAGTTTCTAAGAGCCATGATTATTTTCTCATGATTTTTTCTTTTATCAAATCTCGAAACAGTGATTAACCTAGGAGTTTTAACTTTAAGCAAACTCTCAACTTTAGTGAGTGTTTTTTTATCCAATTTCTTAGCTGGATCTATCCCAGGATTTATTACAACAATTTTATTTTCATTAACACCACACTGAATTGCTAAATTTTTTGTAAATTGTGAATTAGCTATTACTTTCTCAACATCATTCAAAACATTTAAAATTCTTTTGTTTAAACTTGAACCTTTTGGATGATTAATTTCTTTACTATGAATTAGACAATATTTTTTTTTTGATGATTTGATTAACTCCAAACTCTTCCAATGATCTCCTATAATCCCTTCTATTTTTTTACCTTTGATAAATTCATTGATTAATTGGGCTTTTCTATATTTTCTTAAAAGCTTTATTCCTCCCACTCTTTCAATTGAAAAAGATGCTTGGTTATCAAAGTCTGTATGACCTTCAATATAATCTGCAAAAACTTTAATCATAAAGTTTTTTGATAATTCTCTTGATAAACCCCACATTAAACTTTGCATTCCACCTAGTTCAGGTGGAAAAGTTCTAGTAACGATTAAATACATTAATCAAATTTCCACTTAATGCCACAACCAGCACTTGGAATTTGTTCCTCTGGACCTTTGCCTGTTTCAGCAATCTGTTTCATTGCTTGAAATAGATCACTCTCACCATTTCTTACAGGGATAAGTTTTTTTAATTCTCGCATTCGCCCTCTATATTGAAGTTCTAAATTTTTATTGTACCCGAAGAAATCAGGTGTACACACTGCATCATAAGCTTTAGCTACTTCTTGTGTGTCATCACTTAAATAAGGAAAACTAAAGTTATTTTCATTTGCAAATTTTATCATATTTTCAAATGAATCTTCAGGATAGTTAATTGAATCATTTGAACAAATTGCTATAGAGTTAATACCAATTTTTTTAAGGTTATTACAATCTTCAACGATATC
Source organism: uncultured Pelagibacteraceae bacterium (assembly GCA_902536575.1). Taxonomy (GTDB): domain Bacteria; phylum Pseudomonadota; class Alphaproteobacteria; order Pelagibacterales; family Pelagibacteraceae; genus Pelagibacter. The sequence goes on along the minus strand of CACAYA010000001.1, from coordinate 95,834 downwards.
TTTTGTAACTGCTTTTACATATGGACAATGGTTACAGATAAACATTATTAAAGTTCCATTCTCGCCTTTTATGTCTTCAAGTTTTAAAATTTTTTCATCAGTTGATTTAAGTTCAAATGGGACAGCTTTTTTACCAAAATCACATATTGGAGTTTGTATTGGCATAATGTAATAATATATAAATTATGTTTTACGATTTAAAAGATAAAAAACCAAAAAACTCAGGCGAAAATTGGGTGGCGCCCAATGCAACTATAATAGGTGATGTTACTCTAGAGAAAAACACAAGTATTTGGTTTAATGCAGTTTTAAGAGGAGATGTTGAAAACATATTTATTGGTGAAGGGTCAAACGTTCAGGATGGAAGCGTTTTACACACTGATCCAGGGTGTCCTTTAAAAGTGGGTAAAAATGTAACTATAGGCCATATGGTTATGCTTCATGGATGCACTATTGGTGATAATAGTTTGATTGGTATTGGTGCTGTTATTCTTAACAAAGCTAAAATTGGAAAAAACTGCATCATTGGCGCCAAAGCTTTAATAACAGAAAATAAGGAAATACCTGACAACTCATTAGTAGTTGGTTCACCTGGCAAAGTTATAAGAGAAGTAACTGAGGATGAAAAAAAGGCTATAGTTGAAAATACAAAGCATTACCAGAATAACTGGAAGAAATATTCAAAATCTATATTTTAATTTTTATGCCAACTTATACCGTAACTAATTCAAATTTTAATTTAAGTTCTAAACAGCAAAAAAATTTAGCAGAGGGAATTACTAAGGTTCATAATGTTGTAACTGGGGCAAATACTTATTTTGCTCAAGTAATATTTAATAAAACAAAAAAAAATAATCATTTCATGGGAGGCAAAAAAATTAAAGAGCCTTCATTATTTTTACTTGGTCAAATTAGAGCTGGTAGACCAAAAAAAATTAAAGATAAATTAATTTCCGATCTAAAAGAAATTGTAATTGAAAATTCTAAATTAGATGAAACTCAAGTTTGGGTTTATATTATTGATTTACCTCCATCTCAAATGATCGAGTACGGAGAAGTATTACCTGAGTCAGGAAAAGAAAAAGAATGGTTCTCTAAATTATCTAAAAAATTAAAAAAAAAATTGTCCAAAATAGGTAATTAGAAATCAAATAATTTTTTCATTATTTAACAAGCTAATAAATACAACCAAGGATTGAAGACACAATTGTTTTGTTTACAAGTCCTTTTAATAGGTTTTTAATTTAATTTATATAAATGGTTAAGAAAATTAAAAAAACCAAAAAGAAAAAAAAGAAATTAGTCAAAACTTCTAGAAAAATAAAAAGAAAAAAAAAGGTTAAGACTAAAAAAGTTAGTACAAAAAAGTCTGCGACCAAGAAACCTTTAAAAAAATCTAGAAGATCTAATAACATTAAGTCTAATAAAACAAGAGGAGTGAAAAAATGAGTGCAGAAGCATTAAAAGTGTCATCAGCTCTAGACACCTCTCATTTAAAAGTAGATTTTCCGTATAAAGCAAAATATGGAAACTACATTAATGGGAAATTTGTAGAGCCTCTATCGGGCAAATATTTTGATAATCCAAGTCCGATATCAAATGAAATTATCTGTTCTGTTGCTAGATCAAATGAAAAAGATGTTGAAGCAGCATTAGATGCAGCTCACGCAGCATTTCCAGAGTGGGGAAAAACAGATATTACAACAAGATCAGTTATTCTTAACAAAATTGCAGATGTTCTTGAGCAAAATAAAGACATGCTTGCAGTTGCCGAATGTTTAGATAACGGTAAGCCAATAAGAGAATGTATGGCTGCAGATATAGCTTTAGTGATTGATCATTGGAGATATTTTGCTGGAGTTATTAGAGCAGAAGAGGGTTCTGTTGCTGAAATAAGTAATTCACAATACTCTTACAACATACCTGAGCCTTTGGGAGTTGTAGCTCAAATAGTGCCATGGAACTTTCCATTATTAATGGCTACATGGAAATTAGCACCAGCTTTAGCTGCAGGAAATTGTTCAGTTCTTAAACCAGCAGAACAAACACCAGCATCAATTATGGTTATGATGGAACTAATTGGAGATTTATTACCTCCAGGAGTTGTAAACATCGTAAGTGGTTTTGGTCTAGAAGCAGGAAAACCTTTAGCTTCGTCTAAAAGAGTTGCTAAAGTTGCATTTACTGGTGAAACTACAACTGGAAGATTGATCATGCAGTATGCTGCACAAAACATTATTCCAATTACACTTGAGTTAGGTGGAAAGTCTCCTAATATTTTCTTTGAAGATATCATGGATAAAGATGATGATTTCTTAGATAAGTGTGTTGAAGGTTTTGTAATGTTCAACTTAAACCAGGGTGAGGTTTGTACTTGTCCAAGTAGAGCATTAGTCCAAGAGTCTATTTATGATAAATTCATGGAAAAATGTATCGCTAGAACAAAAGCTGTTATCCAAGATAATCCATTAAAAATGGAAACAATGATTGGAGCGCAAGCTTCAGTTGAGCAAATGGAAAAAATCAAATCTTATCTAGATCTTGGTAAAAAAGAGGGTGCAAAAGTTCTTGCAGGAGGAGATGTCGGTAAATTAAATAGTGGTTTGGAAAAAGGAAACTATATCCAACCAACTATTTTTGAAGCTGATAACTCAATGAGAATTTCTCAAGAGGAAATTTTTGGACCTGTTGTATCTGTAATTAAATTTAAAGATGAAGCAGAGGCATTAGAAATTGCTAATGATACACTTTATGGTTTAGGTGCAGGTGTTTGGACGAGAAATGGAAATATTGCTTACAGAATGGGTAGAGCAATACAAGCAGGAATAGTATGGACAAACTGTTATCATGCTTATCCAGCTCATTCTCCATTTGGTGGTTACAAACAATCTGGAGTTGGAAGAGAAACTCATAAAATGATGCTTAATCATTACAGACAGAATAAGAACTTACATGTTTCTTATGCTGAGCAAAAATTAGGCTTCTTTTAATAAATAATATATACTGGCCCATGATTCTAAATCATGGGCCGGACTTTAAAAATGAAAGTATCTGCAACTAATTCAGCGTTAAATTTGTTATCTGAACTTCAGGGTAAATATGGTGAAAAATTAATGTTTCATCAATCTGGGGGCTGCTGTGATGGGAGTGCACCAATGTGTTTTCAGGAAGGTGAGTTTCCTTTAGGTGATAATGACGTTAAATTAGGTGAAATAGGTGGTGTTCCTTTTTATATGAATGGTGATCAATATGAAAAGTGGAAACATACAGATTTAACTATTGATGCTGTTAAAGGAATAGGTGGCATGTTCTCATTAGACAATGGAACAGGTCGCAGATTTCTGACTAAATCAGAAATCTGCTTAGTTGTCGATAACGACAAAAAATAATTAATCTCAACTATTGTCCTGGAGCTTTATAAGCACCTGAAGCAACTTCACTTGCTTTAGTTGTGGCTTTATTAAAATCAATAGCCTCTAACATAGTTAAGTTTTTAACTGCACCTGAAGCTTCTACAACAAGCTTAACTGCTGCAAAATCCTCAAATGTAGCTAATTCATTAACAACTACAAAATCATATGAACCTCGCACGATATCCATACTATGCATTGTTCCACCCATTGCTTTTGTTAATTGTTCTACAACTGCTTTTCTGTCAGTTTTAGGATCTTTTAAAAAACCCTGAAATGCTTTTTCTGTGTAGTTTCCCATTATATATGCTTTCATTATTTCCTCCTTTTAAAACTAATAATCTAGCATGAGATAATACAATTTTCTTTTACAAATTGTCTCAATAAAAATTGTATAAATCCTATTTTTTTTGGGATTTTTCTGATTTAATATATTTGTTATGAAAAAATTTATTATAATTTTATTTTCCTTATTTTTAACAAATAATATTTTTGCAGAAATTAAAGTCCCAGGCTCAGGAGAAATTCATTATTGGTATGATTTTGAAGAATGGTACAAAAAACAACTTAAGAAATCTCAAAAAAAGAAACAAAAATTAATTTTTTATGGATCAACAAGTGAAGGAGGATGGGCAACTGGATTTAAAATTGTAAAAGAAATAAATGATAAAGCACATGAACAAGCATACAAAAGATGTATGAAAGGAGCAAAAAAGTACACTCAAAATGAATGTTTTTTGTTTGCAATTGACGACAAAATTGTTTGGACAAATATTGATGAACCCGTTGCAAGTGCAAATATGAATTTGGAAATTGATGAAAATGATAAAAAACCTGGGAGATTTTTTGAGGATCAACCTGATGTAAATGATGATTATCAAATTCATTTTAACTATCTATTAGCCAAAGATAGTGAGGATAGAGAATTAGATATAAATGGAAAAATGGAAGAAATTATCTTAATGGCGAATAAATGGATGGAAATTTCTACTAGTAAAAATAAAAATGGCGACAAGGTTCCACGTAAATATAAGTTAGATTATAGATCAGATGGAAAATTAGATATTACTTTTATACGAATGGATAAAAACTTTAAAAATCTTCATAAATACGCCAACAATACTATAACACCTTTTTTATATAAAAAAAAAGGTCAAACAAATAATAAAAAAATTTATTTTAATTTTGCTGATATTAATAGTGTCGACGGTGGAGAGGCAGGAGTAGGATTTGGTTCAATATTTTTACGAAATAAATCTGTTGGTACTGACAAAAGAAAAGCCGCAATTGCATTGCATGAATTACTTCATACCCAAGGAATGGGGACAAATTGTATACCAGGGATAAAAAATAATCATTATACGAACAGAGACTCAAGGTTAATGTTAAATTCAGTAGATCCTAACAGTCCTAGAATTGGAAAAATCTATGCGCACGATATAGAGATGTGTCCACAATTAATGGACTCAGTTTACATAACACCTACTAGAGAAAATCCATATGATCCGTATAAAATTTTTTGCTTATTTGAGCTTGGAAAATATAAGCATCCAAATTATTTAAAAATCATAAATAAATTAAAAGATGCTGGAAGATATAATTGGAAGACAAGATTTGGTCCAAGTTGCTCTACGAGAAATTTTAGTAAAGATAGCCAAGGTTATTATCTCTTAGGTGTTGAAGGTAATATTTTACAAAAAATTAGTTATTAAGGAACTAGCCAATTATCTTTATTATTTTCCAAATCAAATCTGGCTCTTCGATGTCCTTTAGCTGCTAAGTATAACCATTCAATAGACTTAATTTTACACTGTATAACGGTAAAATTTTTATAACCTTTTTCACTTTCTTCTTTTGTGTAATCAAAATTATCAAGCTCAGGTTTTAGTCCAGAAGTTGGCTCGTCTGAAATACTACCAGGACCATTATCTACTAAATAACATTTCCTACTTATATGTTGAGTTTTTTCCCAAGATTTTTTTGTAATTTCATTTTCATGATTTACAATACATTTAACTTTTAATCTGACCTGAATTTTTTCTTCTTTATCGTAAAATAACATTGCTGCATTAGAATTTTTTTTAAGTATATCAATTTTATCCGATCTGATATCGCTGTGAAATTGAACTACATCATTTTCTTTATCAGCTTTTCTTAAAACAACAATTCTCCCATTTATTTCTGAGCCATAACCACACATAAAAGTAGGTATTCTAAATTGAGAGTTACGGTTTGAAACAGCATCCTCTAACATATGCCAAATCTTTTTTTTTATTTCACTGAAATCTTCGTAGTATGCTGGTTGCATACTATCTATTTCTAAACCTTCTTATTAAACTTGAGGTATCCCATCTATTGCCACCCATTTCCTGAATCTCTCCATAATATTTATCAACCAGCTCAGTCACAGGTAACAGAGATCCGTTATTTTTAGCTTCATCCATGGCAATTTTAAGATCTTTTCTCATCCAATCTACTGCAAATCCAAATTCAAATTTATCATCAATCATGGTTTTGTATCTATTTTCCATTTGCCACGATTGTGCAGCACCTTTTGAAATTACTTCAATAACATCCTCCATTTTCAATCCAGCTTTCATTCCAAAATTGATAGCCTCAGACAAACCTTGAACTAAACCAGCTATACAAATTTGATTAACCATTTTAGCAAGTTGTCCATTTCCTGGACCACCAAGTAATTTCATTTTTTTGCTATAGCAATCGATTATATCTTTTGCTTTATCAAAATCAGCTTGATCACCTCCAATCATAACTGTAAGTGCACCGTTTTCTGCTCCTGCTTGTCCACCAGATACAGGCGCATCAAGAGATCCAAAACCATTTTTTTTTGCATAATCATGAATTTCTTTCGCTATAGTTGCTGAGGCAGTAGTATTATCAATATATACAGATCCTTTTTTTATCGTTTTAAATGCACCACCATCTCCAAATGTAACCTCTCTTAAATCATTATCGTTTCCAACACAGGTAAAAACATATTCAGCATCTTTTGCTGCTTCAGCTGGTGTTTCTGCCATTTTACCTTTATACTCACTTATCCATTTTTCAGCTTTAGATTTAGTTCTGTTAAAAACAGTTACATTGTGCCCAGCTTTTGATATATAACCTGCCATCGGGTAACCCATAACCCCAAGACCTATGAAAGTAACATTACAAGTCATAATTTTTATCTATGTTTAAAAGTTTAAGTTTAAAAGTAATTCTATTTGGTTTTATTTTTACATTTTTTTCTAGTTTTGGACAGAGTTTTTTTCTAGGACTTTTTAATTCAAGCATTAGAGAGGCTTTATCAATTACACATGGACAATTTGGCTCAATCTATGCGTCTGCTACTCTATTAAGTAGTATTATCTTAGTTTGGATAGGTAAAAAAATTGACGATATAAATATATTAAAATTTTCATCATACGTAATTATTTTTTTGTCAGCTTCATGTTTTATTTTTTCTAAAATTTCCTCAGTTATTTTTCTTTTTGTAGGAATTTTTTTAATGCGTTTGTCAGGACAAGGCTTGTCAAGTCATACTGCAACCACAACAATTTCCCGTTTTTTTGAAAAAAATAGAGGTAGAGCTTTAAGTACGTGTTGGTTGGGATTATCTTTAGCAGAATTTATCTTACCTGTTTTAATTGTTTTTTTATTAACATTTATAGAGTGGAGAGATATCTGGGTTTCTATTTCTATTTTAGTAATTATATTTTTACCAATTGCTTCATATTTTTTAGTCAAAGAAGTTAAACTTGATACCAGAGAAGATAGCAATAACGAAGTTATCACCAAACCAATAAAACAATGGAAAAGAATAGAAGTTTTGAAAGATTTCAGATTTTATATTATTTGTATGACCATGTTAGCTATGCCTTGGATAGCAACAGGTACATTTGTTTACCAATCTTTTATAACAAGCTCAAAAGATTGGGGACCATATGTAATTGCACAATCCTTCATGGTCTACTCAATATTATCTGTGGTAACATTATTTATTTCAGGTTTCTTGATTGATAAATTTACTAGCAGAAAATTATTAATTTATATGAATGTTCCTCTTTTTTTTTCAACTGTAGTACTGTTTTATTTTGATGTTGAGATTTCATCATTTTTTTTCTTTGGCTTATTAGGTATTACTAATGGCCTAGCTAATGTATTAGGATCATCTACATGGGCTGAAATTTATGGTGTTAAGCATATTGGATCTATTAAAGCTCTCACAACAGCTTTAATGGTATTCGCTACCGCTTTTGGAACAGCATTATTTGGTATTTTAATTGATATTAAATTTTCAATTGAGCAAATAGCCATTGTTTCAGGTGCATATATTTTGACCTCAATAATTCTGCTTTATTTAGTTAGAAGTAAGTTAAATCCACAATATATATAAAAAACTCCTTGATTTTATAGGTCTCACTGTATAGATACTGCGCATGGCAAGAGTTACTGTAGAAGATTGCATCGATAAAGTAGATAGCCCCTATGAATTAGTATTAGTAGCTAAAGAGAGAGCTACTCAATTAAATGCTGGTATAGAACCAACAATTGATAAAGATAATGATAAGAATACAGTTATTTCTTTAAGAGAAATTGCAGAAGAAAAAATTCAAGTATCTGATTTAACCGATAGTGCAGTTTATAAACTTAGAAAACATGTTGAACAAGTTGATGACACTGCAGAAGATGATGAAGATATAGGTGATGATTTTGAAAATTTATACAAAGGTGAAATTTCTAAAAGTGGAACCCCAATTCTTCCATCAAAAAGAGCAAGAAAAACTCCAGAGAAAATTCAAGTTACAAAAGAAGATTTAGCAGAATTATCTGAAACTGCTAAAGCTGATGTCGATAGTTCAGTTGGTGAGGAAACTATGAATGAAGATGGTGAAGTATCTTTAGACGAAGTTTCAGATAGTGAAGAGCCAGCTAAAGAAGATACTCAAGAAGACCAATAAATTTTAATTTACAAATTCTTTTATTATTTTTTCTCGGTGTTCATCCAAATCAGGGATATCACCCCTTTTATCAGGATCATCATATGTAGACATTTTAATAGGATTTCCTGCCAATCTAAAATCTCCTATTACTTTATGATAAGCTTTTACAATCATGTTTCTTGCTTCAACCTGTGGATTTTCAACCGCTTCTTTAATATTAAATATAGGGCCACAGGGAATTTTATCTTTCTCCATTTGACTAACCCATTCATTTGTTGATTTAGCACAAAGTTTTTTTTCTAGAATTGTTTTAAGTTCATCCATATATTTTGCTCTAGAAGAATTTGAGTTAAATTTTTCATCAGTAAAAATTTCAGGAACTTCTAAAATATTACAAAGCTTTTCAAATAATTTATCATTACCAGCAGCAATGATTATATAACTGTCTTTAGTTTTAAATGCTTCAAACGGAGCTATAGAAGGGTGCCTTGAGCCCATTGGTTTAGGTATTTCATTTTTAGATAAATATCTTGCAATTGCGTTTTCAAGAATTGCTATTTGACAATCAAGCATAGAAACGTCTATGTACATGCCTTTACCAGTTTTTTGTCTATCATATAAAGCTGCATTGATACCTATTGCTGTGAACAAACCAGCTGTAATATCACCAATTGAAGTACCAACTCTTGTAGGTTCTGAATTTGGCTGACCAGTTACACTCATCAAACCACCCATTCCTTGTACAACCATATCGTAAGCTGGTAATTCTTTTAAAGGACCTGTTTGTCCAAAACCTGATGCTGAAGCATAAATTAATTTAGGGAACTTTTTACTAACTTTTTCCCAACCATAGCCCCATTTTTTTAAGGTTCCTGGTTTAAAGTTCTCAACTAAGATATCTGCTTTAGATAAAATTTTATCAAATATTTTTTTATCATCTGAATTTTTTAAATTTAAAGCTATGCTTTCTTTTCCTCTATTAAGAGACATAAAATAAGCTGAGTAATTTTCAACAAAAGGACCAAATTTTCTTGAATCATCACCTATTTCAGGGGCCTCAACCTTTATTACTCTTGCACCTAAATCCGATAAAACCATAGTGCAGTAAGGTCCTACCAAAACTCTAGTCAAATCTACTACCAATAAGTTTTTAAGGGGTCCATCCATAATAATTGTTAAAATTAACTGTATTTTTTGTTAACTTGACTCTTAACGATATCTTCATTTTAATACAACTATCATAAATAACAATAGAGGGAGAATTAAATGTTAAAAAAAATATCTTTATATTTAACTTCGTTTATTCTTGCGTTCACATTAATTGGTTCTGCTTATGCTGTAACTTTAAAAGCAAGTCACCAATGGCCGGGAACTCCAAGAGCTGACGGTTCATATGATCCAAGACACGAAATGGTTCAAATAATTGCAGATGAAGTTAAAAAAGCAAACGTTGGAATAGATATAAGAATCTACCCAGCTAAATCTTTATACAAACCAAAAGAACAGTGGAAGCCAATGACAACTGGTCAATTGGATATTTCTGCATTTCCTTTAGCATATGCATCTAAATTCCATCCAGAATTTGATGCAACTTTAATGCCAGGTACTGTAAAAAATCATGATCACGCATTAAGATTTAATAAAGGTCCTATGATGACTGAAATTAAAAGAATTATAACCGATGCAGGTGTAGTTGTTTTATCCGATGCTTGGTTAGGTGGTGGATTTGCCTCTAAGTCTAAATGCATCAAAAATCCGAGCGATGCAAAAGGTCAGGTTATGAGAGCTGCAGGAAAAGCGTTTAACCAAATGTTAGAAGCAGCAGGTGCAGGTATTCAGAGTATGCCTTCATCTGAAATTTATACCGGTCTTCAAACAGGTGTATTAACAGGCGCAAATACTAGTTCAGGAAGTTTTGTGAGTTATAAAATTTATGAGCAAGTAACTTGTGCAACACCTCCAGGAAAATTTGGACTATGGTTCATGTATGAGCCAATTTTAATGTCTAAAAAATCGTATGATGCTTTAAATTCAAAACAACAAAAAGCACTTATGGCTGCTGGTAAAGTTGCAGAAAAATACATGACAGCTCAAGTTGAGAACTTAGACAAAAAGTTTGAAGATGCGTATAAAGCTGCAGGTGTTAAATTAGTCTACATGGACGAAAAAGATCATGCTGCATGGGTGGAGATTGCAAAGAAATCTTCCCATAAAGCTTTCGCTGAGAAAGTTCCAGGTGGAGATAAACTAATGGAAATGGCTTTGGCAGTTAAATAAAGTAATATATAAAGAACCCCTATTTATCAAAAATAAGTAGGGGTTTTTTTTTATGAAAAATAAATATTTAAAATTTTGTGATTTTACGGCTAAAGCTTGTGGAGCGTTTGCAGTTTTAGCCTTACTATTATCAATTTTGGTAATTGTTGAATTAGTATTTGAGAGGTATTTTTTTCAAAGAGCGATTACATGGCAAACTGAGTTAGTTACAATGTTGTTAGTTGCATCTACTTTCATTGGTAGCGCTTATGTCTTAAGTGAAAAGGCACATGTTAGTATGGAATGGATATATGATTTTTTGTCCTCAAAAAACGTTCTAAGATTAAAAATTTTTACTTCATTAGTAAGTTTATTATTTTTTTTAATTCTATTTTATTTTGGTTTTTTGATGGTTGAAGAGGCATTTACTAAAAATTACTCAACCGGAACAGTTTGGGACCCTCCATTATGGATACCTTATTCATCAATGATGATTGGAGCTATTTTAATGATACTACAGTACATCGCAGAAATTATAAAGTTAACCGACCAGACAGACTAAAAAAATGGACCCATTAATAATAGCTATAATTGTTGCAGTTTTTACTTTAATTGTTCTTTTTTCAGGAATTCCAATTGCATTTGGTTTAAGCTTTGTATCAATTGTTCTCTTAGTATCATTTGAGGGTTTTCAAATGTTAGACGTTTTTGCAGAAACGTTTTATGCAGGATTAAATTCATTTGTCTTACTTTCAATACCAATGTTTATTTTAATGGGTATGGCAGTAGCAAATTCTCCTGCAGGAAAAGATTTATATACTGGTTTAGATAGATGGTTGTGGAGGCTTCCAGGTGGTTTAGTTATTTCTAATATTGGTGCTTGTTCAATTTTTGCAGCTTTAAGTGGATCTAGTCCAGCCACATGTGCAGCAATTGGAACAATGGGGATACCAGAGATGAGAAAAAGAGGTTACTCTGACCAAATTGCTACAGGCACTATAGCAGCAGGAGGAACATTAGGAGTTTTAATTCCTCCAAGTATAGTTTTAATAGTTTACGGAATCGCAACTGGTACCTCAATTGGAAGATTATTTTTATGTGGACTAGTACCTGGTTTTATGTTGGCAGGTATGTTTGCAATTTGGGCCCTTATTCATAGCTACTTTATTGATAAGGATGCTGCAAAAGCTTTAAGAAATAGAACACCTCCAACGTTAAGAGAAAAACTAGAAGTGCTTCCTAGAGTTCTTCCATTCCTAGCAATTATAGCAGGTGTCTTGTATGTGTTATATGGTGGTGTAGCAACTCCATCAGAGGCATCTGGTGTAGGAGCATTCTTAGTTTTTGTATTAATAGCTATAGTTTACAAAATTTATCAACCGAAAAAAATATGGAATATTGTTAAAGTCTCAATGAAAGAAAGTGTAATGATAATGTTTATCATTGCAGCTTCTTATCTTTTTGCTTTTACACTTTCGCAACTTTACGTAACTCAGTCTTTAGCCCAGAGCATGGTTGAACTAAGTTCAAACAAATGGGTTGTATTTCTTTTAATAAATATATTTCTTTTGATAGCTGGTTTTTTTTTACCTCCAGTAGCAGTTATCGTTATGACTTCTGCTATATTATTACCAGTAATTACTACATTAGGTTTTGATCCATATTGGTTTGCAATTGTATTTACTATTAATATGGAGATAGGATTAATAACCCCGCCAGTTGGATTAAATCTTTATATAATAAAAGGCATTACCCCAGATGTAAGTTTGTCAGAAATTTTAAAAGGCTCTATACCATTTATGATCATAATGGCATTAGCAATTTTAATTTTGTGTATCTTTCCAGAAATAGTTACATGGCTTCCTGACAAAATAATGGGTAAACCTCTTGGATATTAAAAATAAAATTAATAGAAAAATCTCAGTTGCTCCAATGATGGATTGCACAGATAGACATGATCGTTTTTTCCTAAGATTAATGAGTAAAAACGTAATGCTTTATACAGAAATGGTTGCTACAAAATCTGCAATAAATGGGGATAGAAAAAAAATCTTATCTTATAGTCCTGAGGAAAAACCACTAGCATTACAGGTTGGTGGATCAAATAAAGATGAATTAGCTGAAGTTGCAAACATTGCAGAAGATATGGGCTATGACGAAATTAATATTAATCTAGGTTGTCCTAGTAAAAAGGTCCAAAAAAATATGTTTGGCGCTTGTTTAATGAAAGAGCCTGACCTTGTAGCCGAATGCATAAGTGCAATGGTTAATTCATGTAAAATTCCAGTTACCGCTAAAACTAGAATCGGATTTGACGATGTAGAAAGCTTTGAGTATTTAGATAATTTTATACACAAAATGAGAGATGCGGGTACAAAAACATTTATTTTACATGCTAGAAAGGCAATGTTAACAGGACTTTCTCCTAAGCAAAATCTAAATATTCCAAAACTCAATTACAACATGGTTTATGAAATTAAAAAACAAAATCCTGAATTAGAAATAATTATAAATGGTGGTATTTCTAAAATAGAAGAAATAAACAAACATCTAAATCATTGTGATGGAGTAATGATTGGAAGGTCCATATATCAAAATCCATATTCTTTAGTAGAAATTGAAAGAGAAATTTTTGATACAGAAATTAATCCAACTAGAGAGCAAGTTGCTGAAAAGCTCTTAGAATATGTAAGTAAAGAAGTTAAATTAGGGACAAAAGTTAATCATATTATGAGACATACAGTAGGCTTGTATCATGGCCAGATAGGATCAAAGGAATGGAAGAGATATTTAAGTGACAATTTAATGGCTAGAGAGTCTGATTTTCAAAAAACAAAACATATAATGACAATTGTTCAAAATAATGAAAAAGCTAATCAGGCAAATACATAATGGAAATCTCAAATATTAATGAAATTATAAATCTATTAGTTGTGTTAGCTATCGCTGCAGCAGTAGCTGGTTTTATGGCAGGCTTACTAGGTGTTGGTGGAGGAATAATAATGGTTCCAGCATTGTATTATGCTTTCTCAGTTTTAGATTTTGATATTGTTACTAGAATGCACCTTTCAGTTGGAACTTCATTAGCAATTATCGTTCCAACATCAATCATCTCAACAAAAACACATATGGAACACGAAGCTGTAGATTTTAAAATGGTTAAATCTTTTGGAATATTTATTTTAGCAGGAGTAATAGCAGGAACATTTTTAGCCGTTAATTTAAAAACACCTGCTTTAGTTTTATTTTTTTCAATATTTGCTTTTTTAGTAGGAGTATTCTTCATTTTTTTAAGAGAGAAGCTTGTTGAAAATCCTAAGAAAATCTCAGATTTAATTAAAAATATCTCTGGAATTGTTATTGGTTTTATTTCTGTACCACTTGGAATAGGTGGTGGATCATTAATGGTTCCTTTTATGAGAACTTTTGGTTACGATATTAGAAAATCTATTGGAACTGCAGCAGCAGTTGGATTTTTGATTTCTGTTACAGGAACTATAACAATGATAACTAGTGGTAAGATAATTGATAATGTTAATTCACCTTTTAGTTTAGGGTACATAAATTTGCTAGGATTTGCAGTGTTTGTACCTGTGACGATGTTTATGGCACGGTTAGGTGCTAGAGCAGTATATAAAATTAACAAAAGTTTGTTGAGTAAGATTTTTGGAACATTTTTAATAATTGTTTCAATTAGATCTTTTTATGAATATTTAAGTATAAACTAGAGATGAAAAACATGTTTAACTTAAAAGATATTATTTCATCAATCGCTGATGTAGGTCAAAAACTATTCAAAAAAAAGGAACTTAAAAAGAACGATCTAGAGACAATATTGTCTTTGTGTGATGACTTAATTTCTAACAAAGGTGCAGCTTTTGGCATTACAGTTGCAAGAGATGTGACAGATCTCTATCAAACTCTCACACCTGAGAACAAACTAGCTTTTTTTAAGAAAATTAATGAGAAATTTAAACCTAGTCACACAAAAGTTTCAGAAGCTATAGAAAGTTATCAAAAAACTCAAAATGATAAAAACTTGTATAATTTGTTTGTAGTATCTGAAGGAAAGAGGAGAGAGTTATTTAGAAGAATGAATATGGCTCCAAATGGCATATCTACAATAGTTTCATTAAGAGAAGATTTATTAAAAATATTACAAGAGAGTCCAGAATTAAAGGCTTTAGATGATGATTTACGAGAATTATTTAAATCTTGGTTTAATCCTGGATTTTTAAGATTGGCTAAAATTACTTGGGATACTAAAGCAGCTGTTTTAGAAAAAATTATGAAATATGAAAGAGTTCATGAAATTAAAGATATGGATGAACTCAAAAGAAGACTAGGCGAAGATAGAAGATTTTTTTCTTACTTTCATCCAGCACTAGAGGACGAACCAATAATATTTGTCGAAGTAGCACTTACTAATGGTTTAAGTAAATCCATTCAAGAAATTACAAAACCACAGGCTGTGAAAGGGAAAAATCTTGATACTGCAACTTTTTATTCAATTAGTAACTGTCAAGATGGTTTATCGAGAGTGACTTTGGGTAACTTTTTAATAAAAAGAGTTGTTTATGAAATTCAAGAAGAATTGCCTAATATTAAAAAATTTGGAACCCTGTCACCTATTCCAGGTTTTAGAGATTGGTTCTCATATTTAGAGGATAACAAAATTAAAAATATTTTAGGTAATATACCTTTAGAAAATATTTCTTTTTTAAAATCTTCAGATTTAAAAGTAGGGGATACTAGAATTGTTTCAAATAAAGATGCTATTTTAAAATTAGTAGCTCATTATTTAATAAATGAAAAAAATCATAAACAACTACCTATTAACGATGTAACCAGATTTCATCTAGGTAATGGAGCTACAATTGAGGATATCAATATAAATGCAAATGTATCTGAAGTTGGTTTCAATAGATCATTTGGAGTTATGGTAAACTATCTATATGAACTTAAAAACATTGAAAAAAATCATGAAGATTATATCAATAATAAAAAAGTCATAATCTCAGATAAACTTAAAAAATTTATTTAGTTAGTGCCCCATTTGACTTTATTCCAGATTCTTTCGTGGAAATAATAGAAAAAAAGAGGAATAATTGAGCCAACTCCTAAAATTCCTGCTCCAACAAAAGTTCCGGTATAAATATAGCCAAATATTACCCAATAAATAAAAATAAAAAGTCTCCAAGAAAAAGTTTTCGCAACTGATCTTATTTTTTTGTCTGCCATTTTTTAAATATATATGAAAAATTGATTTGTTAAAATTCTACAAAAAAAAAGAGGTGACTTCAGTCTCCCTCCATCACCTCACTATTTGAATTTAGATGATTCTCTTCACTTTTATTAACACTTATTAGTTGAATTGATTGAATATTAACATAAATTTTAACCCTTTTTATTCTAACTAATACTGCTAAGAGTTAATTAACATGAAACCTATAAAACTTTATTTCCTTTTGTTTTTAGTTACGATTTTATCAAAAGTAGCTTTGGCAAAAGAAATTAAATCTGAAGTAAAAAATAAAATTTACTCAAAAATAAATGATTTTGCTCAAAATGTCGGAGAAGAATTTGGAGAAAATTTAATTAGGTATGAAAATTTAAAACATCTTGATTTTTCAATAAATATTCATGAAGGTTTTGATCCTTCAATAGAACTCAAAAGTGTTTCTAAATTAATTGAATATGATGATGGTGCATTATTTAATCAATTAAATTTAATATCACAAGACAGCAAAACAACTATTAATCTTGGTATAGGTAAAAGAAAACTACTTGATAATGATACACTAATGCTTGGAACAAATATTTTTATCGATTATCAATTTGATGAGTCTCATTTACGAAGTGGTCTAGGACTTGAGGCTATCTCTAATTCTTTGGATTTTATCGCAAATTACTACGATGCAATATCTGGGTTTAAATCAACAAGTACTGGAAGAGAAAAAGCACTTGATGGATATGATTTAAAATTAAATTATCATTTATCAAATAAATCTAACACAGACTTATTTGTTCAATTATTTGAATGGGAAAATCCAAATTCAACATACCAAGAAAAAGGAGATAAAATTGGAATGACTTCTTCAATAGGTAATCTGGCTTTTGAAATTGGATATTTAGATGACAATAAAGATAACGATGGAATTTTTGGAAGTTTAAAAATAGTAATACCACTCGGTGAACAAAAAGAAAATTTAAATGATGATAAAAGAGATACAAATATAAAAAATGCAAGTGTTCGAAATAAATTATACATGCCTGTACAAAGAGAAAATAAAATTAAAGTTGTTAAAATTTCAAAAAGTGGGGTAAAAATAAGTGGCTTCTAATTATTTAAATAAAGTTATTTATTTTGCAGTTTTAATATTTTCTGCAATTGTAATTAATATCTTAATTAGTTCAAATTCATATGCAGCTTGTGCGAAAGATGCAAATGGAGCTATTAAAATTGAAACGGGTGATGGAACACCATTTGCAGACACTTCAACACCAACAACTTATGATCAAGATGCATGCCAAGAAGAACCTGATGAATATAAATTAACTTTCTATAAAGTAGCTTTATGCACTGAAGCTAATGACCCATATACAAATGGTGCAAGTCCAGATTATTCTGGTTGTGTAGATATTTTAAATGAAGAAAAAGAAGTTATTATAAAACCTGATGAAGATACAGACTTGTTAAGTGGTGGTTTGTTAATCCCTCTTGGTACTTATTCAATAATTGCAGTAATAGTTGATAATCATGTTCACATTAAAACTAAACAACAATATGTTTTAAAAAATGGAGATCCTGCAACTTTGAAAGGCTCTTCAGGTGGATCAGGTGGAACCTGGTGCTGGTCTAAGGCGGCAGTAACTGTATACTCTAATGACGGAGATTTACCCTCTGATACTGACTACGAAGCTGCTCATGGTGGTGTAGATGTTGTAGTAAGTGCACACGGTGGTAATGCAAGACTAGATTGTGGATCTGAACCAGCCGATAGTGCAGTCGAATTTGCAACTGAAATTATTGATAATATAAATGATCCAACTCATGATGGTGAAGATAATTATGACTTCAGTGCATCAATGGATTACAACAGTAATGCTGATTTAACTGGCTTATCTGGTTCAGTATTAGGAGCAAACTTGCTTCAAAGTGATAATGCAACTATAGCTTCTAATGAGGATAATGCGCGAAGAATTGCTGCTTTTTTCAAATATCCTAATCATCCAGTAAAAATTACTGAGGAAACAAAAACTTTTAAACTCGAACTATCAACGTCCGAGTCTGTATCTATAGACATGGCAGTTGATAGTGGTGTGATCTGGGGAGCTAAAATGGGAGGAGATCCATTTAGTATTAGAGTTGTTACAACTGAGTAACTCTAAATTTTTTGGTCGTAATCACCAATTTTTCCGGTTTTTTGCAACAAATTATCAATAAATTCAAAGATTTTTTTTTTTCTATTATCTGATGTTGGACTCTCTGTGACAACTACAAGAGAAGGTTTATTAGATGAGGCCCTTATTAAGCCCCATGAACCATCCTCAAAAGAAAACCTAATCCCATTAACTGTTAAAATCTCTTTTATGACTTGACTATCAATTTTTATTTTATCATTTTTAATTTTTTCCACTTGTTTAACTAATTCTTCGACCACCTGATATTTTTCTTCATCTTTACAAAAAGGGGCCATAGTGGGTGATTGATAAGTGGTGGGTAATTCTTCAATAATTTCACTCATTTTTTTATTTTGATTATTTAGTAAATGACAGACTTGAATTGCAGAATTAATACCATCGTCATATCCATAGCCTAATGGTTGATTAAAAAAGAAGTGCCCACTTTTTTCAAAGCCAGCTAAAGCTTTTTCTATATTTACTTTTCTCTTAATATGTGAATGACCAGTTTTCCAATAAATGGTATTACAATTATTTTTCGCTAATACTTTATCTTTTGAATACAAACCTGTTGATTTAACATCTACAATAAATTTTGAATTCTGGTATTTTGTAGATAAATTTCTTGCAATTAATAAACCAATTTTATCTGAGAATATTTCATTACCTTTATTGTCAATTATTCCCACCCTATCACCATCGCCATCAAAACCAAAACCTATATCAGCATTATTTTCTTTAACAGATTTTGCTATTGCATGAAGCATCTCTAAATCTTCGGGGTTAGGATTATATTTAGGGAATGTCCAGTCTAAGTTACAATCTAGTTCGATTACTTCACAACCTATTCCTCTTAAAATATCAGGAGCGAATATACCTGCAGTTCCGTTACCACATGCAACAACTGTTTTTATTTGTTTGTTAATTCTATTATCTTTTATTAAATCTTCTTTATAAACTTGGTGAAAATTTTCAATTTGTTTTTCACTTCCTTGACCTGATATAAATTTTTCATTTAATGTTATTTCTTTTAACTGCTTCATTTCCTCTGGTGCATGAGTTAATCCTTTTTTAATACCCATCTTAACTCCAGTCCATCCATTTTCATTATGGCTTGCTGTTACCATTGCAACTGCATCAGATTTTAAATTAAATTGAGCAAAATAAACCATTGGTGATAATGACAATCCAACATCTTCGATATTGCACCCGGTTGATATTAATCCTTTTTTCAGAGCAGTTTTTATCTCTATGCTATAAGAACGATAGTCATGTCCGACTATGACTCTTGGGTTATTTTTTTTGGTATGATTAATTATCTGTGTGCCTAACCCTTTTCCAAGATTCTCTATTCCAGCTCTATTTATGTCTTTTCCATACAACCACCGGGCGTCATATTCTCTGAAACCATATGGATCAATTTTAATTTTTTGTGTCATTTGTTAATTTTTTATCTCTTTTATGTTAATTAAACTTAATTTTTTAATTTTTTTTATTGATATATAATTTAACATGTTCTATAAATGTTCTGTTGATTTACTGTTTATATAGTATATTAACTCTAAACGCCTACAACATGTAGTTGTTTTCGTATATTAAACCAAATATAATAAGACTTATGAACAAAATTTTATCGCAGGCCTTAAAGAAAGCTGTCTCTGAATATAGCCCTGAAATTAACCAAGTTTCAAAAGATAAAAGACCAGACCTTTTTTCACTAAATAACGAAACAGAGCTTTTTCAAAATGACAAAGGTATTATTATAAAAATCGACCGTTCAAAAGATGTAAACTTAACTGATTTTGGTAAAGCAACCTTAAAAGATAGATATCTTGGACATAACGAATCTTTTCAAGATTTATTTGCAAGAGTTGCAAGTTCATACGCTGATGACAATCTTCATGCACAAAGAATTTACAATTACATAAGTAATCTTTGGTTCATGCCCGCTACTCCTGTTTTATCAAATGGTGGAACTAAAAGAGGACTACCTATTTCTTGTTTTTTAAATGAAGCATCAGATAGTTTAGGTGGTATTTTAGATTTGTGGAGTGAAAATGTTTGGCTTGCAGCTAAAGGTGGTGGTATTGGAAGTTATTGGGGAAATCTAAGATCTATTGGTGAAAAAATTGGTAAAGTTGGAAAAACTTCAGGAATAATTCCTTTTATTAAAGTTATGGACTCTCTAACTATGGCGATTAGCCAAGGTTCTTTAAGGAGAGGTTCTGCTGCTTGCTATCTACCAGTTGATCATCCAGAAATTGAAGAATTCATAGAGATGAGAAGACCAACAGGCGGTGACCCAAACAGAAAAGCATTAAATTTACATCACGGTGTTTTAGTTTCAGATGCATTCATGAGAGCCGTAGAAACTGATGAACAATGGGCATTAAAAAGTCCTGCAGATGGAACAGTTCAACAAACTATTTCAGCAAGAAATTTATGGATAAGATTATTAACTGCTAGAATAGAGACTGGTGAACCTTATATAATTTATATTGATACTGTTAATAGACAAATACCACAACATCATAAATTAGCAAATCTGACGGTTAAAACTTCTAACTTGTGTAGTGAAATTACCTTACCCACAGGAATAGATAAAGACGGTAGAGATAGAACAGCAGTTTGCTGTTTATCGTCTTTAAATTTAGAAAAATATGATGAATGGAAAGATGATTCAAACATGATTAACGATGTTATGAGATTTTTAGATAATGTTTTATCTGATTTTATAAATAAAGCTCCAGATCAATTTAAAGACGCAAAGTATTCAGCTGAAAGAGAGCGAAGTGTTGGATTAGGTGTTATGGGTTTTCATTCATTTCTACAAAAAAATAGAATCCCTTTAGAGTCTGTAATGGCCAAGTCTTGGAATAAAAAAATATTTAAAGACATAGATGCTAAAGTAAATCAGGCCTCGAAAGATTTAGCGGAGGAGAGAGGTGCATGTCCTGATGCTGCAGAATATGGTTATCAAGAGAGATTTTCTAACAAAACTGCAATAGCTCCAACAGCTTCAATTTCTATTATTTGTGGCGGAGCTTCACCTGGAGTAGAACCTATAGCTGCTAATAGTTACACCCATAAAACTTTATCAGGTTCATTTAACGTTAAAAATAGATATTTAGAAGATATTTTAGATAGCTACGGCAAAAATGATGATGAAACTTGGTCTACCATTACAACAAATCAAGGTTCAGTATCACATTTAGACTTTCTAACTGATTTAGAGAAAGATGTTTTTAAAACAGCTTTTGAGTTAAACCAAAATTGGATTATTGAGTTAAGTGGAGATAGAACTCCATTTATATCTCAAGCCCAATCAGTAAACTTATTTTTACCTGCAGACGTTCATAAGAAAGAACTTCATAAAATTCATTTTGATGCTTGGAAAAAAGGTTTGAAAAGCCTTTATTACTGCAGATCAAAATCAATTCAAAGAGCTGAAAATATTAATGATGCAAAATCAACAGATATTATGGCGAATGTTTATAAAAATAAATCAATCAAAACCCAAGAAACAGAATACGAGGAGTGTTTATCATGTCAGTAGCAGAAAAAATAAGTTCAGAAATTATTCAACCTGAAAAAAAAGAAATTATTCAACCGAAGAAAATGGGATTGTTAGTTGAAAATCCTGTTTATAAACCTTTTAGATATCCATGGTGTTATGATGCTTGGTTAACTCAACAAAGAATTCATTGGTTACCTGAAGAAGTTCCTTTAGGAGATGACGTAAGAGATTGGCAAAAAAATTTATCACAATCAGAAAAAAATTTATTAACACAAATTTTTAGATTTTTTACCCAAGCTGATGTTGAAGTAAACAATTGCTATTTGAGACATTACACAACAGTTTTCAAACCAACTGAAGTTTTAATGATGATGACTGCTTTTGCTGCAATGGAAACAGTCCATGTCGCTGCTTACTCACATCTCTTAGACACAATTGGAATGCCTGAGTCTGAATATTCTGCTTTCATGAAATATAAAGAGATGAAAGATAAATATGATTACATGCAAAACTTTAACGTGAATTCAAAAGAAGATATTGCTAAGACGGTTGCAGTATTTAGTGCATTCACCGAAGGACTTCAGTTGTTTGCAAGTTTTGCTATTTTATTAAACTTTCCAAGACACAACAAGATGAAAGGTATGGGCCAAATTGTTACTTGGTCTGTCAGAGATGAAACTCTTCACTGTAATTCTATGATAAGAATCTTTAAAGAATTTATTAATGAAAACCCTGAAATATGGACACCAAAGTTGAAGAAAGAACTTTATGAAGCTTGTAGAACAATAATTGAGCATGAAGATGCTTTTATCGATTTAGCTTTTGAAATGGGTCCGATGGAAGGTTTAACTGCAAAAGATGTTAAGGATTATATTCGTTTCATAGCTAATAGAAGACTAGTTCAGCTGGGTTTAGAAGCAATTTATGATGTTGATAAAAATCCTCTGGGTTGGTTAGATACTATGCTTAATGCGGTTGAGCATATGAACTTTTTTGAAGGTCGTGCAACTGAATATTCCAAAGCATCAACTCAAGGGACATGGGTAGAAGCATTTAGTTAATACATGTGAGAGATTTTGGTCTAGTTGTAATTGGAGCTCATACAGGTCAGTATCTGAAGGAAACAATATCAAATTATTCTGATAAAAATATTTTACTAGTTGAACCTGTACCCTACAATTATGAAGTTCTTGAAAAAGAATATGCAAATAACGAAAATTTTTTTATATGTAAAAATGCTGTTCTAGATATTTCTCATAAGCAAAATTTTTTTTATGTTAAAAAAGACTCAATTAAAAAACTTGGTAAACATTGGGCAACTGGCATAGGTTCTTTTGATAAAAATCATATATTAAGTCATAAAGGGAAGAGATTTAATATTGAACACGAAGATATCCAAGAAATAGAAATTGATTTTATAAAATTTGATGAATTAGTGAAGAAGTACTCAATTAAGTCAATAGATAAACTTCAGTTAGATGTAGAGGGAGCCGAATACAAAATACTTAATTCTATTGATTTTCATAAACTAAGTATCAATGAAATATTTTTTGAGTCAAAACATTTTGATGGAACTTTTTTTGAGGGTAATAAACTAAAGGAAACAAAAATAATGTTAGAGGCTAATGGTTATATTTTGGAGAAAGTTGATAGTGAAAATATTCTTGCTAGAAAAATTATCTCTGGTTAAGCTGTAAAACTTTTCTATGCTTATTACCTTTATAACTTGCCAATGGTCTAATAAGTTTATTTGCGGCATGTTGTTCCATAATATGTGCAGACCAACCCGTAACTCTTGAAATAACAAATATTGGTGTAAAAAAATCAGTGTCGAAACCCATCAAGTGATATGTTGGCCCAGTAGGATAATCAACATTTGGATGAATATTTTTTTCTTTAATCATAACTTTTTCTACAATGTCATAGATTTTTTCAAATTTTTTATCTCTTTTAAGTTTTGCTACTTTTCCAAAATATTGTCTCATAGTAGGTACTCTTGAATCACCAGATTTATAAACTCTATGACCGAAACCCATAACTACTTCTTTATTTTTTAAAGCGTTATTAATCCATTTTAATGCATTTTCAGGTTTTTTAATTTTATTCATCATGTGCATTACTTCTTCATTTGCACCACCGTGTAATGGTCCTTTTAAACTTGCAATAGCTCCCGTTATTGCTCCATGAATATCAGACAAACTACTTGTTATAGTTCTAGCAGTGAATGTTGAAACATTAAAACTATGCTCAGCATAAAGAATTAATGATACATCAAAAGCTTTAACAATTTCTTTTTGTGGGACTTTACCAAAGCACATGTAAAAGAAATTTTGAGCAAAAGTTAAATTTTTATTTGGTTTAATTATTTTTTTTCCTTTTCTAATTCTGTAGAATGCCGCTAAAGCAGTAGGAGTCTTTGCAAAAATTCTTAATGCTTTTCTCATATTTGCTTCAGGTGACGAATCTTGAGTTTCTTTATCTTCTAATCCCATCACACTTACAGCAGTTCTAGCCACATCCATAGGATGAGATTTTTTTGGCATATGTTTTATTATTTCATATAAATTTGTCGATAATTCTCTGTTATTTTTTTCTTCTTTTTCAAACTTCCTAAGCTGTATGGTGTTTGGTAAATCTTTATTTAAAATCAAGTATGCAACTTCTTCAAATCTACAATATTCACATAAATCTTGTGCCGCATAACCTCTATAAGTTAGAGAGTTTATTTCTGGCATAACTTTTGAAACTTCAGTCTCATCTACAACAATTCCTAATAAACCTTTTTTAATATCTTCGGTCATTATTCGTGTCCTTCTGTACTAAAATTATAAATTTTTTCATCTAATGAGTTATATTTTTCATATTCTACGAGCTCATATAGTCTCTTTCTTGTTTGCATCTTATCTATTATATTGTTTTGGTGTCCATTAACATAAATGTCTCTTAATCCATCTTCTACATTTTTCATGGCTAATCTTTGAGTAGTTACAGGATAAATAACAATATTAAATCCCATATTTTCTAATTCTTTGTAGTTGAATAGTTTTGATTTTCCAAATTCAGTCATATTAGCTAATAAGTAACAATTAAGTTCTTTTCTAACTTTTTCAAAATCCCTTTCATCTTGCAAAGCTTCAGGAAAAATAATCTCAGCACCAGCATCAACATATGCTTTGCATCTCTCAATCATGTTATTTATCCCCTCAACACTTTTTGCGTCAGATCTAGCAATTATTTTAAAATTTGGATCTTTCTTAGCAGATGCACATTCTTTAATTTTTTTTACCATAGCTTCTGTAGAAATAAGTTCTTTATTATCAAGATGACCACATCTTTTTCTTTCAATCTGATCCTCCAAATGAACACCTGAAATTCCAAACTCTTCAAATGTTTCAATAGTCTCTTTGCAAGACTTAAATCCTGTATCGATATCAACGATTGTAGGAAGATTTGTTACCCTTGAAATTAGATATGACCTAGTACTAACATCCTGTAAAGTAGTAAGTCCTATATCTGGAAAGCCAAGATCATTAGCCATAACACCGCCTGAAACATAAACTGCATCGTATCCAATTTCCTCGACTAATTTTGCAGTCAAAGGGTTGTAGGCTCCAGGAGCTCTTAATATTTTACCAGATTTTAATTTTTCATTAAAATCCAATCTTTTTTGACTAGGTTCTTTATCTATAAAATGCAATTTTTATTCCATTAATATTTTAAGATCGTTTTAATGCTTAAATAAAATTAATCAATATTAAAGATAATTTGAAACTATTTTTTCAATTCCAACGAAATCTTTAATTAAATGATTATGATAAATGTCAGTAATTTTTTTTTCTGTATATCCGTCTTCTAATAATATAATTGGAATGTTAGCAGATTTTGCTGCATTAGCATCGGTTTCGCTATCCCCAATCATAATTGTTTTCTTTAAGTCTCCATCTAAAATTTCAACAACTGATGTTAGATGTCTTGGATCAGGTTTACAATAATCAAAAGTATCTGAACCGGCAACGTATTCAAAATAATTGTATATCCCAATTTTTTTTAAAAGGTCATTAGAAAGATGTTCTTGTTTATTAGTACAAACAGCCATTGATATATTGTGTTTTTTACACCAATTTAAAAATTCTTTAACTCCATTAATCAAAGTACTTTCCTTTATTATATTTTTTCCATAATAATCAACAAAATCTCTGACCATTTCTTTTTTTATTTTTTCATCATTTACTTTACTAAATTCTTTTTTTGCTTGTCCCCAAATTGATCTACCAATCATAGCACCTGCACCTTTTCCCACTAAGTTTCTAATTTCTTCTGTAGATTTAGTTGGATAACCAAATTTTTTCATAACATAATTGTGAGCGAGCATTAAATCAGGAGCAGTATCAACAAGTGTGCCATCTAGATCAAATAAAACTGTAAATTTCTGTTTCATTATAAAAGTATTTTAAAGAAATAATTTGTGAATTAATTAAATCATATACTTAATGTAAACCAAAACTAAATGAAACCTCTAAATTTAAAAAAAACTCAAATTAAGTTAAGAAATAAATTTTTAAAAGCAGGTGTTAAAATGTTAGGACCAGAGACAATTTTTTTTTCAAAAGATACAAAAATTGGAAAGAATGTTTCTATTGAACCTTATGTAGTTTTTGGTCCAAAGGTAAGAATCGGAAACAATGTAATAATAAAATCATTTTCACACCTAGAGGCATGCAAAGTTGAAAATAGAGTTGAGATTGGTCCATATACAAGAATTAGACCAAACACAATTTTAAGAGAAGGATCAAAAATAGGAAATTTTGTTGAAATTAAAAAAAGCATTGTAGGTAAACAATCCAAAGTTAGTCATTTGTCTTATATTGGCGACACGGAGATTGGTAAAACTGTTAATGTTGGAGCTGGTACTATTACTTGTAATTATGACGGTGTCAAAAAAAGTAAAACAAAAATCAAAGATAAAGTATTCATAGGTTCCAATTCCTCTTTGGTTGCCCCTATAACAATTGAGAATGAAAGTTTTGTTGGAGCAGGTTCAGTAATTACCAAAAACGTATCAAAAAAATCCTTAGCTTTAACTAGATCTTTACAAACTGAAATTAAAAATTACAAAAGAAAAAAATAAATAAAATATGTGTGGTATAATCGGAATTTCTAGTAATAAGCCAGTTTCAGTAAGTATTATTAGCTCGCTTAAAAAACTTGAATATAGAGGTTATGACTCTGCCGGAGTAGCAACTCTTTTTGATGGTGAAATAAAAGAAGTGAAATCTGAGGGTAGGGTAGATGCTTTGGAAAAAAATTTCGATTTAAAAAATTTAAGAGGTAATATTGGTATCGGTCATGTCAGATGGGCTACTCATGGTGTACCAAATAGTGTTAACGCCCATCCGCACTCGTCTGACAACGTTTCCGTTGTTCATAATGGAATCATTGAAAACTCAACAATATTAAAAAAATACTTAACCACTAAAGGGCATAAATTTAAATCTCAAACTGACACAGAGGTTATAGTTCATTTAATTACAGAGAATTTAAAAACTAATGATTTAGAAGAAGCGATAACAAAAACATTAAAACAATTGCATGGTAGCTTTGCATTGGGAATTATTTTTAAAGATATCCCTGACTTAATAATAGGAGCTCGAAGAGGCTCACCTTTAGCAGTTGGTTATGGACCAAACGAAAATTACTTAGGGTCAGACTCTTATGCATTAAAAGCAATGACGAATAAAATTACTTATCTTGATGATAGTGAATTTTGTATTATTAAAAAAGATCAAGTTATTTTTTTTAATGAAGATGGAAAAAAAATAAATAAAAAAGTTCTAGAGCTTTCATCAGATGAAGCTAATTATGAAAAAGGTGATTTTAAACATTTTATGGCAAAAGAAATTGAAGAACAACCAAATACAGTTAAGACTGGGATTAATGAATATATAGATAAAACAAATTCAGAGATAAATATCTTCAACTTTCCTTGGAAAATTAATGAAATTAATTCAATAACTCTAATTGGTTGTGGTACAGCCTACCATTCCTGCCTGATGGCAAAATATTGGTTTGAAGAGTTAACTCAACTTGATCTCAATATTGATATTGCATCAGAGTTTAGATATCGAAAAAATAGATTCAAAAAAGACTCTTTATATATATTTGTCTCACAATCTGGAGAAACTGCAGATACATATGCAGCTTTGGATCTATGTAATAAAAATAGTATGAAAACATGTGCTGTTGTTAATGTAATTGAAAGTTCAATAGCACGAGATGCAAATTTTGTACTTCCCATCCATTGTGGTCCTGAAATTGGCGTTGCATCTACAAAGGCTTTCTTAGGACAAATACTTATTTTATATATTTTATCCTTAAAATTAGGGCATTTAAGGAAAGAAATTAACAACGAAATTTATAAACAAAAAATTAAGGATCTTCAGAAATTACCAAGTTTAATTGAAAAATCTTTATTAATTGATAACGAAATTCAAGCTATATCTTCTACATTTAACGAAGCAAAAGGATCAATGTTTTTGGGCAGAGGATATTCGTACCCAATTGCTCTTGAAGGGGCCTTAAAATTAAAAGAATTATCTTATGTTCATGCCGAAGGTTATCCAGCAGGTGAGATGAAGCATGGTCCGTTGGCATTGATAGAAGATGGAATGCCTGTTGTAGTTTTAGCTCCAAGAGACAGCTATTATAAAAAAACAATTTCAAACATGCAGGAAGTGATTGCAAGAGGCGCAAAGGTTTTATTAATTACCAATAAGAGCAAAGATGAAATTGTATCTGAGAATATTTGGGAAACTATTGAGGTTGAAAATACTAATGATGACTTGCTACCATTTCTTTTAACAATACCTCTTCAAAAACTAGCATACTATTCAGCTCTTAAAAAAGGATATGATATAGATAAGCCAAGGAATTTGGCTAAATCTGTCACTGTTGAATAAAGTTAAAACTCTGTTAAAACACTCGCAGGTTGCATATGAAAAATTGGAAAAAAAATAGTTGGAGAAAATATCCAGTAAAACATATTCCAGAGTATCCTAACAAAAAAGAATTGGATGCTGTACTGGATAAGATTAGAACATTTCCACCATTAGTTTTTGCTGGAGAGACTAGACATTTAAAAGATCAACTTGCTGATGTTGTTGATGGAAAAGCTTTTCTCCTTCAAGGTGGGGATTGTGCCGAAAGTTTTGCTGAATTTAATCCAGATAATATAAGAGACACATTTAAACTATTGTTACAGATGTCTTTAGTTTTAACATATTCAGCCTCCTTACCAGTTGTGAAACTTGGAAGAATAGCTGGTCAATTTTCAAAACCGAGAAGTTCACCAGTTGAAACAAAAAATGGTGTAGAGCTTCCCAGTTATCTAGGAGACAACATTAATGGAATGGAATTTACTCAAAAAGCAAGAATTCCTGACCCTAAAAGATTATTTAAAGCTTATTCCCAATCAGCTGCAACACTCAATCTCATAAGAGCTTTTTCAAAAGGAGGTTTTGCAGATTTAAACAAAGTACATTTATGGAATTTAGATTATATTAAAAAAAGTCCACAAGCTAAAAAATTTAAAGACCTTGAGGATAAAATTGCTGATGCTATAGCTTTTATGAGAGCATGTGGAATCACATCGGATTTTAATAACAGATTGTATACTGTTAATTTTTGGACATCACATGAAGCTTTATTGTTACCTTTTGAAGAGTCTATGACACGAACAGACTCTACTACTGGTGAAAATCATGACACCTCTGCTCATTTTGTTTGGATTGGAGATAGAACTAGACAATTAGATGGCGGACATGTTGAATTTTGTAGAGGAATAGAAAACCCAATTGGAATTAAATGTGGACCAACATTAAAAGCCGATGATCTAATTAATTTATGTAATAAAATTAACCCAAAAAATGAAAAAGGTAAAATTACGTTAATTTCAAGATTTGGAGCAGATAATGTTTCAAAACATTTACCAAAACTTATTCGAGCAATTAAAAAAGAGGGACTTAATGTTATTTGGTCGTGTGATCCATGTCATGGTAATACTATACAATCAGTTACGGGATTTAAAACAAGACCCTTTAATAGTGTTTTAAAAGAAGTTAAAGACGTTTTTGCCTGTCATCAAAGCGAAGGTAGCTATGCAGGAGGTCTTCATATTGAGCTTACTGGTCAAAATGTGACAGAATGTATAGGTGGTGCTCAAAAAATATCTGAGCAAGATCTATCGTCTAGATATCATACCCATTGTGACCCAAGATTGAATTCAAATCAGGCTTTGGAATTAGCTTTTTTGATATCTGATGAGATTAAAAAGAATAGCTCTTATTCAAAAAATGCAAATAGAGCGGCATCTTAAAACATTGCAAAATCATTAATAATTAATATTTAAACAATATGAATTCTTCTGAAAAAGTTAAATTTATTTCTAATTGGATTAAAGATTACGCAAATAATATGCCTTCGAAGGCAGAATCTTTAGTTATAGGTATTTCTGGGGGAATAGACTCCTCTGTATCTAGTACTTTAAGTGCTATGACAGGTTTAAGAACTATTGTTTTGTCCATGCCAATAAAGCAAAAATCGCATCAGCATGATTTAAGTTTAAAACATCAAGAATGGTTAGTAAAAAATTTTAAAAATGTTGAAGGACATACAGTTAATCTAGATGAATTATTTTTAGCTTTTAGTACCAGTTTATCTAAATTTGATAATGAGCATGGAATGGCAAATTCAAGAGCTAGATTAAGAATGACAACTCTTTATCAGGTAGCTGCGGCCAATAAAGGAATTGTTGTAGGAACAGGTAATAAGGTCGAAGACTTTGGTGTAGGATTTTATACAAAATATGGAGATGGTGGGGTTGATATATCGCCAATAGCTGACTGCAATAAAACTCAAATTTGGGAATTAGGAAAAGAACTTGGTATTCTGAAGGAAATAATTGAAGCTGCACCAACAGATGGATTGTGGGATGATGGAAGAACTGATGAAGGCCAACTAGGATTAAAATATGAAGAATTAGAAGAGGCTATGGCCAATCCTAATTCTCCGAATCGATCTAAATACGAAACTATTAGAAAACAAAATATGCATAAAATGGAGCCAATTCCAGTATGCATAATTCCAAATTAATCAAATAGATTCACAAATCTATTTTTTAAGTATATTCCTAAAATCATGAGTAATGATATTTTTTTAACTAATAATCTGAGTAACAAAAAAGAAAAATTTGTTCCTATAGACGAAAAAAATATTAGGATGTATGTTTGCGGTCCGACTGTATACGACGACCCTCATATTGGCAATGCAAGACCTATTGTTGTTTTTGATATTCTTTTTAAAATTTTGAAAAAAAAATATCCAAAAGTTACTTACGTTAGAAATATAACTGACGTTGATGATAAAATTATTAATTCATCAAAGGAAAAAAATATTTCAATTTCTGATTTGACCAATACTGTTATTAAGAGTTTTGATAAAGATTGTAATTACTTAAATTGCGATATCCCCACACATCAACCCAAAGCAACAGAGCATATTGATATAATGATTGAAATGATTTCTGATTTAACAAAAAAAGGATTTGCTTATGAGGAAAATCAACATGTGTATTTTGAAGTAAATAAATTTAAAGATTATGGAAAACTTTCAAATAAAAATCTTGATGAATTAATTGCTGGTTCAAGAGTTGAAGTAAGTGATAACAAAAAAAATTCACAAGATTTTGTTTTATGGAAACCTTCTAAAGATGATGAGCCTTCTTGGGAGTCCCCTTGGGGCAAAGGAAGACCTGGTTGGCATTTAGAATGTTCTGCGATGTCAAAAAAACTTCTTGGAAATGAATTTGATATTCATGGAGGTGGTATAGACTTATTGTTCCCACACCACGAAAACGAAATTGCACAATCAAGATGTGCAAATGATACAAAAGTTTTTGCAAATTACTGGTTGCATAACGCATTCATAACAATGTCGAATGAAAAAATGGCTAAATCTCAAGGAAATATTTTAAAAATAAAGGATTTTAGAAACAATATAAGTGGGCAAGTATTAAGATTAGCTTTAATGAGTACACATTACAAACAACCATTAGATTGGAACGATAAACTTTTAAATGGTTGTCAAAATACAATTAGCAAATGGTATAATGTTTACTCTTTTGATTATCATGAGGAAGAAGTTGATGATGAAATTTTAAAACCACTTTATGACGATTTAAATACACCAGGTTACATTGCTAACCTTCATAAATTGTATGAGAAAGCACAAAAAGGTAATTCCACTGACAAAGCTTTATTTACATCTGCATGCAATTTTATAGGTTTATTGAATGAAACTGAAATCGAATGGTTAGATTTTAAGAAAAATAAACTTTCAATAAATGAAGATGAAATTTTAGATAAAATTGAGCAAAGAAATAAAGCTAGAAAAGATAAAAACTATGAAGAAGCTGATAAAATAAGAGACGAGCTTTTAGACAAAGGTGTTTTAATAGAAGATAAAGATGGTAAAACGACTTGGAAATTTAAATGAGTAAAGATCAGCTATATATATTTGATACCACTCTTCGTGATGGAGCACAAACCCAAGGTGTTGATTTTTCAATTGACGATAAAGAGAAAATTTCTTCTGCTTTAGATGAGCTTGGTGTTGATTACATTGAAGGAGGATGGCCTGGTGCAAACCCAACTGATACAGAATTTTTTAATAAAGATCACAATTTTAAATCGGCTAATTTAACTGCTTTTGGCATGACAAAGAAATCAGAGCATAGTGCTGAAAATGACCCAATGTTATCCTCATTAATTAATTCGAAAAGTTCATCAATTTGCTTGTTTGGAAAATCTTGGGATTTCCAAGTTGATGTTGCCCTTGGTATATCAAATCAGGAAAATCTTAACAATATTAGCGACAGTGCTAAACATATCGTTAAATCAGGCAAAGAGTTTATGTTTGATGCTGAACATTTTTTTGATGGATATAAAGCAAATGCTGATTATGCACTTACTTGTCTAAAATCTGCTTATGACAATGGCGCAAGATGGATTGTTTTGTGTGATACAAATGGAGGAACACTTCCTCATGAGATTGAAAAAATTGTTTTGCAAGTTACAAAACATATACCAGGAAAAAATTTAGGAATTCATGCTCACAATGATACAGAAAATGCTGTTGCAAATAGTTTAACTGCTGTTCAAGCTGGTGTGAGACAAGTTCAAGGAACTATAAATGGTTTAGGCGAAAGATGTGGTAATGCAAATTTAACATCTCTTATTCCAACATTTTTTTTGAAAAAAGATTTCTATGAAAATTATCAACTTAATATTAAACGTGAAAACTTAAAAAATTTAACACAATGCTCAAGGTTGTTAGACGAATTACTTAATCGAAAACCTAATAAACACTTACCTTATGTTGGTGCATCTGCCTTTTCCCACAAAGGAGGAATGCATGTTTCTGCTGTTCAAAAAGATCCAAAAACCTACGAACACATAAATCCTGAAGAGGTAGGAAACTCGAGAAATATAGTTGTATCAGATCAATCTGGCCAATCTAATATAATGTCTAGATTAAATTCTATTGGAATAGAGGTAAAGAAAAATGATCCTAAAATAAAAAAACTTCTAGAAGAGGTAAAAGATAGAGAATTTATAGGATATAGTTATGACGGTGCAGATGCTTCTTTTGAGTTACTTGCAAGAAGATTGATGGGTGAAATACCAAGATATATTTCAATTAATGAATATGATGTTTCTGTTAAAAAAGATAAATCAGGAGAAATTATTTCTCATGCCAAGGCTAAATTAGAGGTAGATGGTCAAAAGATATTATGTGAAGGAGAGGGTAATGGACCTGTTAATGCTTTAGATAACGCGATTAGAAAAAACGTTAATAAACTTGATAAGTATTCTGAATATTTAAAAGATTTAAGATTAGTCGATTACAAAGTAAGAATTTTAAATACAGGAACGGAGGCAATAACTAGAGTTAGTATTGAAAGTACAGACTCCAAAGGATTAAATTGGTTTACTATAGGAGTTTCGCCAAATATCATTGATGCATCTTTTAAAGCACTGATCGATAGCTTAGATTACAAACTCTATAAAGATAACGCTCCTGCTAGCCTTTAGCATGAAGATTAAAAAGTTCTCTAAAAAACCGTCTGATATTAGTGAAAGAATTGGAGCAAAACCAGTTGTTTGCTATCCTAATAATAATATTGAAGAAAAAAACTTAAATATTTTACATCTAGCTCGAAAAAATTTGAATAAAATAAATGAAATAATAATTCCCCCAAGAGATGCTAAAACATTTCAAGTTAAAAGGGGTGAATTCTTTAGAATAGAAAGCGTCGAAGGACCTCAAGTAGGAGACCTAAATCTTTTTAATTTTAATAACTCAAATGAAAAATTTTATTCTGGAAAAACTAGAGCTCTCTATGGAACACATCTTTCAGTAGGAGATAAAATGTTTAGTAGTTTTCCTTATCTAAGATCTTTAGCAACTATTACATGGGATACGTTAGATTGGTATGATTACGATGAGGATGGTGGATCAGTACATGATGTAATTGGAACTAGGTGTGATCCATATACCTCAAAACTTTTATCGGGTAATGACTATCATTACTGCTGTCATTCAAACTTAACAAGAGCGTTAGTTAAAGAAAAAAAACTTAAAATTGATGAAGCTGAAAAAATAGTTCACGATGTTTTAAATGTTTTTATGCTAACTGGATTTACCAATGATACTAAGCAATATTTTATGAAAGCAAGTCCTGTAAGACCAGGTGATTATTTAGAATTTTTTGCAGAGACAGATTTATTAGGAGCCCTATCTGCTTGCCCTGGTGGAGATTGTGGATCTGAACATTCTTCTGATGTAGCAAAATGTTATCCATTAAAAGTAAGTATATGGCAAACAGATAAAAAATATTTAAAGGATTTAAATACGTCTCAAATTTCAAATTATGATAGAAGTCATGGCATAGACTAATTATGTCAAAAAATAATATTTCATTTATTCTACATAAACCTCAACTGTCAGAAAATGTTGGTGCATGTGCAAGGGCTATGAAAAATTTTAATTTTCAAAAAATGATTGTTGTCGATCCTAAACCCATCTACCCGAATGATAAAATTTTAGCTACATCTGTGGGCGCAAAAAATATTATAAGAAAGAGTAAAAATTTTGATAACTTAGAGTCTGCTTTAAAAAATATTGATGTAGTCATTGCTACTTCAGCGAGGTTTAGAAATAAAAATATTAAACATATTCAATTAGAAGATTTAAAGAAGATTAATTATAAAAAAAAAGTGGCTTTTTTATTTGGATCTGAAGCTTCAGGACTTTCAAATAACGAGATAAGTTATGCCAATTATACTCTTCAGATACCAACTAACCCAGATTTTAAATCACTGAACTTGTCTCACAGTTTAATTATAATTGCTCATGTTGTACACAGCATCATTAATTCAAAAATTTCTATTTTTAAAAAATCAAAAAAAGTGAAGTCAGCCTCAAAAAAAGAAATAATATCGATGATCAACCTATGCATTAAAAATCTTGAAGATATAGAGTTTTTTAAACCCAAGGAAAAGAAACCTATAATGCTTGAGAATTTGAGAAATATTTTTTACAGGATGGAATTATCTTCAAAAGAAACACGTATTTTATCAAGTGTATTTGCCAGTTTAGGAAAAAACGTTGATTGACAAAACAATGAGTAAGTTTATAACCCCCTCTATTAAATGACTAAAAGATTAAACTCTAAACATAAAGTAGATAGAAGATTAAAGGTGAACCTTTGGGGTAGACCTAAAAGCCCATTTAATACAAGAGCTTATGGACCTGGACAACATGGTCAGACTAGATCAGCCAAACCTTCAGATTATGGAATTCAGTTACAAGCCAAGCAGAAACTTAAAGCTTACTACGGTAACATCAATGAAAGACAATTTAGAAATATTTACAAAAAAGCAGTTATGCTTAAAGGTGATACTGGAGAAAATTTAATTGGTTTACTTGAAAGAAGATTAGATGCAATCATTTACAGAGCTAAATTTGCTACAACTATTTTTTCAGCTAGACAATTAATAAATCATGGACACGTTAAGGTTAATGGTAAAAAAGTTAATATTGCAAGTTATTTAGTTAAGGAAGAAGATTCAATTGAGATTAGAGACAAGTCTAAACAATTAGCGATTATTGATATTGCTCTTGCCAATAAAGAAAGAGAAACACCTGAATATCTTCAAATGGATGAAAAAAATAAAAAATTGAAATTTGTGAGAGTTCCTAAATTTGAAGAAGTTCCTTATCCAATTGTAATGGAACCTAACCTAGTGATAGAATATTACTCAAGATAATTGAGCCAAAAAATTTACAAAATTAGTTTATTTTTATTATTTTTTTATCTAATCATAGGAATTTACTTAAGTATAAATATAGGTATATCGCATGATGAACATCATGAGCAATTAAATTGGGAAGTAAATCTTTATGCGATAAAAAATTTTTTTGAAACTGGAACCTACGAAAATTTACTTAACTATAAAGATAGATATCATGGCATTGGATTCAATTTTTTAAGCCAACCTTTTCAATATTTAATTAAAGACTTTTTACTGGAGTACTTAGATTTAAATGAATATGGATCAATTTTAATATCAAAACACATTGTAGTCTTTATTTTATTTTTTATATCAGGATTATTTTTTTACAAAATATGTTTAATTTTTTTTAATGATAAAAAATTTGCTTTACTTTCATTATTTTTATTTTTGTTATACCCATATTTTTTCGGACACTCTTTAATAAACCCAAAAGATGTCCCATTTTTGTCTTTTTGGATTATTAGCACTTATATTGTATGCAAGATTATTAAAAAACTTGATAAAAAAGAGGCTGTTCCTATTAAATATTTTGTTTATTTGAGCATTTCTAGTTCATTACTTATCTCAATTAGAATTGTAGGATTGCTGATCCTATTACAGTATTTAATTTTCTTTATTACTTTTAGTGAAATAAAAAAAGAAAGTTTTTTAAATCTATTTAAAAATAACATTAAAAATATATTTATATTAATATTTTCTCTTGTTTCATTTACATATTTATTAAATCCTATTCTCTGGCACGATCCGAGAGAAATAATTAATTCTTTGAAATGGATGAGCAAATATCAACAGGACGTAAACACACTAACACTTGGTGAGTCTATGAAAGCTCTAAATTTACCAGCAAGCTATTATTTCATATGGTTATTTTTCAAATTGCCAATTTTAATAATTTTAGGATTTCTTTTGTTTCCACTAATTGAAAACAAATTTATTAAAAATAATCTCAATAAAATTCTAACTTTCTCAATGATTTTTACCTGTTTAATAATTTTATTTCTTTTTATTTTGTTCGATGTTGCAATCTATAATGAAATTAGACACGTAATGTTTTTAGTCCCTTTAATATTTATAGTCTCACTAAATAACTTACATTTGTTGAGTAAAAAGTTTTTTTATATTTCAGGTATTTTAGTAAGTATTTTTTTTGTTATAGAAAATATTTCTATCAATCCTTATCAATACACATGGATGAATTCATTTTCTAAATTTTACAAAATAAATAAAAATTTTGAAGTAGATTATTGGGGTATAAGCAACAAGAATTTATATGGCTCAATTGCTAAACATTCTTTAATAAATAACGTTGATAAAAACAATTGTGTTTATGGAGATTTATACTCAAATGCTTTCCTTGAAAAACAAAATTTTGAATGTTTTAAAATTTATAGCGAACTAGATGCTGCAAAAAACAGGCCATATTATGTTATGCAAAATCATAGTAATTTAAAAAGATCTGACCCAAAAGACTGTAAATTAATTAGCACAGAAAATTACGCATATACATTTAGCAGCCAGAAAATCAAGGTTGGATCTGCATGGTATTGTAATTAATTTTCTGAATTTTTCAATTCAATAGTAATTTTTTGAATAAATTCATTAATTAACTTTGCATCTTCGTCTGAGAGGTATTTTTCTTTTTTTATAGCTTTTTTGATTTCTTTCCTCAGTTTTTCTATTCCCTCTTTTCTACCTTCTTTACTCAAAAGAAACTCACTTTGTTGTGTGAATTGTTTGATTTGTTTAGAAATAGTAAACTCATAAATTACTATGATAGCTACAATTACAATGATGGTTTTATAAATGAATTGTTTCATTTTTATGAGAGGAAATATTAATTTTTACTTTTAAAATTAATACCTTTGGTTTCAAATAGTTTTGCCAGTTCTCCACTTTCAAACATTTCTTTTACTATATCACAACCTCCTACAAACTCACTTTTAACATATAATTGAGGGATTGTCGGCCAGTCACTATAAACCTTAATACCTTCTCTCAGACTTTGATCCTCTAAAACATTAATTCCTTTAAAATTGACTTCGAGTACTTTTAAAATATTAGATGTTGCCATTGAAAACCCGCACTGTGGAGCATCGGGTGTACCTTTCATAAATAAGCAAACGTCGTTATTTTTGATTTCATTTTTTATTAAATCGTTTGTCTGTTGGTCCATTTTAATTTTCCTTTGTTTTGATTGCTAAAGCATGTAATTCATTACCCATTCTACCTTTTAAAGAGTTGTATACCATTTTATGTTGTTCAATTTTGCTTTTACCTGAAAATTGTGATGAAGTTATAGTTGCAGAATAATGATTTCCATCACCAGCTAAGTCTTGTATTTCAACTACGGCATCAGGCATTGCCTCTTTAATTAAACTCTCAATTTCATTTAAATTCATTGCCATCAGTTACTCATATATTCTTTTAACCACTTTGTATTAAACTCTTCTAATTCGTCAATTGTAACTTTTGTCTTTTCATTTAAAAATAGCACATTTTCATTGATTGTTCCAAGCTCATCATAATGAACTGCATTTTTATTTAATATATCAAGCACTTTTTTTTGATCTTTTTTACTGATTTCAACAATGTATCTCCCTTGATCTTCAGCAAAAAAATATTCTATCTCACTGATTAAGTATTTCGGTTTTTTTAGATTAATACCTTTATTACCTTTAATACACATTTTTGAAATAGCAGTAATTATTCCTCCTAAAGAAATATCATGGGCGCTTTTAATCAAATTACTATCGATTAATTTTAAAAGAGTTTCTCCATTATTTTTTTCATTAAACAGATTTATTTCTGGTGGAGGACCATTTTTTTCATTTAATATAACTCTTGCAAATAAACTTTGATCAATATGACCTTCTGTTTTACCAATAACTAAAACAACATTATCGACTTCTTTAAAATCCATAGTAATCATTTTAGTATAATCATTTATTAGTCCAACACCGCCTATAGATGGTGTGGGTTTTATTCCCTGATCCTTAGTTTGATTATAGAAAGAAACATTTCCAGACACGACAGGAAATTTTAAATAAGAGCTTGCTTCTCCAATACCCTGAACACATTCTACGAATTCTCCCATATTTTCTTCATTTTCAGGGCTACCAAAATTTAAGCAATTTGTGATAGCAATTGGCTTTGCTCCAACAGATATTAAATTTCTAAAACTTTCACACACTACTTGTTTTCCACCTGTAAGAGGGTGAGCCCAACAATATACTGCTGAAGAATCTACAGATGCTGCAACTGCTTTATTAGTGCCATGAACTCTCACCACACCAGAGTCACCTCCAGGTTTTTGAATGGTATCTCCCATTACAGTGTGGTCATACTGCTGCCAAATCCATTCTTTACTACAGATATTTGGATTAGTTAAAATTTTTTTCAGGACCTCAATTATTTTCAAATTATTTATATCATCTTTATTAATTTTGTTTTTCTTTGGAAGTTTTGCTTTTTTCCATTTACGATCATACATTGGTGAATTTTCAACAAGAGTATTAATTGGAATGTCAGCAACTTTTTCATTATCAAAAAAAAGTTCAATTTTCTTCGATTTGGTTGTTTTTCCAATTACAGCAAAATCTAAATTCCATTTATCAAATATTTTTTTAGCCTGCTCTTCTTTTCCATTTTCTAGAACAATCAGCATTCTTTCCTGACTTTCAGAAAGCATGATTTCATAAGGGGTCATTTTTGCTTCCCTACATGGAACTTTATTTAAATTAATTTCTATTCCAAGATTGCCCTTTGAAGCCATTTCAATACTTGAAGAAGTTAAACCTGCTGCCCCCATATCTTGAATAGCAATTATCGAGTCTCCTGCCATTAACTCTAAACATGCTTCAAGTAAAAGTTTTTCTGTAAAAGGATCACCGACTTGTACAGTTGGTTTTTTTTCCTCAATTTTGTCATCAAAGCTAGCAGAGGCCATACTTGCTCCGTGAATACCATCACGACCTGTTTTAGATCCTACGTATATCACAGGTTTATTTAAACCTGCAGCTTTTGAGTAAAAAATCTTATCTTTTTTAACTAATCCTAAAGTCATTGCGTTCACTAAGATATTACCATTATAAGAGCTATCAAAACTTGTTTGTCCTGCAATCGTAGGCACTCCCATACAGTTTCCATAACCTCCTATTCCATGCACAACACCTCTTAATAGATTTTTAGTTTTTTTATGTTGTGATGAACCAAAGTGTATTGAATTTAAATTGGCTATTGGTCTTGCACCCATTGTGAATACATCTCTCATTATTCCACCAACGCCGGTAGCAGCGCCTTGATAAGGTTCAATAAAAGAAGGGTGGTTATGACTTTCAATTTTAAAGACAATTGCATCATTGTCACCAATATCGATTACTCCAGCATTTTCACCAGGTCCTTGAATAACTTGTTTCCCTTTAGTAGGTAATTTTTTTAAATGCAGTCTTGAAGATTTATAGGAGCAGTGTTCATTCCACATTGCTGAGAAAATTCCTAATTCTGTTATGTTAGGGTTTCTTTTTAAGAGTTCACAGATCTTTTTATACTCATCTTTTTTCAATCCATGATCAATGGCTATTTTTTCGTTTACAATCATTTTATATTATTGATTAGGTTTTTAAAAAAAAGAGATCCATCTTCACCTGATAAAGAAGGTTCGATCATTCTTTCAGGATGGGGCATCATTCCTAGAACATTTTTTTCTTTATTAAAAATTCCGGCAATATTTTTTATTGATCCATTGGGATTGAATGATTTTTCAATTTTACCCTGGTTATCACAATAATTGATTGCAATCTGAGCATTGTCTTCAATTTCTTTTAATTGATCATTTGTACAAAAATAGTTTCCTTCATTATGAGCGATGTGAAGCTCTAAAACA
Source organism: uncultured Pelagibacteraceae bacterium (assembly GCA_902536575.1). Classification (GTDB taxonomy): domain Bacteria; phylum Pseudomonadota; class Alphaproteobacteria; order Pelagibacterales; family Pelagibacteraceae; genus Pelagibacter. The sequence continues at coordinate 55,008 of CACAYA010000001.1, read as the reverse complement.
TTATTTTTAATGTTTTTAAAGTAAGCATTATTTTTATCTCTAATTTTAACAAAAACATTTTTACAAATAAATTCTAAATATTTGTTTCTTAACAAAACCCCAGGCACTAATCCTGTTTCAACTAAAATTTGAAAACCATTACAAATACCCATTACCATTCCACCAGAATTTGCAAAATTAATTACTGATTGCATAATCTTAGATTTAGAGGCCATGCTTCCGCATCTAAGATAATCACCATAAGAAAATCCACCAGGTAAAACTACCAAGTCACTTTTTGGTAACTCAACCTCTTGATGCCAAACCATTTTATTTTTAAAACCAAATTTCTTTAAAGCAACATCCATATCTCTATCACAATTAGAACCAGGAAATGTGATAACTGCTGATTTCATTAATTATTGTGCATCAATAATCTTGTAATTTTCTATTACAAGATTAGCTAAAAGTTTTTTGCACATTTCTTCAACTTCATCTTTTGCTTTTTTTGGATTGGTTTCTTTGGTGTTAATTTCAAAATATTTACCTTGTCTTACTTCTTCAACATCATTAAAGCCCATTCCATCAAGAGCTTGATGGATAACTTTTCCTTGAGGATCCAAGACATCTTTTTTAAGAGTTATGATTACTGATATTTTCACTTACGTTTTCCTTTGACTGAGGATAGTTTTGTTACATTTACTGCACTTAAGTTGGATTGTTCATGAAGTATTCCAAGTCTTTTTGCAACTTCGGTATAAGCAGGTATTAGATCACCCAAATTTTTTCTAAATCTGTCTTTGTCTAGTTTTTTATCTGTTAAACTGTCCCATAATCTGCATGTATCAGGGCTAATTTCATCGGCTAAAATTACATCTTGCTTTCCATTATGCTCCAATCTTCCAAATTCTAACTTAAAATCTACCAATTTAATACCAACACCTCTAAACATACCAATCATAAAATCATTAATTCTTAAAATCATTTTCTTTACTTTTTCTATTTCTTTTTTAGATGCCCAATCAAACGCAAGAATATGTTCTTCAGCAATCAATGGGTCACCTAGTTTGTCGTCTTTTAAGCAGTATTCAATCAAAGGTTCCTTTAAAATAGTACCATCTTCAATTCCAAGACGTTTTGTTAAAGATCCTGTTGCAACATTTCTTACAATAAATTCAATAGGTATAATCTCAACAAGTTTAACAACTTGTTCTCGCATATTTAATCTTTTAACTAAGTGATTTCTTATACCTATCTGAGAAAGGCTTGAAAGTATATGTTCAGAAATTCTATTATTTAAAACTCCTTTACCTTCAATAGTTGATTTTTTTTGGTTATTAAAAGCTGTTGCGTCATCTTTAAAATATTGAATTACTAAATCTTTATCATTTGTAGCATAAATAATTTTAGCTTTTCCTTCATATAATTTTTTACCTTTTTTCATTATTTAAAAACTCTTTTAAAGATTAAATTTATATTTTTAAAATGCTTAGAGTAGCTAAAAATGGAATTTATTTTTTTTTTGGAAATTTTACTTATAATTAATTTATCCTCTAGAAGAACATCATATAAATTCAGATTTTCAGAAAAACACTTTTTTGCATAGCTCTGAACTATCTTATAAGATTTTTCTCTGCTTAATCCAGATTTTGTTAATTCCAACATTACTTCTTGTGAAAAAATTAAACCTTTGGTTATATTTAAATTTTCAAGCATCTTCTTTGGATACACAATCATATTTCCCAAAATATTTGTAAGTCTTACTAAAGCAAAGTCTGTTGTGATATTAGCATCGGGACCAATATTTCTCTCCACACTAGAATGGGAAATGTCTCTTTCATGCCACAGAGCAATATTTTCTAATGCAGGCAAAACTGTACTTCTTACCATTCTTGCAAGTCCTGTTAAATTTTCACTTAGAATCGGATTTTTTTTGTGTGGCATTGCTGAGGAGCCTTTTTGTTTTTTTGAAAAAAATTCCTGTAGTTCATAAACTTCTGTTCTCTGCAGGTGTCTAATTTCAATTGCAACTCTCTCAATTGAGCCTGCAATAATTCCTAAAACTGAAAAATAGAATGCGTGTCTGTCTCTAGGAATAACTTGTGTTGAAATTGGCTCAACTTTTAAACCTAATTTTTTTGCAACATGTTTTTCAATATTAGGATGTATATTAGCAAATGTTCCAACAGCACCAGAAATTGCACAAGTTGATACTTCATCTATTGCATCAGCTAGTCTTTTTCTATTTCTCTTAAATTCTTCATAAAATGAGGCTAATTTTAATCCAAAAGTGATTGGTTCCGCATGAATTCCATGGCTACGACCCATGCATGGAGTTAGTTTATATTTTTTAGCTTGTCTTTTAAGTACTTTTAAAATTTGATCGATATCACTTAAAATAATCTTTCCTGATTGGACTAATTGAATATTAAAACTAGTATCTAAAATGTCCGATGAAGTCATTCCTTGGTGAAGATATCTAGCTTTAATTCCAGCTTTTTCTGTAACAGATGTTAAAAACGCTATCACATCGTGTTTAACTTCAGACTCTATCTTGTGAATTCTTGATACATTAATTTTAGCTTTTTTTTTAACAACAGAGGCAACTCCTCTTGGAATTTGTCCAAGTTTTTCCATAGCTTCTGCTGCTGCTATTTCAACTTCTAGCCAAATTTTATATTTATTCTCCTCTGACCAAATTTCAGTTAATTGTTTACGCGAGTATCTTTTAATCATTAATTATAAGTACGGAGGCTTTGAATAACCTTTAGCAGATTCTGTAAAGATTTCATAACCATTTTCAGTAATTCCTAACGTATGTTCAAATTGAGCTGATAAAGATTTATCTTTTGTCACTGCTGTCCAACCATCATTTAACATTTTTACATCGTATTTCCCAGAATTAATCATAGGCTCAATAGTAAATGTCATACCAGGTTTAAGTTCCATCCCTGTATTTTTGTTTCCATAATGTAAAATATTAGGAGACTCATGAAAAGTTGTACTAATTCCGTGACCGCAAAAATCTCGAACTACAGAAAAACCTTTCTCTTCAACAAATGATTGAATTGTATATCCAATATCCCCTAATTTAATTCCAGGTTTTAAAATTTTTATTGCTCTCATCATCGACTCATAGGTCGTATCAATTAAGTTATTTAATTTTACTGGGGTTTTGCCAATACAAAACATTCTGCTGGTGTCACCATAATGCTCATCAACAATCGCAGTAACATCTACATTCACTGCATCTCCATCTCTTAAGATCCGATCAGATGGTATTCCATGACAAACAACATGATTTAAAGATGTGCATAATGATTTAGTGAAACCTCTATAGTAAAGTGGAGCAGAGTAACCTCCATTGTCCCTTATAAATTCATATCCTAACTTATCAATATAGTCAGTTCTTACATCTTCCTTAATGTTTTCTGTTAGCATATCCAAAGTTCTTGCCGCAAGATTGCCTGCAATCTTCATTTTTTCAAATTTTTCACTATAATCAGTCATCAATTATTTCAAGTTTTTGATCTATAAAAATTTTTTTTGAACTTATGTTACACTTATATGCTAAAAAAATTACACCTGCCTTTTTAGCTCGCAAATAATTTTTATAATACTGCTCATCTATATCATTAGCTATTTTAAAATATTTCATATTTTGAATTTGTACTAAAAATAATAGATATGCTTTATAACCTTTTTTTATGGCATCAATAAGGGTTAATAAATGTTTTGATCCCCTTGTTGTTACAGCGTCAGGAAATTCAGCAGTATTTTTGTCTCTAAATAAGGTAACATTTTTAACCTCTAAGAAGCTTTTTTGTGTTTTTTTTTCTATTAAAAAATCAAATCTAGTTTCTTTGTTAAAAAATACCTCTGGTTTGATAGTATCATTATTTTTAAGTTCATTTATCAAATTGTTTTCTAAACCATGTTGTACGATTCTGTTAGCCATATGAGTATTAACCCCAACCAAATTTTTTCTCGAATTTATAATCTCCAGCCCAAATTTAAGTTTTCTTTTAGGATCATTATTTGGAAGTAAATAAACTTCATTGCCCTCATCTAAAAGGCCTTTCATTGACCCTGTATTTGGGCAATGAGCTGTGACTGTTTCTTTTTCTAATTTCACGTCAGCAAAAAATCTTTTATACCGTTTGATTAATTTGCCTTTTATTAAAGACTTGGTAAATTCCATCACTAAAATATATATATAAAATGACTAAAAAAACAAAAGTTAATGCCGCTATCTTAATTATAGGTAATGAAATATTATCAGGCAGAACTCAAGATACCAACACTTCAACCATAGCAGTTTGGCTAAACTCAATTGGTGTTAAAGTAGAAGAGGTTAGGGTAATTCCTGATGTTGAAAAAATAATTATAAACACATTAAATTTATTAAAATCAACTTATGATTATGTTTTTACAACTGGTGGTATAGGTCCTACACATGACGATATCACAGCTGAGTCAGTTTCAAAAACTTTTGGTATAAAATATGAAATCCATAAAGAAGCATTTAAAATTTTAGAATCATACTACAAACCAGGTGAATTTAATGAGGGGCGACAGAAAATGTGTTGGATGCCTGAAAACGCAAATTTAATTTTAAACCCAACAAGTGGGGCTCCTGGATTTAATGTCAAAAATGTTTTTTGTTTGCCAGGTGTACCATCTATTCTTAAATCAATGTTAGGGGGTTTAACAAATACTATAGTTGGTGGAGAACCGATTAAAAGTCATACAATAAGTTTAAGAACAGTTGAGAGTGAAATAGCAAACTCTTTAACTAAAGTACAAAATGATAATCAAGATGTTGAAATAGGAAGCTACCCCTTTTTTCATGCTGGAAAATTAGGTGTTTCAATTGTAATTAGATCTGAGGATCAATCAAAAATAGATTTATGTAATTCTCAAATTCTAAAATTTGTTAATGCAAAGAAAATAGAAGTAGTTGAGAGGTAATGCTTTATTTTGCATATGGTAGTAATTTGCATCACTTTCAGATGAAACGTAGATGCAAAGACAGTATTTTTTTAAAAAAAATTAATTTAAAAGACTTTAAACTAACTTTTAGAAGTAAATATAGAGCTGCAGATATTGAAATTAAGAAAAACTCAATTGTTCCTGGAGGTTTATTTGAGATTTCAAAAAGTGATGAAAAAAAATTAGATGTATATGAAGATTATCCAATTCTTTATAAGAAATATTATTTTTATTATTATGGAAAAAAAGTAATGACTTATACAATGGTTAAAAAATCACCATTTAAATATCCAACGGAGAGATATTTAAACGTTGTTAAAAAAGGATACATAGATTGTAAACTTGATAAAAAGTACCTTACCAGTGCTCTGAAACTGTAAAATTTAATTATGTTTTTACACACAAAATTAGAAAATAGAAAAGATCCTATAAAAATTTGTTTTATTGGATGTGGTAAATTTGTAAGTATGTTTTTAGCTCAATACAATCATTTAGGTAAAATTCAAGTCGATAGTATTGTTGATATTAATATAGATCAAGCAAAGCAAAATTGTTTAAAAAGTGGGTTAAATGAGCAAACAGTCAAAGAAATAAATTATTCAACTTCATTAGACAACGTTCTTGATAGAAATATAGAAATTTTTATTGAGGCAACAGGCAACCCAATAGTAGGTACCGTGCATGCAACTAAGATAATAAAAAATAAGAAACATGTCATATTAGTTAATGTCGAAGCTGACATAACTTGTGGAAAATATTTGTCTGATCTTGCAAAAGACAAAGGTGTTATTTGCTCAATGGCTTACGGTGATCAACCTTCTTTAATTCTAGAACAAATTGAGTGGGCAAGATTAAATGGATTTTCAATAGTTTGTGCAGGTAAAGGAACAAAATATCACCCAACTTTTGAATATTCTACACCTGATACTGTTTGGGGTCACTATGGTTTAACTAAAGAAAGAGCTGAGAAAGAGTCGGGAATGAATCCAAAAATGTTTAATAGTTTTCTATGTGGAGATAAATCAGCAATTGAAATGTGTGCGGTCAGTAACGCTGCTAATTTGAAGTGTCCTAGTAATGGATTAACTTTTCCTCCAGTTGGCGTGTATGATATTGCAAAAAAAATGATTCCAAAAAATGATGGGGGATTAATTGACTTTGAGGGGCAAGTAGAAGTGATTTCAAGCATAGACTCAAAAAAAAAAGATATTCCAAATGATTTAAGATGGGGTGTTTATATTGTGATTAAAGCACAGAATGAGTATGTAAAAAATTGTTTTAAAGATTATGGAATGGTAACGGATAAGTCTGGAAATTACTCAGCAATTTGGAGACCTTATCATTATATAGGTTTAGAGCTTGCACAATCAATTTATTCAATTGCACTAGATAAAAGAGCAACAGGTTTTACAAAAAATTATAACGCAGATGTTGCAAGTTTTGCCAAAAAAGATCTCAAAGTAGGTGAAAAACTAGATGGTGAGGGAGGGTTTTGTGCAAGAGGTAAATTAATTACATCAGAAAAATCTAGAAAAGAAATGATTTTGCCACTTGGTTTAACCGATAATGCAGTTTTAAAAAAAGATATCAATAAGGATGAAGTTATTAGAATTGATGATGTCGAGTTAAATCTTCCAAATGAAGTTACTGAGGCAAGAAATTATCAATATAATTTATTAAACAGTTATAATTAGTTATATTTTTTCTCCATTAACAAATCTAAAAATAATGAAGCAGTCCATGAAAAATTACTTGCTCCAAATGCTTCTCCAGTTTTAAAACTGTAGTATTCATAGAAGCCATTTTTTTTAATGAGATTTATTGTTTTTTCCTTAATTTTATCAGCAAATTTCTTATCTTTGTTCTTTAACCCTTGATAGATAATCCAGTTACAATTTATCCAAACTGGACCTCTCCAGTAGCGCTTTTCCTCAAATTTTCCATAATTTGGTTTGATACTAGAAAAGAGATATTTTTCATTTTGGTTATGATTTTTTAAATTCTTAATTATTTTTTTATTAATAAGTTGATTTTTTAAATCAGCAAATAATATAAAATAATTCGTAATTGAAGGAACAATAATTTTTTTTTTATTTTTTATATCATAATTCATAAAAACTCCTTTTTTCGCATCAAATAGTTTCTCAATTTGATCTTCTGATTTTAAAATGAATTTTTGTAATTTATTATGCTCTAAATTAAATGATTTAAGTAACTCTAATAAATCTTTATTTGCTTTTAAAAATATTGAATTAAACCCTACATCCACCACATTAAACATTGACTTTTTGTAAAGTTTTTTTGGATTATATTTATTTTTTCTTAAATGATTTTTGATGGTGACATATCTATCATAATCTTCATCTAAAGGTCTGTAATCTGGATTTATTACTTTATTATCTCCTCTTTTGTATTTTAAATTTTTTTCTACTTTAACTTCATTCATTGAATAATCCCATAGAGGGGAGTTATCATATCCACTTTCCCAAGGATGCAAAATTGAAACTAAACCAGTTTTTTTTGGATCTCTATATTTAATCAACCATTCATGATATTTTTTTAACTTTTGAACTATCGACTTAATTTTTTTTTTTTTTGAAAAATCAATTTTATTTTTGTCTAGTATTTTTTTTAAAATTATTGCAAGAACTGGTGGTTGAGTTATTCCTGATGAATGTATTTTATTTCCACAATTCCATACAGAATGATTTGGATAATAATTTGTTTTTAAATCATGAAACAGAATATGAGGTATCATACCATCTTTCCATTGACCTTCTAAAAGAGTAGTTATTTCGTCAATTGCATATTTTAGATTAAAATGTGAATAGCCGAGAGCAATAAAACCAGAGTCCCATTTCCATTGCGCAGGATACAATTTATTATTTGTTGGTAATGTAAAGCCTTTTTTTTTATTACCTAATAAAACTTTTTTTGCCTTTTCTATTAAATTATTACTCATCCTTTTACACTTCCAGCTGTAAGACCACTAACTAAGTATTTCTCAAAATAAACAAAAATAAACAATACAGGTAGTGTCACAATTACAGAGCCTGCCATTAAATACTGTCTAGGTGTTTCTGCGTCACCACTTAAATATTGTATTGCTCTTGAAAGAGTGAAAGAATTTGGGTTATCTAGAAACATTAGAGAAAATAAAAATTCATTCCAAGCTATCATAAATACGTATAAAGCCACAGAGGAAATTGCTGGAATGCTCAGGGGAATTATAATTTTAGTAATTATTCCAAACCAACTAAGTTTATCTAATATGGCAGCCTCTTCTAATTCTTTAGGAATGCTCTTAAAATATCCTTGTAGCATATAAATTGCTACTGGAAGAGTTGTGGCTGTATAAACAATTAACAAACCCTCTATAGAATTTCTTAGACCTAATTGACTAAAGATTGTGTAAAGAGGAATTACCAAAACTATTGCAGGAAACATATAAATTATCAATATTGATGTTGACATAAATGTTTTTCCAAAAAAATTTAATCTAGCAATTGCATATGCTGCCGGAATAGCAAAAATAAGAGTTATGATCACTGTACCCACAGAAACGATGGTGCTAGTTAAAATATATCTACCAAAATTATAGGACTCAAAAATTACAAAATATGATTTAAATAAACTCTTCAAATCTTGACCAAAATTAATACTAAAGTCTAATGGGTTAACTAATAATGCTATTTGAGTTTTAAAACTTGTTATTAACATCATATAAAAAGGAAAAAGTATTACGAAAGAAAAAAATAAAATCCCAAATAAAGTTAAGAAGTCAAAAAAAATAACCTGTGTTGAGTGTTGTTCTCTTAAATTTTCAAAACTATATTTATTTATTTTATTAACAAAAAAATATAAAATTAAAAAAATACCAATATTATACCACAGCGGTAATTTTTGAATTATGTAACCATCACAAATAACAAAAATTAAAGAAAAAATGATTGATTTATAAAAAACTTTAATTTTATTTCCTATTCTTAAGTTAGCAAATGATATTAGAACACCAAATATAAAAATTATTTGTAGGTTAAAATTTGTAATATTTAACCCTTGTAAAGTTGCTAATATTTTCCATATAGAAACTATAAAAATCAAAAAAAATGATGATATTAATGTAAATAAAATTAAATTTTTAGTTTTCATCTACTCTCTTTCCTAAAAGCTTGAAGTAAAAAAACATGAATATTAAAAGCAATACAACTATTACCATTGAAACAGCTGATCCCATTCCAATATCAGATATTGAAAATCCTTGTTGGTAAACATTAATTGGCAAAGTTCTAGTGCCTGATGCGCCACCAGTAAGTAAGAAAACATCTTCAAACTTATTAAAATTCCAGATAAACCTTATCATAAACAAAATTGATATAACTGCTGTGATTTGAGGCAATGTAATATTAAAAAATTTTTGAAATGGACTTGCTCCATCAACATCAGCTGCTTCATACAATTCTTTGGGAATAGCTTGAAGTCGTGCGAGTATAAATAAAAAAGCTAAAGGAAAATATCTCCAAATTTCGAACATTATTACTGTTGTAAGAGCTAGTCGTAGTTTAAAATCAAAACCTAAAACATTAATCTCGATGTATTTTTGTCCAAGTAAATTTATTGGTGTTTCTATAACTTGATAATTGATTAACAAGCTATTCAGTGTCCCACTATTTGGATCTAATAGAAGCTCCCAAGTATAAGCTAAAGCCACCACTGGTGCAACATAGGGAAAAAGCAAAACACTTCGCATAAATGTTCTTCCATAAAATTTTTGATTGACCATTTGGGCTGTCAAAATACCAAATATGATAGAGCCAACAGTTCCAAAAAATGTGTAGTAAAAAGTTGTAAGGAGCAGATCTACAAATTCATTATCAAATAAAACTTTCTTAAAGTTTTTTAAAGTAAAATTAGTATTAAGCAGTATATTATCTGAGGTACCATCTAATTTAGGTTTTGTGGATTTTAGTACTTTTTTATCTACTTTTGATCCGTCATTTGTTTCAAAAATTACTTGAAAATTTTCTTTATATTTTGCTGGCCAATTACCAAATTTACAATTTAAAGCATATTTTTTGAATTCACAACGCGGGTCTAATTTTTCAATTTCAAAATTTTTTGGAAATTTATCTTGAAATGAAACTTCCCTGATTTCTTGAAGTAATGAGCTATTTCTTAATTTATATAAAATTTTTATTTTTGAAGGATCTTCAGATATGTATTTGATAATTTTTTTTGCTCTTGGTTCAGGAATTCTTATATCTTTAAGCTTAACCTCTTTAAAACTAATCCAAACATTTGCAAAAATAGGAAATAAAATTATTGCAAAAACTAATGCCACTGCAGGTAAGGTTAAAATATAAGCAGTTTTCTTTTCAGTATTTGCTAAAGTATCTTTCATAAAAAAAAGCGGACAAGTAATCTTATCCGCTTTTTTAATTAATTTAAATTATTAGAAACTAGCTAATCCTGCATTTATTTTATCAACTGCTTCATCAACAGAAATTTCATCATCAATATATTCTCTTGTGATTCTGTTTATGAATTGTGAATTAATAATTTTAGATGCTCTAGATAGCTCTCCTTCTTTAACTCCCCATCTGTTTGCAGTATCTAAACCTGCAACGATGTTATTTATAACATCTGGGTCATAAAGATCTGACAAGGCAGCTTTTCTATCAACTCCAACTGGAAGTTTACTCCAAGCTTTTGTAAAGGCTTCAGAGTCACTCGCATTTCCTCTTCTTACTGGAAATTTACCTTCTGGAGCAATTGATAAGGTACTTGTATAACCTTCATCCATTGAGTACATGATAAATTGCTTTGCTTCATCAGTATCAGCATCAGCTGTTATACCAAAGTATCTAATATCTGCCCATGCAGCACCTTTTTTATTACTTGGTCCACTAAAATTTGTTATAAAACCAGTTTTAGATGCTAGCTCAGGAGAGGTTGGATCACTATTTATAGTCGGTGGAGCTGAGTCCCTTAAACCTGCAAGCTCATCCATAATAAATGGAGACCAAATTATCATCGGTGTCTTTCCAGCAAAATAAAGTGCTCTAGATTGTTTCCAATAAAGTTCACCAGGAGGACTTGCCTTCGCGATGACTTTATAAAACTCTAATGCTTCTTTTAATTTTTTACCTTGCTTCTTAATACCACCTTTTTTAACTATGTTTACCCCATTCGCTAAAAGAACATGTTCTAAAACTTGGCTCATAAAGTTTTCATCAGTTTTAGTAGCAGCTACAAAACCAAACACACCGTTAACTTTTGATAATTTTTCAACAGCTTTAACAATGTTGGCATAACTTGTAGGTGGCTCTAGATCAGCGTTTTCAAAAAGATCCTTTCTGTAAACAACCATCTGTGTCCATCCATCAACTGGCACAGCAGCAATTTTGGATCCTGACTTAGCCATGTTAAGAGCTCCTGGTGCAAAAGTATTTTTACCAAGTGCTTTAACCACAGCGTTATTGGCATCAACATCTAAAATTCCAGCTTCAGCCCAAGGTAAGACATATTGTAAAGTGTGATAAATCACGTCTGGTAAATCACCAGCTGCTGCAGCTGCTGTTGCTCTAGTTCCCAGATCTTTTTCTTCAATTGGAATCACATCAACTTTGATACCTGTTTTAGCCTCAAAAGCTTTTGCCATTTCCTCCTGCTTAGCCATACGAGCAGGTTGGACCTCTGTAGTCCAAAATTTAATATCTGCATATACAACACTGCTAATAAATAATGAAGTTATACAAAATATTTTTATTATATTTTTCATTTCTCCTCCTAGGATTTTTTTAAAAAATTACTATATTTGACAGCATGTCGCAAATTTTCGTTAAAACGAATTATTAAAAAATATGATTAAATTTTATTTATTTTAACTAAAAAATTACAATTTAAACAATTAATAGTTGTATTATATTTTTATTCAAATTTTATTTTTGTCAAATTTAATAAATCCTCAGAATTAATACCAATATGATTTATGTTACACATGATAAAAATGAAAAATATGTAAAAATTTTTGTATTGGTAAATTTAAAGATAATGTCTGTTATCTTCATTAACAGCTTTTTCTAATCTAATTAAAAAATCTGGAATTGCACTTTTTACTCTACTCCATGTGGGAATAAATGGTGCATCCATTGGGTTTAAATAAAAATCCTCCCCTGCTTTAATGATATTACTTGAAAATAATTCAACTGCCTTTTCTTCCATGTGAGAATCAAATTTTAAACCATTCATTTCAGCATCGGCTCTATAAGCATCTATGAGATCTAAGGCGGATCTATAGTATGTTGCTTTCAAAGATCTTAGTTGCTCTCTACTAAAAGAATGACCTTGAGTAGCCAATTTTTTGATAAAGGTTTTAATAATATCAATGGACATCCTTGATAAACCTTTTTTTTCGTCATCTAAAGACAAATCTTGGTGTTTATGGTCATATGTATCTGCTAAGTCAACCTGACAAATATTTTGAGGTGAAAAATTTCTCTGCATTTCTGACAAAATTCCAATTTCAATACCCCAGTCTGATGAAATCCTAAGTTCTGGTAAAATATTTCTCCTAAATGAAAATTCACCAGCAAGAGGGTATTTGAATGACTTCATAAAATCTAAGTAATCACTCTTACCAATGGTTTTTTCTAAAGCATTTAATAACGGAAATACCAAAAGTCTTGCTACTCGTCCATTCATTTTATTATCAGCTACTCTTGGATAAAACCCTTTACAAAATTCAAAGTTAAAAAGGGGATTTACAACTGGGTAAAATAATTTTGCTAACATTCTTCTATCATAAGTTTTTATATCACAATCATGCAATGCTACAGATCTTGCACTGTCTCTAGCTATGGACATACCTATGCAATACCAGACGTTTCTTCCTTTACCATATTCATTTGGTGCCAAACCTTTTTTCTGTAATTCTTTATCCAATTTTTTTAGGTTTGGGCCATCATTCCACAGGATTGTAAAAGGAGTTTCTAATTTTTCAAAAAAGGTCCAAGCTTTTCTTGCTTGAGCTTCGCTTGCTTGATCTAAACCTATAATAATATGATTAATATAATTAGTTTTACTTATCTCCGACACTATCTTTGGAAGAGCGTTACCCTTTAATTCAGAATAAAGACATGGCAAGATTAGTTCCATCTTTCTTTCTTTGGAAAAACCAAGAAGTTCTTTTTCAATTTGTTCTAAAGATTTTGTACCAAAGTCGTGTAGTGTTGAAATTATTCCGTTTTGAGAGAATTCACTCATAAAATATTTTAGTAATTTTTATTTATTTTAACTAGAGCCATTTTGATCACATCTGCCCAGCCTTCAGGTGATGGCTTATTTGTTATTATTAAATTATTTATTGGAATTTGATCTAAAGTAAATTTATCATTAAAGACTAAACAAGGAAAATCGCTCGTTTTTAGCATATCTAAGTCATTATAATTATCTCCAACAGCAACAGTTTTAACATTTTGATTATTTTTTTTAAAAAATCTGACAAACACTTTTAGCGCTTTAGCTTTATTGACTTTATCTGTTAGATTAATAACTCTACCACCTTCCTGTAAATTTAAACCTTTTTTTTTAACAAAAATAAATAAATCTTTTTTTTCACTTTTAGTCCCCTCAAATATAAAGGGAATAGAATACTTACGATCTAAAGCCATTTTAAGTTTTTCACCCTCCAAACCAAAAACTAAGCTTTGTTTTTTTTTATTCATCTCAGATAACCATTTGCATTTATTTTGTAAATTTATTGGCACTGTCTCTACAAAAATTTTTTTTATATTAATTTTCTCTCTACTTAGAATTAGTTCTTCAGGTAAGTTTGAATTTAATAAGTGTAAACCTTTAATAGCAGCCCCGTTTTCAGAAATGAAAGGTAAACTTGAACCTAACTCATTGTTAAATTCTAGAATTTCATTTTCTGTCTTGCTTGTATTGGGTATTATATAAATTCCTTTAGAAAGCAGTTTTTTTAGATAATCTTTGATCTCATCAAATTTAAAAGTATCTCTATGAAGAAGTGAGCCGTCAAGATCAGTAAATACTAGGATCTTTATTATTTTATCCACAAGAGTTAAATGTTCTAATTTATAACAAATTTATTTAAAGAGTAAAGGGCAACTATTTTTAAGTTTTAAAATTTCATTATTTTCAAAATAAAAAACCAAGTTTCCAAAAGGTTTTTGTAAAATAAAAAGATCTGGATGTATTTCTTCATTTTTTTTACTTATATAAATAAGTTTTTCTCTAATAAGATTATTTATATCTGTAATTTTATATGATTTGATTTTATCTAAAATAAATTTTCTTCTAAAATGTTCATCATATAGATCTTTATTAAAAGCAACATTTAAATTAGTTTTAGCATAATATTTGGATTTACTTGAAAAAAAATTAGCTGTTGTTGAATGTCTAGTGTTATCATAAATTAAAAAATCATCACAAGGTCTTAATTTTAAGAAAAAATCTTTAAATTCATTGTTCTGGTTTCCCATATGAGTCGACCAATGCGAAATTTTATTAAATGTAAAATTATCAAATTTATTAAGTCTATTTTTTGTAGAATTCATTGAGATTAATAATATAAATATTATAAAAATATATGAAAAATCAAAGTTTATATTATTAAATAATTTATTTATAAAATTTATTTTATAAAAAGCTATTGTAATTAAAATAAATAAAACGAGAATTTTTCCTTTGTAGCCTAAGCAAAATAAAAAAGGCAATATGTAAAAACTATATCTTAAAATTTTATCATCGAAATTATTTTTTATAATAAAAAAATAGATTATTACAAAAAAAAGTTGATATACATATAGTGCCCTCACAGGTGACAAAGATATAATTTTTGGATCAGGGTAAAGGTTTTGTCCGTATAATCCATAAAAGAGCCCAAAAATAAAAGTCAAAATTGTGAGATATAGAATTATTTGAAATAAATTTTGAAATTCTTCACTTAAATACTTTATAGAAAAGAAGTAAAATATATATGTCAATATCATGAAAATTATAAAGTATATAGATTGCAAATGAAATGCTATTTCTTCCTGCTCTTTATCTATAGCTCTTTCAAACAATAATTTTTTAGTCTCGTAATTTTGAAAATCAAAATTAAAAAAGATATAAATCGATATTAAAACTAAACTTGGAATAACCCACAAAATATTTTTAATATTAAATTTAGGATATAAAAAATAAACAAACGTACAAGCACATGGAAACCATGCTGTTCTAGGTGAAATTAAGATGAACAGAACTGCCAATATTGAAATTAAACTTTTATTTCTATTTATAACGTGCCAAAAATAAAAATAAAAAAAACTTAAACCAAACTGAGACGGAACCATTGTGTGATGGCCTATCCAACTACTTTTTGCTGTATTAACTATCATGCTTTCAAGGGTGCCTAGTGAAAATAATAAAAAAAGTAATTCTTCTGTAGATAAATTGGGGATAATTTTTTTTAATATTTTGTATAAATAAACTCCAGCAAATATGCTAAGACCAAAATGAATAGGAAAACCAATTAAATCATTATCAAGATTTATATTAAAAAAATTTAATACAGGAAAAACTATTGATGTATCTAATAGTATTGTATTGTTTTCATAAATATCATTTCTAAAGCTACCATCTAAAAAAAGCCAAATATATTTATAGTCAGAATGATAATTTCCATTATATCTTGCAAATATTAATAATGTAATAGCAAAAAGAATTAATAAAATTTTTATTTGTAAAAAATTTTTAATATACATTACTTATTATTAGATAAATTATTAATATTATTAAACACAAATATGAAAATTTATCTTTAATAAAAAATTTATAAAAATCTTTATCAATGAGGTTGTTTCTCAATAATTTCATTGTTCTAACAATCCAGATAATAAAAATAAATAGCAAAATAATTAGAAAATCTTTAGGATGGTTTGTAACTTTGAATAAGTTTAGATCAGCAATATAAGAATTAAAATTATTAATTATATAAAAGAAATACGAAACTAAAGAAATTGAAAAAAAAACTAAAATATATTTTAATAAATATCTAAGATCATCCAAAGAATATTTCAGTATTGAATTTCCAGGCTTAAGTTGATTTATTTGTATTTGAGTTACTCTCTTTGATAATGATAAACCCATGAATAATGTTATAAAAAAAATCAAAAAACCAATTGTTAAATCTATTTTAAATACATAAGAACCATATAAAATTCTAATTATATAAAAATTATTTAGGAATATTAAATCTAAATATTTTATTTTTTTTGCAAAAAAATTATATATGAAAATCAAAAAATAATAAAAGAAAAATATTTAAACAAAATAAGATTAAAATTAATGTCAAAAACTCTTTTTGATTTAAATTTATCTTTTTTTTTAATTTGTTTATTTTATCAATTTCCTGATCTGTAAAATCATTAATCAAATAACAGAGAAGGTTAATGCAGCTAAAAATTAAAAATGCTTTTAAAAATAAAGTTGAATTATCTCTGTATTCAAATCCTCCATAAGTAAAAACAGGTGTTAATATAAGTAAATTTTTAAATAGATGATTGAATCTTAATATTTCAAAATATTTAAGCATTTATATTTTTAATTATTTCATCAATATTTTGTGACGAAATTGACATAACTGCTCCTTGTGGGTTTTTAAGAAGTTTTTCAGTTAATAAAGAAGAGTCATTTACGAATAAATTATCAAATTTTTTACTTTTATGTTTACCATAAGAATTTAATATAGCGTCTTCACTTTCTCCAAATTTTAAACCTCCTAATAAATGAACACTTGAAAAATTAAATTTATAATTATTTATTATATCGTCGTAATTATTGGATTTTATTACCTTACTTACACCTTTGTCTTGAATATAAATATATTCTGCCCCACAATTAAAAATAAAATTTATTAGATTTTGTAAACCATCTTTAACAATTCTTAGATCATTATTGTTAAAATCATATTTTATTAAATTTTCATTTATATATGGAATTTTTAGAAAATTTGATTTACCTAATGAGTATGTAACATGAAACATTGACATATATTCAAAATTATTTTCGATGTCAGAAATTACTGTTTTATTTCCAAAAGCAAAAATTTTTAAAAATTCTAAATTACTAGCAGCATTTCCAAATAAATAATCAGGGTAAAAATGTGAAATTTGTGTATTAATAACATTAATATTGTTAATTGAATTAACTCTCTTAGGAAATTTAGCTATAATTTTAAGCATAGGATGAAAATGAAAATCTTGATTAAAATTTTTATCTATACATTTACTTTTTTTCATTAGGTTAAGGCTATACGGTGCTCCACAACACAAAAAAAGTCGCTTTGAATTGATTATCCTTTTTTTTCCATTTGTATTTAAAGATATTTTCCATTTATTTTTTTTTTCAAAATTAATCACTTCAGTATTAGTCAAAAGTTTACAACCTTCTTTTTTCGCTTCCTGTAGAATTGTTTCTGACATTGAGTTTTTTTTATTATTTTTAAAAAAAATATCTAAATTTTCAATTTTAAGATTTTGCTTTTTAGCTCCTGATAAGAAATAATTTTTAAGGTTTTCTTCCTCTAGCGTATTTAATTTATTTTTCTCTTTAGATAGTAAATTTTCCCATTCAAATTTCTTAAGTGCTAATAAATCATTTTTATTATTAAATTTTAAATTTTTTAAAAAATTTTCATCTAATTCATGATAAAGGCCACTATTTATTTCACTACCTCCACCAACACATTCTCCAGATGCATATTGAAAGTCATACTTTCCAATGGCTCCAGATATACCAACATATTTCCACTTTTTCTGGAATTCACTAAAAGGATGTTTGTATTTTGGCAAACTGTAATAATTACCTTTTTCAATTATAAGTGTATCAAATCCAGCTTTGCTTAGTTTATAACCTGTTATACTTCCGCCAGGACCAGATCCAATTACAATATTTTCATAATAATCTTTATCTAAACATTTATATGACTTGTTATTATTTTTGAATATTCTTTCATTATTACCTTGTACAAGTTGTTTCAATGCAAAAAATAATTGTAATATTTTATTAAATCTAAAAAAATTTATTTTATAAAAAAATTTTAAAATAAATAATTTATATTTTTCATTTTTAAGAAATAAAGTCAAAATCCTAAATATAATAATGTGACAAAAAATAAATATTTGTATAATTTTCTGTGATTTTAAAATACTTGAATATAACTTACTAAAATTTCTCTTTGAAATGTTTGTATCATTAAAGTAATACTTTATGAAATTATCAATATCATACAAATATTTCGTTATTAAATTTTTTTTCACAATTTCTATTTAAATAAAGTACTTAACAAGATTAAGAATCTTTCTTTTAACTTTTTTTCTATGATCGCTTACATTATTGTATTTAAGTAAATTATCTTTATTTTTCAAATAATTCTCATAACTTTCTATAAACATCTCATTATTTGAAAATTTTGATTTCCAACCTAAAGAGCTTATTTTTTTATTATCAAAATATAACGATCTACCATACATCATTGAATGGTATGGTGCTAAAGGTGATATATTTAAAAATGATGATATTTTCATTAGTGGTTCAATAATTGTCATTGGTAAGGATTTTACTTTTGATCCTGTCTTTGCATAGTGACAAAGATTCTCTAAAACACTTCTCATATCAGAGTATTCGTTTGTACCACAATTAAAAACATTTTTACCTTCTTTAAATGAAGCCATATAACATGCACTTGCTAAATCATCTGAATGTATAAACTGGTAAATATTTTTTCCATTGTTTAACACTGGAACGTTATATCCTTTTTCGATCCAATCAAATAATATTTCAAATATGCCTAAACGACCTTTTCCTAAAATTGTTCGAGGTCGTATAATATTTATATTTAAACTTTTGTATTTTTCCTCAAAACAGATTTTTTCAGACTCTAATTTTGCTTTCCCATAATCTTCCATAGGCGATGGAATTGTATTTTCTGAAACGGGATTTTTTTCTGGTATTCCGTACACAGCACTAGATGATAGAAGAACAATTTTATCTAATTTTTTTTTTAAACAAGCATCTAACAAAATTCTAGTGCCCTCAACATTATTTCTGTAAAATAATCTTTTATTTTTTGATAAGGGGACGTTTGCTACACAATGAAATACTGCATCAATATTTTCTAATATATTACTTTTTTTTGATAATTCTAAGATGTCACATTTGTAAAACTTTTCTAAATAGTCATCACTTACTGGATCATTTATATCTAATGAAAATATATTTAAATTTTTTTTTTTTAAAAAATAAATTAAAGATTCACCAAAATAACCTGAACCACCTGTTACTAAAACATTTTTCATTATTGATTAGTTATAAATATTAATTACCATAAAAAAATGAAGTAGGTGAGAAAAAGTCAAAAAAATTAAGTATAAACCTTGTTTAAATATAAATATCTCAATAAACATGGATAATTCATAAATATAAACAACGTCAAAAATGCACATTTAAAATTTGATATACTTACTTATAATTATCAATAATTTATTAGGCTAAAAAATAAAAAATACGGTATTTATATCAGGTTAGAGAATCCAAAAATAATTAATTAAGTAAGAATTTATGATCAAAATTTTTCAAACTATGTCTAATAACAAAATTAAAACTCTGATTTTATTTTTAATTTTTTTGGGCATCTTGTCATTTTCGTTAGCATGGATTGCTGTCAGTGGAGGACATGACAAGCAAAATAGATTAATTCTTTTTTTTAAAAATATTATACCAACTCCTGTATATCAAAAAGCTAGAGATGTAATATTCATTATACCTCATTTAAAAGAAAGGAATAAATTTTATAAAACACAAGTCGACAAATATGAACAAGGTTACGAAGGCAATCTATTTAATACTGAGATATTCATTTCAGACAATTATAAAGATAAATTTGAATTAAAGGAGTTTTTTTTACCCTTTAAGCGTTTAGATCTAAGTCTAGGATGGCATGGTGAAGAAAATTCAAGAAGAGCTCATCATTTTGAAATTATAGGTGATAAAGTTATTGTCATTTCTGGAGAAGCAGAAACAATTTATTTTGATAAGCAAAACATAAGCAGTCAAAAATTAAATCAGTCTGTCATTAAAAATAATCTTAAAAATATTTTAGAAAAAGATAATTCTAAATTAATTGGTATTAGAGATTTATATTTTGAGGATGATAAAGTTTACATATCTATGCTTTCGCAAAATGAAAGAGGTATTACTATAAATGCATATCAAGCAAAATTAAATTATGAGAATTTATTTTTTGAAGATTTTTTTATAACCGATCATTATTGGGCAGGTTACAATGTATATTCAGGGGGGCGTCTCGAAAAATATAAAGATAATAAAATATTATTCTCAGTTGGTTTTCAAGGTATGTGGCCAGCTGCTCAAAGTAAAGAAAATACACTTGGAAAAATTATTGCAATAGACAAAGATACTCGAGAATTTGAATTCGTTTCGATTGGTCATAGAAATCCGCAAGGTCTTAAATTTATCGAGACTAAAAATATTATTGTAAATACAGAGCATGGCCCTAAAGGTGGAGATGAGATTAATATTAATTATTTAAATAAAAATAAGAATAGAATTCCCAACTATGGTTGGGCTATTGCGTCCTATGGAGTAAATTATGTTGGACCCGATACACTTTTAAAATCACATGAAAAATATGGCTTTGATGAACCTTTTAAATGGTACACTCCAGCTATAGGCATAAGTCAATTAGAGCATCTTCCAAAAGATGAAAGTCCTGACAATAAAGATTATATGTATGTTTCATCACTAAGAGCAGGATCAGTTTATATTTATGAAATGAATAGTGAATTTGATAAAATTCTGAAGGAAGATAGAATTTGGTTTAATTCTAAAAGAATAAGGGACATAAAATACGACAAAGAAACAAGTTTGTTTTTTATTCTTTTTGAATTTACACCATCTATAGCAGTATTAAAGATTTTATAATTTTTCTTACAACACTATTGTCTAATAATCAAAACATGTTACCAATAAGCATGATTATTACAATAAATTTTATTTAGTTTTATTTATCTTTTACTGAAGTCAATTCTGGAAATCTATCAAATAAAATATTTGCAGGTCTCTCTCCAGACCTTAATAGATCAATTAGCATTACTTGGCTGGGCATAATATTAGTTAAATTGCAGTCTGAACCAAAGAGTTTAAAATAATTAAGGATATCCGAATACCATCTCGTTTCAGCTTCCTTAGGCGATGTAACTTCAAACGCTACAACACTTTTTCCGTAATGTTCTAGTACTCCAACTAACACATTTGACTTACTATCATGCAGTTCTATTTCTTCATGATCAATAAGCATAGCAAATGCACCGTAATCAAAAAACCGATCTGCACTTTCAGTAATTTGTTTCAATGTAGTAGGGATATTTTTTTTTGTTTTTCTCCATCCGCTTTCTGGATGATGCTCATAAATTATATTCATTCCATTTTTAATTGCGCGATTACACCAATCTTTGATTTGATTTTCAGGTATGTCTCCAAACGTATTCATGAACTCCATTGCTGAAAATCCTAAATCAGCCGCAGTATCAATAGCTTCATTTACTTTTCCCTTTTTAAAAGCTTTTAAAAAGTAACCATGGTCCAAGTAAGGTTGAATTGAATGCTTTTTGTAAAGTTTAATCTTACGTTCCAACCACTCCTTCGGGTGACCCAGAACTTGCAATGTTGTAATTTTAACGTGATCTATTCTATTATCAGCAACTTCTAGAAAATCTTCTAACTCCCGAAGTCCCATTCTTTCGCGATACCATGGTGCTTCATCAAAACCTACGTCTTTCATCCATAGTTGTGATTTTTTTCGAGGCTTTGATCCAATACTGCTTAAATTAAAAATTTTTTTTATTGAATTTGTGCTTTTTGACATGTTTTTTAAAGCTTTGTATAAGTCAAAAGCATCAATTCTCAAGTATTTTCAGCATTTTTCAACTTACTGTTTAAATTTGGAATATACTAGTTGAAAAACCCATAATGAACAAGTTATAGTTCTAAATCAACATTCTCGAGGGGGGGAAAATATGCGTAAAATTTTAATACTTATAATAATGTCGTTATTCTCATTTGTATCTGTTTCGAGTGCAGATGTGAATTTCTCAGGCAAAACAATTACATGGGTCGTACCATTTAAAGAAGGTGGTGGTACCAGCAGATTTGCAAGATTCATTCAACCTTTCTTAAAAAAATACTTACCTGGAAATCCTGATGTCCAAATCATGCATATACCAGGAGGTGGAGCTATTAAAGGTTCAAATTATTTTGAAAAAAATGCTAAAGCAGATGGAACATTTATTTTTGGATGCTCAACTTCAGTTATAGTTAATGTTGCCACTGGAAATCCACTTGTTAAATATAATCTTAGTGAATATAGACCAGTAGTTTTGCTACCACAAAATACTCATTGGTTTACACGTTCAGATTTAGCTGAACCTCATGATCTATCAAAAATTAAAGAAAGAAAGTTGGTTCTTTATGCATTGAAAACTCCTGCATCTGCAGATTTATTTCACATATGGATCTATGATAAGCTTGGTATAAAGGGAGCTAAACCTATACCTGGTCTTTCATCTTCTGGAGGTTATCAAGCATTCCTTAGAGGCGAAATTCATCTAAGTTCACACGGTGCAGCAAATTATGTAAAAAAAGTTAAGCCTGAAATAGAAAAAGGAAAAGTTGTAGATTTAATGACATTAGGAATTATAGGATCTGATGGTTCAGTTTCTAGAAATCCTTTGGCACCAAATGCACCTACTTTTCCTGAAATGTATGAGAAGGTAAATGGTAAAAAACTTGAAGGTGATGACCTTGAAGCATATTACGCAATAGGTGCTGCATGGTCTCAAGCATCTAAAGCAATGATGCTTCCAAAAGATGCATCGGATGAAATAGTTAAAGCATACAGAGATGCAGCTATTAAAATGACAAAAGATCCAGAGTTTAAGGCTAAAGCTGAAAAAGCTCTTGGACCATTTCCATTAATCATAGGAGAAGAAGCTGGTGAAATTATTAAAAAGGCTGCAGTATTTTCTGATACTACTAAAAAGCAATTAAATGCAGCTTTAAAGAAACATAAATTCACTTATAGAGTTCAATAGAACAAATAAAAAAAGCGCTGCTAGCTATTAGCTAGCAGCTTTTTTTATGGAACAATTATTAGCTGCACTTTTTCAACTCTTTGAGCCTACTCATTTAGCTTTTCTATTTGCTGGTACTTTACTTGGTTTAATTGTTGGTATACTTCCAGGCATGGGTGGAACATCTGGTTTAGCGCTAGTTTTACCTTTTGTTTTTACAATGGAACCATCACATGCTCTTGCAATGATGATTGGAGTTTTGGCACCAACGACGACTTCAGATACATTTCCTGCAGTACTAATGGGAGTACCTGGCACATCAGGTTCTCAAGCAACAGTAATGGATGGATTTCCGTTATCTAAAAAAGGTATGGCAGCAAGAGCGTTGAGCGCAGCTTTCAGTGCTTCATTGCTTGGAGGTGTCTTTGGAGCGTTAATATTATCAATATCAATTTATTACGCCATTCCAATAATAATGGCATTTGGATTTGGAGAACAATTTCTTTTAGTAGTCCTTGCTTTACTAATGGTTGGAGCTCTTACAGGTGACAACTTATTTAAAGGTATTGCCTCTTGTTTTTTAGGATTAATTATTGGATCAATTGGAACTGCTCCAATTACTGGAGATCCAAGATATACATTTGATACATTATATCTTTTAGAGGGAGTACCTCTTGTTGTTGTCGGATTAGGATTGTTTGCAATTCCTGAAATTGTTGGACTTCTTGATGCTAAAGGCTCTATTGCTAAATCACTTAATACTAAAAAGGGTTGGTTCACAGGTTTAAAGGATGTAGTAAAAAATTGGTTTTTAGTTTTAAGATGTTCTACTCTTGGTTGTCTAGTTGGTGCCTTACCGGGTTTAGGAGGAACAGTAGTTGATTGGATTGCATATAGTCACTTAAAACAAACAACAAAAGATACTTCTCAATTTGGTAAAGGTGATATTCGTGGAGTTATAGCACCTGAGTCTGCTAATAATGCAAAAGAGGGAGGTGCATTAATTCCAACTTTGATTTTTGGAATACCAGGTTCTGGTAACAAAGTTTTATTACTTGGAGGCTTTGTATTGATTGGAATTGAACCTGGTTTAGATATGGTAACGACAAACCTAGATCTTACTTATCTAATGATTTGGTCTTTAGCTATTGCAAATATCTTGGGTGCTGGAATTTGTATGGGTTTTTCATCTCAAATTTCAAAATTTACTTTAGTTCCATATTACATACTTGCACCGGTCATGGTTTGTTTAATTTTTTTTGCAACATTTAACTTTAATAGAGACTGGTATGATTTTATTGGATTAATGTCTTTTGGTTTAATTGGTATTACCTTTAAAAATTTTGGCTGGTCTAGGCCAGCTCTTTTAATAGGTTTCTTTTTATCAACTAAAGTTGAACTTCTAAGTTACCAAACTCAAGCTGTTTATGGATTAAGTTTTTTAACTCGTCCAGTTTCAATAATTTTAATAATTTTATGTCTTGCTACAATCGTACTTTTGACGAAACAGAAATTTGACAAATATTATAGATCTGATTTTGTTAAAGGAAAGCTCACACAAATTTATTATAATATTATATTGTTATGTCTTCCTTTATCAATGATATGGTTTACTATCAATTTAGACTATAGAGCTAACTTGTTTCCAATAAGCCTCAGTCTAATAGCTTTTTTTCTATTAACATTTATACTTATAATAAAAATTGCAGATTTAAAAAATTTGTCATTTTTAAATTACACCATAATTAAATTTGCTCGATCAAATATTTTTGAAATTGGTGGTAATTTCAAAATTCAAATTTATTATTATTTAAGCTTTATTGGTTTTCTATTAATGAATTTTATTTTTGGTTTTCCTATTGCTGCAGCACTTTTTATTAATTTATTTATACTTTTTCATAATAAGAAAGCTTATGTTTCATCAATTTGCATTTCTGCAGCATTAATGGTAATACTCTGGGCGTTATCCTCACTGTTAACTTTACAGTTTCCAAACGGATTAATTGGATTATTTATCGATTTACCTTGGTGGCTGGGTGGACAATTGAATTAAATAAAAAATTTGTAATGACAGATATAACATTTCCAAAATTACCTTTTATAAAAAGAGAGGAAAAACCTCGTGAGACAGGTATAAATTACGTTAGAGCACCTGTGATGGTAGGAAATTGCATTGATGATTACCTAGAAGCGTATGCAAGCGTTGTCGATATCTTTAAGATTTCAGGAAAACAAGGTGCTATGATGAGTAAAAAGTCTCTTTTAAGATTTATTGAAACTTGTAAAAAACATAGTGTTCAAATTGCATTAGGAAATCCAATTATGGATGTTGCATTATCTGGTGGAAAAGAAGTAGTAGATGATTATTTGAATACAGTTGTAAGTCTGGGCATAGATATAATCGAAATCTCAAGTATAGCTCGTTCTTTAGATGATGACGAAATGTGTAGATTGATTGAAAACACATCAAGTAAAGGAATTAAAGTTATTAATGAGGTTGGTGTTGCATTTGCACACTCTAAGGTTATTGAGGAGGAAATTTTTATAGAAAGAATTAAAATGCAATCCAAAAGGTTTCTTGAGGCAGGTTCATGGAAAATATTACTTGAATCTGAGGGTTTAACAGAAAATCTTGATAAAAAAAATTATAGGTGGAATACAATTGATAAAATTATCAGTCCATTAGAATTAAATCAGTTTATGGTTGAGGCCGATGATCAAGATGTATTATCAAAATATATCGAAATTTATGGACCAGGTATAAATATGATGATTGACCATAGTAGGGTTCTTAAAATGGAGGATGCGAGACTAGGCTATGGACCATCACAATCTTTATGGGGTAAAGTCGTAAAATACTAGATTACAATATTAAATGTGAGCAAAAACGTACGCAAAATTTTCATTGCATAGGAAGCAATGGATTTTTATCTTTTTTACTTTTTGCTTTATTTTTTTGATAACAATATCTCTTTAAGACATAAGCTCCTGATACACCACCAATTAGTATTAATTTTAAAATCTTTAATTTAATGAGCGTTTTAATCATAATTAAATATCAAACTTTTCTAATAAGAAGTGGATTACTAAATTGTAGAGAAATACAAAACAAGCAATATAGAATAGAAAAATTATTCCTTTAGAATTAAAGATGTATCCAGTAGAGGTTAAAAGTACAATAAATAGGCTAATTGATAAAGCAAGCTTTGATTGTGATTTTTTTTTTAAGTGAGACTTAACAATATCTTTTTTCATTAATTATAATCATAATTATTAAAAATATTTATTCATCTTTAATTTTGTCCTACCTAGACGCAAAGGACTTAAAAGCTGAGGGATTCACAAGTGAGTCAGTCCGTGGTAGTCCAAGTTAGGCTTAAATATCCTATAAAATCATATAAATTAAATTTAGCTCTCAATTAATCTTAGAAAATAAAGGTTAATAAATTTGTTCAGACTTTTACTAAACTTGTACTTAAAAAGATAAAAAATTATAGTTTATTATATGAAAAAACTTTTAGGGATCGTGGTTCTAAGTTTATTGTTTTACAATAATTTATTAGCTAACGAATATCCCAACTCATGGAAAATGGATATTCAATGTAAACAAGGAAAATATGAATGGTATGAGTCTGCTTTTGTTGTAAATGTAGAAAACAATAAATTTTCACTAGGGCCATTTAATAGAATTGAATATGGGGCTAAAAATATTAAATTTAAAGGAAAAATTGAGGCAAATAAAATCAAAATTTCCCATTCACTAACCTTTAAAGATGGTTATCAGGCAAATGTAAATTATTCAGGTGAATTTATTAATGATAAAGAGGCAATCTTAAAAGGTAGAGCTGCACTGAATCCTCCTTGGAAATGCAATGGAAGGTTTTTTAAAGTAAATCGTCCTCCGCATTTTACCCCTTTAAAATATTTAAGTGAAGCAACAGAGGAAATAATAAAATTTACTAGCTACAATCCTGGTATTCCCTTAACAATAATCAATGGATCTTATGTAAACTCTCCTGTTGAAGTATCTGGAAAACTAATTTTACCAAAGGAAGGTAAAAATTTACCAGTTGTTGTAACTGTCCATGGTAGCGGAGGGCCCAGTAGCTTTACATCCCCAACTCAGTCTTGGCGTAACGTTTTTAGAAATCAACTTTTAAAAAATAATATTGGTATTTTTGAAATAGATAGTTTTACAGGTAGAGGAGCAAAAAGTACAGGTTCTAATCAAGGTAAAGTTTCTGTAAATGCTGGAGAGCTAGATGCTTTAGTAGCTTATAAAATACTGGATAAACACCCAAGAGTTGATGCAAAAAAATTAGGTATTACAGGTCATTCAAGAGGTGGAATGGCTGCAAATATGGCAGTAGAGAAAAAATTCTCAGATGTAGTTCTTGGAGAAGAAAATTATTATAAAGCTTCACTTCCAATGGCTCCAGATTGTTTTAATGTAGCATTTGATAAACCAACCCCAACTCCTACAAAAATATTATTTTTACTTGGAGGTGCTGATGATTATACACTTGCAAAGTTTTGTGTTGCTTATGCGGAAAAAATGAAAAAAGCTGGAGGCAATGTTGAGGTAATTGTGAAAGAAGGTTGGTACCATGACTTTTATAATGATGCACCACCTAACCACAGCGCTGATGCTGTACATTTTAATAAATGTGAAATTTATGTTCCTGAAGGGTGGGTTATGAATGACGATGGGTTCATTCATGAAAAACAAACTGATATTTTTAAAGAAGCCTTTAATATGGATTTAAAAAAATGGAGGGAAAAATTTGAGAAGGCATCTACAAAACCAGGGGCAGCCAATAAATTATATAAAAAGATATATATTAAAATGTACAAAAAATGTGGAGAAAGAGGAGTCACAATTGGTGGAGATCATGGAAAAGAAACTGTTGAAATAGCAGTTCCATTTTTTGTCAACGCTTTAAAATAATTGAATATGAGAAGATTAATAAATTTTTTAATTGCCATATCAATTTTATCTACATTTGCTTTAGCTGATGGTCATAAAGATCCAAGGAGCAGAGATTTATCCATAAGAGATACTGATAAAAAACCAGGTAGATATTTTGAAGACCAGCCAGACGTTACAGATGATTATCAAATTCATTTGATCTATTTTTTAGGGCCAGATGAAAAAGATAGAGAATATGACATCAATGGTGAAGCAGAAAAAATTATCATGAAAGCCAATGAGAAATTTTTTAAAGCAACAAAAAATAAACAAAAATTAAAACTTGATTACAGAAAAGATGGAAAATTAGATATTTCATTTGTTAGAACAAATTATATGCATAAAAAATTTTACACTGGTGGATGGAATATGAACTTTCCAGATTATTACTTGAATTTAAAAGGATTTAATAATCCTAAAAAAATATATTTATCATTAGTTGATATAAAGCATAATGATAGCGGCCAGGGAGGGTTTCATCACGCTTACGTATTTTTAAAAGGTGATTTCGGAAACAGTATTCATAGAACGATAAATCATGAAATTCTTCATGCCCTAGGTTTTGCTTTTCCTTGTCAAAAAGGACAAGAAAGAGGTGGACATATGAAATCTGGAATTTTAAGTAAAGACGGGTCACATAAATTTCCTAGAGCACTTTATAATCATAAAAAAGATTATAGATGTCCAGATTTAAAAGACTCTGTTTACCTTACACCTACATCTGAGACTGCTTTTGATCCATTTCAAATACAGTGTTCATTAGCTCAAACCGCCAGAGGAATTTTGCCAGATATGAAATTTGAAATTCCTAAAAGATACAATCATAAAAAATTATTAAATTTGAAATGTAATCAATTTTGCACATATGGAGTGGGTACTTATAAATCTGATTTGAAAGGAAGAAAAAGTTTAAGAAAAAAGAAAAAGTGCTAATTATTTAAAGTTAACTTGAACTTGTTCATGTATAAATCTATTAGATGCGAGTATGTCAGTTGAATCGATTGTCCATTCATCACCATTCGGTTGGGTAACCAATCCTCCAGCTTCCTTAACAATTAAAACTCCTGAACACATATCCCATAAACTTAGATTTCTTTGATAAAAAGCATCAGTTTTTCCACTTGCTACTAAACTTAGATCAATTGCTGCTGAACCTGTGCATCTAAATCCTGCACATTTTTTAGCAACATTATCAATCTCGTTTAAATAATTTTTGTATCCACGATTAGCATGTGGAATTGTTGCTCCAATTAAACTGTTAGCAATTTCTTTATTCTGTGAAACCATCAATTTTTCATTATTACACCAAGCTCCTTTATCTTTAGTTGCAAAAAATAACTCATCAGACACCGGATTAAATATAATTCCATCGGTAATTTCTTCTTTATAAACTCTAGCAATTACTATTCCTATAGAAGGAATTCCATGAATAAAATTAATAGTTCCATCAATTGGATCAATAACTATAGTTTCATCGTTACCTTTAAATGGATCAGACTCCTCTGTTAAATATGATGAGTTTGGAAAATATTTTTTTAGTAAATTAAGTAAGATATTCTCAGTTTCCAAATCAGTATTCGTAACGAAATCTCCTAAATCTTTTGATTGAACTTTTGACTCAGCAACTTTCCCAAATTCTTTTTTGATTAATTTCCCAGCCTCTCTTGCTGCACTTTCAAATATTTTTACTAATTCAGATTTATTTGACATTAGAATATTAATACAATTTATAGTTTAATTATCGAATAACTAAATAAGATTGCTGTGTTTGTCTAGTTTAGAATGCTTACAAATAGCTTGTATCATGCCTTTTATCTAGATAGTATTTTTTAATTATACTTTAACTATGGAGGAAAAATGACTAAGAAAAAAATTATTAGTTTAGTTACTTCATTCTTTTTTGGACTGACTTTATTTCTTCAGCCAGTTGTTTCGTTTGCAATGACTTTGGATGAATTGATTGCGGCTGCTCAAAAAGAAGGAGAAGTAAACACATATTGGCACTCAAGCCGTATGGGTAAAAAAGTTGCTGCAGCTTTCGAGGCAAAATACGGAATTAAAGTTAATGCAACAAAAATGAAAGACTCTGAAATGACAGAGAGAATAGTAAGAGAAGTTAGTTCAGGAAATGTAATAGTCGATTTAGTTGGCTATGATGATGGACCGTTTTTAGACACTGTTCTAACTCCAAAAGGAATGGTTGAAAATTATGTGCCACCTTATGTTGCTAAAGATATTCCTGCAGATAGTAGCAAACCATTAATTTATTTATGGCAACCTTTTGTGATTGGTTATAATTCTGAAACTTACGGAAATAGTTGTCCAATTAAATCATTGTGGCAATTGACTGAAAAAGATTGGGCTGGAAGATTTCATATGTGGGATCCACGTATAGCATCTTCGATGATTC
Organism: uncultured Pelagibacteraceae bacterium; assembly: GCA_902536575.1. Lineage (GTDB taxonomy): Bacteria > Pseudomonadota > Alphaproteobacteria > Pelagibacterales > Pelagibacteraceae > Pelagibacter. The sequence goes on along the minus strand of CACAYA010000001.1, from coordinate 24,500 downwards.
AAATGTTTTCAGCAATGGAAGATAGATCAGATGAATTAGCTGCATCTTACAAAAAACATTATGGAAAAGATCTTAAAGTTACAGAAGCAAATGCAGGGCTAGAGTTTGTAAAAAGATTAGCAAAAAACAACCCTGTTTTATATAATGAAGATTATGAAATAGCGGTTGCTGTAGGAACTAAAGGTCAAAGTAAAGCTCCTATTGGAATTTACTCTTTAGGACGTCATAGAGAAAATGCTAAGAAAAATTTAGCATTAGCTTTATGTGAAGTAGATCCGTTTAAAGGTTTAAATCAGCCTACATATATGCAAATTGTAAAAGGAGCTCCGCATCCAAATGCAGCTAGATTACTTGCATATTATGTGCTTACTCAAGAAGGTGCAAATCCATGGGTTGGTGTAGTAGGAGCGTATTCATCTAACTCATCTTTAGGCTCAAGTCCTGATAACCCATATCCAACAGCTGAGTCTTGGAAAGGTTCTTTATTAGTTTCAAATAATACTAATGTTGCTAACCGTAGAGCTGATCTGATGGATTTTTGGATTAAACACAGTAATTAAAAAGTTAGCTTAATGTTAATATAAAGGCGGTGTAATTTTACACCGCCTTATAAATCTTTTAGAGAGGTTAAATTGGTTTCTTTAAATCCTACAAATCAAAATTCCTTATTAATTCGTATAAAAATAAAAATTTCACAGTTGTTATTACAACCTAGTTTTATAATTGGATCAATTCTTGTAATAATCTTAACTTATCTTGTTATTGCGCCAATAATTTCAATATTTTCTAACTCTGTATCCCTAACTATGATGGATGCAATGTTATCTGGGGGGAAAGATGGAGCGTTTACTTACAAGTATGTAGAAAGAGTTTTTACATCATCGATAAGTGAAAAAATCTTTTGGACACCTTTAAAAAACTCTATAACTGTATCTTTTTTTGCAACTTTAATTGCATTAGCATTAGGATTAATTTTAGCATCATTAGTTACTAGCACTAATATTTTTGGACGAAGATATTTAGGATTTTTATTAATTATACCTTACATGCTTCCTTCACAAGCTATGGCTACTGCATGGCTTACAATGTTTAAAAATAGAAAAATAAGTGGTCCACCTGGTATGTTAGAATCTTTTGGATTTACACCTCCAGATTGGCTTGCATATGGACCCTTGCCAATTTCTATTTGTATGGCACTAAGTTACTTTCCATTTGCTTTTCTTTTATTTTCAAGTGCACTTAGTAAAATAGATATACAGTTGGAAGAAGTTGCTTCAACTCTAGGAGCAAAAACAAAAGCTATTTGGACAAAAATTATTTTACCACTGTTGATTCCAACTACCATGTCAGTTTTACTTTTAACAGTTGCAAGAACTTTAGGAACCTTCGCTACACCATATATATTAGGAACACCTGCTAAATATACATTACTTTCAACTTCACTTTACTCTAGTGTTAGATCAAATGAGTCAGGTGTTGTTGCTGTACTAGCAATTGTATTAAGTTTAATTGGTGTAATGTTGCTACTTGTTGATATTTGGGTAGTAAGAAAGTGGCAAAGATTTGTAACAGTAGGAGGGAAGGGTATAAAACGACAACCATCTAAATTAGGACTATTTAGAACACCAACCACAATATTTGCATGGCTAATTTTTTTATTAGCTGCTCTTGGACCATTTGTAGTTTTAGCATTATCGACTTTGATGAGGGAGCCAGGCAATTTTTCGTTTTCTAATTTTGGTTTAGCATATTGGACGGGTGTTAATGTGCCAGGAATGGACCAACCTGGAATGTTTACAAGTCCAGAAGTTTTGACTGCACTTAAAAATAGTTTTATTATTGCTGGATCTGCATCAATAATATGTGGTGCATTAGGTTTACTAATTGGTTATGCAGTTGTTCGTTTGCCTGGAACATTAATATCTGGTTTTTTAAGACAGATATCTTTCCTACCTTATTTAATGCCAGGTCTAGCATTTGCAGCAGCTTACCTTTCTTTGTTTGCTGTAGCTAGAGGACCTATACCTGCATTGTACGGATCAATTAGTTTATTAATTCTGGTTATGGTAGTAACCTATTTACCTTATGCATCGAGATCAGGTATTTCAGCAATGATGCAAGTTGGACCAGAACCTGAGGAAGCCGGCATGGTTTTAGGTGCTGGTTTTTGGAGAAGGATAGTTTCAATATTGGCTCCATTACAAAAATCTGCACTTGTAATTGCAATAATTCTTCCATTTATAACAGGAATGAAAGAGCTAAGTTTAGTTGTCATGTTAGTAACTCCAGGAACAGAGCTACTCACAACCCAATCTATTAGATTTTTAGATTTTGGATATACTCAGTTGGCAAATGCTACTATATTAATAATTGGCGTAGTGGTTATGATATCGGTTTTAATTTTGAATAGAGTTACAAAAACAAATTTAGCTTCAGGATTAGGAGGGTAAATGTCTGAGATAAAATTAAATTCTTTGGTTAAAAATTTTGGAGGAAATTCTTTAGCTGTTGACAATCTTTCAGTCACTTTTCCTTCTGGTGAATTTGTTTGTTTATTAGGGCCTTCTGGTTGTGGAAAAACAACAACATTAAGAATGATTGCTGGATTAGAAAGACCTGATAGCGGCGAAATATTCTGTGGAGATCAAACCTATTTTTCATCTAATACAGGAGAATATTTAAAAACCGAGAAAAGAAACTTAGGTTTAATGTTTCAAAGTTATGCGCTTTGGCCTCATATGACTGTATTCCAAAATATTGTTTTTGGCCTTGATATGAAAAATGAGTCTTCTTCTGAAAAAGATAAAAGATTTGAAGAATTAGAAAAGCTTTTCCAACTTAAAAATCTTAAAAATAGATATCCGTCTGAGTTGTCTGGTGGACAACAACAAAGGGTTGCTCTGGCAAGAATGTTGGCGGTAAATCCTAATTTATTACTACTAGATGAACCTCTCTCAAATTTAGATTCAAATCTTCGATTAGAAATGAGAGCAGAATTAAAAAGGTTACATCAAACTTTAGGGTGCACTATTGTTTTTGTTACACATGATCAAATGGAAGCAATGACTTTAGCTACATCAATAGCAGTTATGAATAAAGGAATAATTGAACAGCTAGCAAAACCAATGGAAATATATAAAAATCCAAAATCTCTTTTTGTTGCAAAATTTGTAGGAAGTCCTCAAATGAATATAGTAGATTTTAATGATGGTGAGCAATTAGCCTCAAGTTTATTAAATAAAACAAAGTTTGATAAAAATAATGTTAAAACATTAGGCATAAGACCAGAGTCTATAAAATTAACATCAAAAGATAATGGAGATATCAATGGTACAATCGAAACTATTCAACCCACTGGAGCAGATTGGATAGTTGGACTTAACATTTCGGGTAAATCAATATTTGCAATTAGTTCAGACCAACCTCCTGGAAATGAAAATGATATAATTGGTTTATCTTTTAAATTAGATGGTTTGCACACATTTGATAGAAATGATCTCAAACTAGAAGCAGACTAGAAGTAAGAGATATAAAATAAAAAAATTTACTTATAGGTCTTGTTCAATTATAAATATTGGCATAAACACTCATGAAAATAACTCATGCCCTCGTGGTGAAATTGGTAGACACAAAGGACTTAAAATCCTTGCCGCTTGCGGAGTGCCAGTTCGAGTCTGGCCGAGGGCACCATTAAATGAGTAAACCTCAAATCATTTCAGATAAAAATAAAAAATCTCTTAGAATTAAAAAAATTCTCACCAAAAAAATAGAAGCTAGTGAATTTAAAAAATCAAATCTGGTAATTGTTATAGGGGGTGATGGATTTATGCTTCAAACACTTAAAAATAATAAGAATTCAAAAAAGCAATTTTATGGAATTAATTCAGGAAATTATGGATTTTTGATGAATATATTTTCTTCAACAAATATTATTAAAAATTTAACTAATGCTAATATGATCTCGATTTCTCCTTTAGAAATGACTGTCAAAAATAAGAATAATAAAATAAAGAAATCAATAGCTATCAATGAGGTATCTGTTCTTAGACAGAGCAGACAAGCTGCATCACTATCAATTAAACAAGGTTCAAGGCAAATAATTAAAAAATTAGTTTCCGATGGAGTTTTAGTGTCTACTCCTGCAGGAAGTACCGCTTATAATTTATCAGTTCATGGTCCTATTTTAGGGTTAAATTCTAAAAAATTATCTATTTCTCCTATAAGTCCGTTTAGACCTAGAAGATGGAAAGGAAAAATTGTTAATGATAAATCAAAAATCACTATCAATAACTTAAACACATTTAAAAGACCCATAAGTGCTGTGGCTGATAATCTTGAAGTAAGAAATGCTAAGTCTATTACAATTAAAACTAATAATAAAATTAAGTTTAATCTTCTTTATGATAAAAATCGAAGTCTACAAAAAAAAATTAAAATTGAGCAATTAAGAAAAGAAACAAATTAAATGAAACATAAATTAGAATTAATATATTTTAAAATGAGAGCTTTAGCGGAGGCTCCAAGACTTCTTCTTGAATATACTGAACTTGAGTATGACGATATAATGTCATGGGATTATTACGGTAAAGAATGGGCTCAGATAAAATCTAAAGTTCCGTTCAGACAACTCCCTATGCTAGTCGTTGATGGAAAACATGAAATTTGTCAGAGCATTGCTATACTAAACTTCATTGAAAAAATTGCAGGTATTGATATTTCAGATCCAATACAAAATGCTAAAGCAAACGCAGTAATGCAAAGTGCACAAGAATTATTTATGCCTCTTAATCCAACTATTAATTTTGCAGTTGGTGATAGTTTTAAAAAGAAACGTGAAGATATGATGCCTTTTTTAAATACTAGGTTTGAAGATCTTGAAAGAGCATTAACAGAAAATGATGAAAAGTTTTATGTGGACGATAAGCCACATGCATGTGATTTTGCAGTGTATCATCATCTAGATTTATCTAAGTTACTCGACACAGAGCTTATAAAAAAATTTTCAAGACTTGAAAAATTCATTGAAGATATTGAGTCAATAGAAACAGTTAATTCTTATCTAAACTCAAGACCTAAATTAATTGATATAAGTATTGAGCCAAAGTTTGTTATCGATGGGGTTGCTCATCCAACTGGTGTCAAAAAAACTTAATTATGAAAAAAATTAATCCAGTCGTATTAGTAGTATTAGTTTTAGTTGGAGGTTTTTTTGCATTTAAAATAATGTCTTTTTTGGGTTGCTATGTTCGTCTTGAGAATGCAGATGCTTGTTGGAAACTAACTGCTTGGTAAAAAATTTATTGGTCCCCCCGCACGGTCTCGAACTGTGGAACGATAAATTACAAAACAATTGCTAGATCAAACTAGAAAGTAGAAAGTTTAATACTTTTTTAATTAGAATTATTGTTGTAAAAGAATGCTATGTCTAATTTTTCACTTTATGGTTTGCCCGAAAAAGTATTGTTTTGCAAGAAATGTATAATTTCAAATCAAAGACCTAGTAGTGTGGTTGAATTTAAAAATACTTTAGAACAAAAAAAAAGAGGCATTGATTTTAGTGCTCAGGGCATTTGTGAGGCATGTGAGTATAATGATTTAAAACAAGAAATTGATTGGAAAGAAAGAGAAAAAGAATTATTAAAATTACTTGAAAAACACAGAAAACCTAATGGATACGACTGTGTAGTGCCAGGTTCTGGTGGAAAAGACTCAGCATATACAGCACATGTTCTTAAAGATAAATATGGTATGAATCCTTTAACTGTTACTTGGGCTCCACACTTATATACTGAAATAGGATGGGAAAATTTTGTCAATTGGTCTCATGTCGGTGGCTTAGATAATATTTTATTTACACCTAACGGAAAACTACACAGATACTTAACTAAAATAGCTTTTTTAAATTTACTTCACCCATTTCAACCTTTTATAAATGGACAAAAGATTATTGGACCTCTAATTGCATCGAAATTTAACATACCCTTAGTATTTTATGGAGAAAATCAAGCAGAGTATGGAAATTCAAAAGATGAAAACAAATCATCATTGATGAGCAATAAATTTTTTTCTGAAAAAGAAATTTCAGATATTAAAATAGGAGGACAATCTATAAAATCTATAATCAAAGAAACAAATTTTACAATTAATGAATTTCAACCATATTTACCTCTAAATATTAATGAAATAAATCAAAAAAAAATTGAACAACGATTTTTAGGCTACTACTTAAAATGGGATCCACAAGAGTGTTTTTATTATGCAGTTCAAAATACTGGTTTTAAGCCTAACAATGAAAGAACCGAAGGCTCGTACAGTAAGTATTCTAGCATAGACGATAAAATAGATCCATTTCATTATTATTGCACTTTAATAAAGTTTGGTATCGGCCGAACAACTTATGACGCCGCTCAAGAAATTAGAAATAAAAAAATTACAAGAGAGGAAGGCGTGGCACTTGTAAAAAAATTTGACAATGAATTTCCAAAAAAATATTTTAAAGAGTTCTTAATTTATTTAGATATAGAAGAAGATGTTTTTTGGAAAACAATTGATAGCTTTAGATCACCTCATCTTTGGACAAAAAAAAATGGTAAATGGTATCTCAACAAAAATTTAGTCTAATAGGATAAATGAAAAAACTTTTAGGGATCGTAGTTCTGGCTTTGTTGTGGATTATTCCACTATCAGCTGATGAAAGATTTATTCCTTTAGAGCTATTTACTGGTGGTGAAATAAGAGAAGATACAGAAATTAAATTTACAAATGCTAATTTAATATTTGGTGAAAAGAAAAGAAAAAAAGTAGTTGGACCTGAAGATTGGAAAAATCCTCAAACTGGAGAAATAATGAAAGTTTATAAAAGAACAAGAAAAGGTCAAAGTGGATTAAAAACACAGTTATTTACAGTCACTAATGACGGACAGTGTATTGGTAGAGTTTGGGATAGTAGACGTGGAGGAAGAGTAATAAAAAATGGATGCAAATTTCCTCTTGGGATTTGGAAAGAAGGTGAGACTAGATCATTTATAGGTGCTTCGGGTAGTAAGCTAAGAAAAATAGAGTTGACTATTTTAAAATTAGGAAAGAAACAGAAAGATAAAGTAAAATTTAATTGGAAACTTTATGATGGAAGTGGAAAATTAATGGATGACAATGATTATACTTTTTCCCCTGGAAAAGCTATGACCAAGCTAAATGATAAAAAATTATAATTAATTGTGAATAAACAAAAAGGATTTACCCTTATAGAACTTCTAGTCGTTGTAGCCATCATCGGTATACTTGCTTCAGTAGGAGTGGTTGCTTATAATGGCTATATAACTGGTACTAAAGCTACATTAACAAAGTCAAATCACAATACAGTTGTTAAAGAAGTAAAATTGACAATTACGAATTGTGAAATTGGAGGTAGCGTTCAATTAATGAGTACGTTAAATAGCAAAAATTATAGCACACATACTTGCTATGGAAATGTCCAGGCTTTTTTTCCAGAACATCTTAAAAACCATATTAATAATGAAATGGAATGGATTAACAAATCTAATGTTAAAAATTGGAATGGCAAGAATATGTATGTGCTTCAGGAAGGAAATATGTCAAATACTCATAAAGGATTTGTATTTTTATCTGTACCATCAAACTCAAATAAAAAAGTTTGGGTAAATCTATTTACCTGTATCAAGTCACCTTGTAATGATGAAAAAAATAGACTTGAAACCCAAATATCTTTTGACCAATGGTAACACTATGGTAGCAATCATTGTTACCTAATACTAAAATTTTTATTTTTGCAAAAATAAATAGTGTTGATTTTATTGAGTGATGGTGCCCCCGCACGGATTCGAACCGCGGACCTATTGATTACAAATCAATTGCTCTACCAACTGAGCTACAAGGGCATGCGCAATAATTATTAACTATTTATTAAATAATCAACTCTTTTTTTTAATATAACTTAAATGATGAAAGACAATAGCAGCACTATTAGAGATATTTAAACTTTCAATCTTGTCATTCATACTAATTTTAACAAAGAAATCAGCATATTTACCAGTATGTTTTCTCATACCAAAACCCTCAGAACCAAATAATAAAATATTATTTCCTTCCCATTTAATATCTGTAAAATTCTTATCTCCCTTTGCATCAAAACCATATACCCAAAAATTTTTTTCTCTTAAATTTTTTATTGTTGAATTTATATTAGATACTGCAAAAATATTTAAATGTTCCATACATCCACTAGCAGATTTGTACATTAGCTTACTATCACTTGGAAAATGTCTTTCTTTTATTATCAAACCATCAATTTTAAACGAAGCTGCACTCCTAATTAAAGAGCCGATATTTCTTGGGTCTGTCACTCCATCCAAACAAACTAATGTGAGATTATTTTTGTCTTTTATAAATTGTTTAAGATCAGGTTGATCTAAATGTTCTAGTTCAGCAACGTAACCATTATGCATTAACTGTTCTTTAGATGAATATTTATCCAATTCTTTTTTTGATTTAAAATAAACCTTAACATCCTCTAGAAGATTTTTATTTTGGTTTTTTCTATGAATATTTTTTTTTGCTTCTTCAGTTAAAAAAACTCTTAAAACCTTTCTTAGTGGGTTTCTAAGAGCCTCGATAACAGCATGTTGACCAACAATAAAAAATGAGGATTTGTTCATAAATTATCATGAGTTTTACACGTTTTTTTGAATATTTGGCTATTAAATCACGTGTTGCATTTGCATAAATAAAATATATAAAACGCATGTTGTTTAAAGCTTTATTGAACAGGGGACACTTCCCCAAAAGGAGGGGTTCCAGAGCGGTCAAATGGGGCGGGCTGTAAACCCGTTGACTTCGGTCTTCGAAAGTTCGAATCTTTCCCCCTCCACCATTCAGTAGAATTTTAAGTGGCAATGGAGTGTTACTCTTGGGGTTGTGCGGGTGTAGTTCAATGGTAGAACGCTAGCCTTCCAAGCTGGATGTAAGGGTTCGATTCCCTTTACCCGCTCCAAGAAAAAAATTAGTAATGAAACAAATAAAACTGAGGTAAAAAAGTAATGTCGAAAGAAAAATTTGTAAGAAATAAACCCCACTGTAACATTGGGACTATAGGTCATGTCGACCATGGTAAAACAACTCTTACTGCTGCAATCACAAATGTGTTAGCACAAGCAGGTGGTGGAACTGCGGTTGCTTACGATCAAATTGATAAAGCGCCAGAAGAAAAAGAAAGAGGAATAACAATTTCAACTGCTCACGTTGAGTATGAAACTGAAAAGAGACACTATGCTCACGTAGACTGTCCAGGTCACGCTGACTATGTAAAAAATATGATCACTGGTGCTGCACAAATGGATGGTGCCATTTTAGTTGTAAATGCAGCAGATGGTCCAATGCCACAAACTAGGGAACATATTCTTTTAGGTAGACAAGTCGGTATTCCAGCAATTGTTGTTTATCTTAATAAAGTTGATCAAGTTGATGATAAAGAAATGATCGAACTTGTAGAGGAAGAAATTAAGGAACTTTTAACTTCCTATAAATACCCTGGTGATAAAACACCAATCGTTAAAGGTTCAGCTTTAGCAGCTGTTGAAGGAAGAGATGATGAAATTGGAAAAAATTCAATTTTAGAATTGATGAAAGCTGTTGATGAACATATCCCACAACCAGCTAGAGAAGTAGATAAGCCTTTCTTAATGCCCGTTGAGGATGTATTTTCAATTTCTGGAAGAGGAACAGTTGCAACTGGTAGAGTTGAATCAGGTGTAATCAAAACTGGTGAAGAAGTTGAAATCGTTGGAATTAAGGAAACAAAAAAATCAGTTTGTACTGGTGTTGAAATGTTTAGAAAGCTTTTAGACACAGGTGAAGCAGGTGATAATGTTGGAATTTTATTGAGAGGTATAGAAAGAGATGATATCGAAAGAGGTCAAGTTCTATGTAAACCTGGATCAATAACTCCACATACTAAATTTGAAGCTCAAGCGTATGTACTTAAAAAAGATGAGGGTGGAAGACACACTCCTTTCTTTACTAAATATAGACCACAGTTTTATTTTAGAACAACAGATGTAACAGGTGAAGTAGAATTACCAGCTGGAACTGAAATGGTTATGCCAGGTGATGATGCTAAATTTACAGTTAAATTAATTACACCAATTGCAATGGCTGAAAAATTAAATTTTGCTATTCGTGAAGGTGGAAGAACTGTTGGAGCAGGAGTAGTAACAAAAATTATAGAGTAACTCTATAAATAGGAGTGTAGCTCAATTGGTAGAGCGCCGGTCTCCAAAACCGGAGGCTGAGGGTTCGAGTCCCTCCGCTCCTGCCAATTAGAGCTTAAAAGTATGAGAAACCCAATTAAATTTATTCAAGAAGTAAAACAAGAGGCATTCAAAGTTACGTGGCCAACTTGGAAAGAGACTTTGCAGGGTGCATTAATGGTATTTGCGATGGCTGTGGTGATGTCTCTATTTTTTTTACTTTTAGATCAGGTTTTAAAGTTTTTCTTAGAACTTTTGCTTAAGGTGAGCATTTAATGAAAAATTGGTACATTGTTCAATCTCATTCTAGCTTTGAAAATAAAGTTGCTTCACTAATTAAAGAAGAAGCAGATAAAGCTAAAATTAGCGAAAAATTTGAGGAAATTGTTGTTCCAACCCATGATGTTACAGAAGTAAAAAGAGGAAAAAGAATCCAAAGGAAAAAAAAATACTTCCCTGGATATGTATTAATTAAAAGTGAGATGGATAACAATATCTATCACATGATAAAAAACATAAAAAGAGTGAGTGGTTTCCTCGGCACAAAGGGTATACCAGTTCCTGTTTCAGATAAAGAAGTTGAAAAGATTTTAGGTCAAATAAAAGATGGTGTGGCTCAGCCAAAATCTGGTATAGAGTATAGCGTTGGTGAAAAAGTTCAAGTGGTTGATGGCCCTTTTGCATCATTCAGTGGAATGATTGAAGAAATAGATGAAGAAAAGTCTAGACTTAAAGTGTCAGTTTCTATATTTGGACGTCCAACACCAGTAGATTTAGAATATAACCAAGTTGAGAAAGCAAGTTAATGGCAAAAGAAATTAGTGGATTTATTAAATTACAAATCAAAGGTGGTCAAGCTAACCCAGCTCCTCCTGTAGGGCCTGCATTAGGTCAACGGGGTGTTAACATTATGGAATTTTGTAAAGCTTTCAATGACAAGACAAAATCAATGGCAGGCAAACCTGTTCCCGTTGAAATCACGGTATATAAAGACAAAAAATTTGACTTTAAAATTAAATCTCCTCCAGCATCTTTCTATATTAAAGAAGCAGTAAAACTTAAAAGTGGATCGAAAGAGCCAGGTAGAAATATTGTGGCTTCAATTTCTAAAAAACAACTAGAAAATATTGCAAAAGAAAAAATGAATGATCTTAACGCTCATGATATTAATGAAGCAGTAAAAATTATTGCAGGATCAGCAAGATCAATGGGTATAGAGGTAAAAGAATAATGTCTTCAAAAAGATTTAAAAAGTTACCAGAAAAAACAAAAGATCTAACCCCTGTGGCTTTTGAAAAATTGATACCAGAGCTAAAAAAAAATTGTACGACAAAATTTGATGAGTCTTTAGATTTAAGTTTTCAAATAAACAATAAACAAAAGAAAAGTGAAGTTAATATTAGAACAGTAGTTAATTTACCAGGTGGTACAGGTAAAAAAGTAAAAGTTGCTGTTGTTTGTGAGGACAATAAAGTGCAAGAAGCTAAAGACGCTGGAGCAGATATTGTTGGTAGTGATGAATTTGTTGACAAAATTAAAGGGGGTGAATTAAATTTTGAAAAATTAATATGTACACCCGGAATGATGGTTAAGCTTTCAAAATTAGGAAAAGTCTTAGGACCAAAAGGGTTAATGCCAAATCCAAAACTTGGTTCTGTGTCTGATAATATTAAAGAGGCTGTAACAAATGCAAAATCAGGTCAAGTAGAAATAAGAAACGACAAAGATGGTAATATTGGAGTAAGCATTGGAAAAAAATCTTTCAGTAATGATCAATTAATGAAAAATTATAATGCTATCTTAGAAACATTAGAAAAAGAAAAATTAAATAATACATTAAAAGGGGATTTAATAAAAAATATTTTTGTTACCTCTACAATGGGAGTTTCTTATAAAGTTAAATTAGGTAAGTCGATTTAGTTATGATGAACAAAGAGCAGAAGAAAAATTATATTGAAGAAATGACTTCAAAATTTGAGAACAGTAAAGCTGTTATGGTTACTCATTATCAAGGTTTAACTATGACTCAGTTAGATGATTTACGATCAAAAATGAGACAACATGGAATTGTTTTCAAAATTACTAAAAATAGAATCACAAAACTTGCATTAGAAAAAACTAAATGTAAGGATTTGACAAATTTGTTTACTGGCCCAACAGCTGTTGCTTTTGGCGAAGATGCAATTATGTCAGCAAGGATTCTCTCAAAATTTGCAAAAGATAACGAAAATTTAAAATTAATTGGTGGTATAATGGATAATGAGGTCCTGGATCAGGCTGGCGTCCAAAATGTAGCTAGTTTACCAACTTTAGATGAAGCGAGAGCTAATATTGTGAGTATTTTAAACGCCCCAGCTTCTAAATTAATTAGCATTTTACTTGCACATTCGAAAAAAATGAGTAGTTTGACCGCAGAAAATTCTGAAACACAACCCAAAGAGTAATTGATATGCCTGACCTTAACAAAATCATTGAAGACCTTTCAAGTTTAACAGTTGCTGAAGCAGCTGAACTTTCAAAACAATTAGAAGAAAAATGGGGTGTAACTCCAATGGCCGCAGCAGCTCCAGCAGCAGCAGGCGGTGCAGCACCAGCAGAAGAAAAAGACGATTTTACTATTATGTTAGTTTCTGCAGGTGAAAAAAAAATTAACGTCATTAAAGAAGTAAGAGCGGCTACTTCATTAGGATTAAAAGAAGCTAAAGATCTAGTTGAGGGAGCACCAAAAGAAGTTAAATCTGGTGTTAACAAAAAAGAAGCAGAAGAGATCAAAGCTAAGTTAGAAGCTGCAGGCGCTAAAGTAGAACTTAAATAGATTAATTAGAAAGAATTCAAATACTGATTATTTTTAATCAGTGTTAATAAATATAAATGCAATTATCCTTTACTGAAAAGAAAAATATAAGAAAAAGTTTTGGAAAACTAAAAGAGAGTTTATCAATACCAAATTTAATTGAAGTTCAAAAAAACTCATACAAAGAGTTAACTGAATTTAATTCCGAAGCAGCAGATTTAACCAAAGGTTTTGATAGAGTTTTTAAAAGTATATTCCCTATTGAAGACTTAAACGATAAAGCAACATTAGAATATGTTTCTTATAGATTAGAAAAACCAAAATTTGATGTTGATGAATGTATTACAAGAGGACTTACTTATTCGTCAGCTTTAAAATGTACTTTAAGATTAGTCGTTTATGAAATAGATCAGGATAACAATACAAAAGATATTTTGTCAGCTAAGGAACAGGAAGTTTACATGGGTGAAGTTCCAATGATGACAAATAGTGGAACATTTATTACTAATGGTGTCCAAAGAGTTGTAGTTAACCAGATGCATAGAAGTCCTGGTGTTTTCTTTGATCACGATAAAGGCAAAACTCATGCAAGTGGCAAACTTCTATTTAATTGTCGAGTAATACCAAATAGAGGATCTTGGTTGGATTTTGAATACGACGTAAAAGATTTTTTATATTTTAAAATTGATAGAAAAAAGAAAATTTTTGCATCCACTTTACTATTAGCACTTGGATATACTAAAGCTGAAATAGCAGACGAGTTTTATAAAAATGAGCAGTATACTTTTGATGTAAAAACAGAGAAATGGAAAACAAAATTTAATCCTGAAAACTACAAAGCCAAAAATTTTTCAGAAGAAGTTATTGACGCAAAGACAGGTGAAGTAGTAATAAATTTAGGTGATAAAATTAATTTTTTAAATGCTAAAAAATTAGCTAATGATGGACTTAAAGATATTTTAGTTTCAAAAGAGTCTTTATTTGGTAAAATATTACATAGAGATATTAAAGTAAATGAAGAGGAAGAGGGAACATTTAAAATTGGTACAGAATTAAATGACACTGTTATTCAACAAATTTTAGATGCTAATATTCATTCACTTCAAATTTCAGTTACAAACTCTATTAATAAAGGTCCTTATTTACTTACTACTATTTTAAATGACAAAAATAATTCAAAAGACGATGCAATTACAGAAGTTTATAAGATGCTTAGACCTGGGGAACCACCAACAATAGAAATAGCTACACAAATATTTAACAATTTATTCTTTAGCTCAGATAGATACGACCTGTCAGATGTTGGAAGAGTGAAAATGAATTCTAGATTAAATCAAGAATGCTCAGATAAAATTACTATTTTAAGAAATGATGACATTGTAGCAATTATTCATAAGATGTTAGATTTAAGAGATGGTAAGGATGAAGTAGATGACATTGATCATCTAGGAAACAGAAGAGTTCGTTCTGTAGGAGAGTTGGTTGAAAACCAAGCTCGTATTGGTGTTTACAGAATGGAAAGAGCAATTAAAGAAAAGATGACTACTTTAGACGTTGAGTCCGCAATGCCTCAGGATTTAATTAATGCAAAACCTTTAACAGTTTCCTTAAAAGATTTTTTTGCAAGCTCACAACTTTCACAGTTCATGGATCAAACGAACCCTCTTTCGGAAATCACTCACAAAAGAAGAGTCTCAGCATTAGGACCAGGTGGTCTTACTAGAGAGAGAGCAGGATTTGAAGTTCGTGATGTTCACCCAACTCATTACGGTAGAATTTGTCCGATCGAAACTCCAGAAGGACCAAACATTGGCTTAATAAACAGTTTATCTACTTATGCAAAAATCAATAAGTATGGTTTTATTGAAAGTCCATATAAAAAAGTTAAAGACGGAGTTGTTCAAGATAGAGTGGAATATCTTTCTGCCATGGAAGAAACTAAATATACTATTGCGCAAGCAAATACTAAACTTGATAAAAATGGTAAAATTATTGAGGACTTAGTTTCGTGTAGACAAAATTTAAATTTTCTTTTATCTAAGCCAGATACAATTGACTATATTGATGTATCACCCAAACAACTGGTTTCAGTTGCAGCATCTTTAATTCCTTTTCTAGAAAATGATGATGCAAACAGAGCTCTTATGGGCTCAAATATGATGAGACAGGCTGTTCCATTATTAAAACCAGAGTCTCCACTTGTTGGAACAGGTATAGAAAGTGATGTTGCGCTAGACTCAGGTGTAACAATTGTAGCAAAAAGAGATGGTGTTGTTGATAAAATTGATGGAAAAAGAATTGTAATTAAAGTGACAGAGGAGACCGAATTTAGCGAGTCTGGAGTTGATATTTATAATTTACAAAAATTTAAGAGATCAAATCAAAATACCTGTATCAATCAAAGACCATTAGTTAGAGTGGGAGACAAGGTAAAATCTGGAGATATAATTGCAGATGGACCTTCAACAAAATTAGGAGAATTAGCATTAGGAAAAAATGTGACTGTAGCTTTTATGCCTTGGCAAGGTTATAATTTTGAAGATTCAATCTTAATTTCTGAAAGATGTGTAACAGACGACGTATTTACTTCTGTTCATATAGAAGAATATGAAATTATGGCAAGAGACACTAAACTTGGTGAAGAAGAAATTACGAGGGATATTCCAAATGTTAATGAAGAAGCATTGAAAAACCTTGATGAGTCAGGTGTCGTTTACATTGGTGCAGAAGTAAACGCTGGTGATATTCTAGTTGGAAAGGTTACTCCAAAAGGTGATTCTGCGTCAGGCCCTGAAGAGAAACTATTAAGATCAATTTTTGGTGAAAAAGCTATTGATGTTACTGATACATCTTTAAGAATGTCCAGAGGAAGCAGTGGAACAATCGTGGATGTAAGAGTTTTTAATAGGCACGGTATAGAAAAAGATGAAAGATCCATAACCATTGAAAGAGCTGAAATTGAGGAAGTTCAGCAAGATAAAATAGTTGAAGAAGAAATTTTAGAGAGAAGTATTAAGCAAAGAGCTAGCCAAATTTTATCTGGAACAACATTAGATAAAAAAGTTAAGGATTTAATTGTAGGGACAAAACTTGATTTTGAGGTTATTAGCAATCTTCCAATCAATGATGTTTTTAAAATTTCAAATGGAAATTCAGCAAACGAGGCAACTCTTTTACAATTAAAAGAACAGTACAATAAAGCAAAACAAGATATTACTGAAAGATTTGAAGACAAAGTTTTGAAAATTAGAAGTGGAGATGACTTACTTCCAAGTGTTATGAAAATGGTAAAAGTATTTGTTGCTATTAAAAGAAGATTAAGGCCAGGTGATAAAATGTCTGGAAGACACGGGAACAAAGGTGTAGTTAGTAAAATTGTTCCGGTTGAAGATATGCCTTACCGTGAAGATGGTCGACCGGTAGACATAGTGCTAAATCCTCTTGGTGTTCCTAGTAGAATGAATGTAGGACAGATATTAGAAACGCACTTAGGTTGGGCTTGTAAAGAGTTTGGTGAGGAAGTTAAAAAATTAGTTAATGAAAATAGTAAAAAAATTGAAAAAACCGAAAAAATTGCAAGTTTTTTAAAATCTGTTTATGGAGAAGAAATATTTAACGATAAAGTTGATAAATTAAGCAAAAATGAATTCAAGGATTTGTGCGAAAATTTACAAAATGGAATAGCAATTTCAACACCAGTATTTGATGGGGCGAAAGAAAAAAATGTTACTGAAATGCTTGAATTAGCAAAATTACCTGGTTCTGGACAAACTTATTTATGGGATGGAAGAACAGGCGAGAAATTTGATAGACCAGTAACAGTTGGAATTATCTATATGTTGAAACTGCATCATTTAGTTGAAGACAAAATTCATGCAAGATCTACAGGACCATACAGTCTGGTCACACAGCAACCACTTGGAGGTAAAGCACAACTAGGTGGTCAAAGATTTGGTGAAATGGAAGTTTGGGCACTAGAAGCTTATGGCGCTTCATATACTCTTCAAGAAATTTTAACAGTAAAATCAGATGATGTAGCTGGTAGAGTTAAAGTTTATGAGACAATTGTTAAAGGTGAAGAAAACTTTGAATCAGGTATACCGGAGTCTTTCAACGTACTAGTTAAAGAAATAAAATCATTAGCTTTAAATGTGGAGCTTAATTAAATGAAAAAAGAATTAACAGATTTATTTAAAAATAATGAAATATCCGAAGCTCAAAATTTTAATAGTATTAAAATTTCTCTGGCTAGTCCTGAAAAAATTAAATCATGGACTTATGGTGAAATTAAAAAACCTGAAACGATAAACTATAGAACTTTCAGACCTGAAAAGGATGGTTTGTTTTGTGCAAGAATTTTTGGTCCAATAAAAGATTATGAATGTTTGTGTGGAAAATACAAACGAATGAAATTTAGAGGAATTATTTGTGAGAAATGTGGTGTCGAAGTTACAAAATCAAATGTAAGACGAGAAAGAATGGGCCATATTAATCTTGCTACACCTGTAGCACATATATGGTTTTTAAAATCTTTGCCTAGTAGAATCGCGCTTGCTGTAGACATGAAGCTTAAAGAAATAGAGAGAGTTCTTTACTTTGAGAATTTTATTGTCATAGAACCTGGTTTAACTGGTTTACAAAAAAATCAGTTATTAAATGAAGAGGAATTAGCTAAATATCAAGATGAGTTTGGTGAAGAGGCATTTACAGCAGGTATAGGTGCTGAGGCAGTTCTTGAAATGCTTAAGAATTTAGATTTAGAACAAGAGAAAATAAATTTAGTTAATTTTATTAAGGAAACAAAATCAAAAGTTAATGAAGAAAGAGCAATTAAAAGACTAAAGCTTGTAGAGTCATTTATTGAAACTGGACAAAAACCAGAGTGGATGATTATGACAGTTGTACCTGTTATTCCACCTGAATTAAGACCACTTGTTCCATTAGATGGTGGTAGATTTGCGACTTCAGATTTGAATGATCTTTATAGAAGAGTAATTAACAGAAATAATAGATTAAAACGATTAATGGACCTTAAAGCTCCAGATATTATTGTTCGTAATGAGAAACGAATGCTTCAGGAGTCTGTTGATGCATTATTTGATAATGGAAGAAGAGGAAGAGTAATTACCGGAACAGGAAAAAGACCCCTTAAATCACTTGCCGAAATGCTTAAAGGTAAGCAAGGTAGATTTAGACAAAACTTATTAGGAAAACGTGTAGATTATTCTGGTAGATCTGTAATCGTTGTTGGTCCAGATTTAAAACTTCATGAATGTGGTTTACCAAAAAAAATGGCTTTAGAATTATTTAAACCTTTTTTATATGCAAGATTAAATAAATTAGGTTTAGCTTCAACAATTAAACAAGCAAAAAAACTTGTTGAAAAAGAAACCAATGCAGTTTGGGATGCGCTTGAGTTAATAGTAAGAGAACACCCTGTGTTATTAAATAGAGCACCAACACTTCATAGACTTGGTGTACAAGCATTTGAACCAAAATTAATTGAGGGAGATGCAATTGAACTTCACCCTTTAACATGTGCAGCATTTAACGCTGATTTTGATGGTGACCAGATGGCAGTACACGTACCTTTGAGTTTAGAAGCTCAGTTAGAGGCAAGAATTTTAATGTTATCGACTAATAACATTCTTTCACCGTCAAATGGTAAACCTATTATTGTTCCAAGTCAGGATATGATCTTAGGGATTTATTATCTATCGCAAGAGCCAGTTACTGATAAGCCAGCAGGATATTTTGTTGACTCTGACCAAATCGAATTTGCATTATCTTCTGGTCAGATAAAAGTACACAGTACAATTATATCTAGATTTGAAACTGTAGATGATAAAGGAAATAAAAAATTTGAAAAATATACTTCAACAGCAGGAAGATTTTTACTAGCAAATTTATTACCAAAAAATAGTAATATTAAATTCTCTTTAATAGATAGATTATTACCTAAAAAGGTAGTTTCAGAAATTATTGACATTGTTTTTAGATTTTGTGGTCAAAAAACTACAGTTATATTTTGCGATAAGTTAAAAGATTTAGGATTTAAACATGCATTTAAAGCTGGGATATCATTTGGTAAAGATGATCTGGTAATTCCTGAGAGCAAAACTCAGTTAATTAATGATACTAAAAAATTAATTGCTGACTATGAAACACAGTATGCAGAAGGATTAATTACAAGAGGTGAAAAGTACAACAAAGTTGTTGATGCTTGGTCTAAGTGTACAGATAAAGTAGCTGGTGAAATGATGAAGGGTATTTCTGCAACTGAAAAAACATCAGAAGGTTTAAAAATTAATTCAGTATTTATGATGGCTGATAGTGGTGCAAGAGGTTCTGCTGCCCAAATGAAGCAATTAGCTGGAATGCGTGGTCTAATTGCAAAACCATCTGGGGAAATCATTGAAAGTCCAATTATTTCCAACTTTAAAGAAGGTTTAACAGCTTTAGAATATTTTAATTCAACTCACGGAGCAAGAAAAGGTCTTGCTGATACCGCACTTAAGACTGCGAGTTCTGGTTATTTAACAAGAAGACTTTGTGATGTAGCTCAAGATTTAACTGTAACTAAAAAAGCTTGCGACTGTAAAAAACCTGGTTTCATAGAATTATCTGAAATTTTAGAAGGTGGAAATGTCGTTGTTAGTTTGTCAGAAAGAGCTCTAGGACGAGTAACTTTTGATGAAGTTAAACATCCTTTAACTGGTGAAGTTATTATTAAAAAAGAGGAAATGATTGATGAGGCTGGCTGTGATAAAATTGATGCTGCTGGCGTCAAAGCTATAAAGGTTTACTCTGTCATGACGTGCGGATCTAAAGAGGGAGTTTGTGCAACTTCTTATGGAAGGGATCTATCTAGAGGAAAAATGGTACACGTGGGTGAGGCGATTGGTATGATTTCTGCACAATCTATTGGTGAGCCAGGAACTCAATTAACAATGAGAACTTTCCACGTTGGTGGTACAGCATCTGTAAAACAAGATTCTCAGATTGTAACTAAGAATGAGGGAACTTTAAAAATCTTGAATTCAAATATACTTGAAGACTCAAAGAAAAATTTAATTGTTATGGGAAGAAATACACAGCTTTCTATTGAGGATGATAACGGTGTTCAAATAGCAGTTTATAAAGTTGCTTATGGCTCAAGATTATTTTTTAACAATGGAGATAAAGTTAAAGCAAACACAAAAATTTGCGAATGGGATCCATATACAACACCAGTTATAGCTGAGAAAAGTGGTGAAGCTAGTTTTGTTGATTTGATTGATGGTGTTTCTATTCAAGAAACTACAGATGATGCAACTGGGATATCTTCAAAATCTGTAATTGACTGGAGAGGTCAATCTAAAAGTACTGATTTAAAACCAAGAATTACTTTAAGAGATGAAAAAGGAAATGTAATTAAAAAAGCGGATGATAACGAAGCGAGATATTATCTAGTTCCAGACTCAATTTTATCTATAAAAGATGGACAAAAAGTTTTTGCAGGAGATGTTATAGCAAGATTACCTAAAGAGACTACTAAAACTAAAGATATTACTGGAGGCCTTCCAAGAGTTGCAGAACTATTTGAAGCAAGAAAAGCAAAAGATAGTGCAATTATTGCTGAAAATGATGGTCAAGTAGTTTTTGGTAAAGAAGTTAGAGGTAAGCAAAGAGTTTCAATAGTACCAGAAGATGGAGCAGAGCCTTCAAACTACTTAATTCCAAAAGGAAAACATATTAATTTTAATCCTGGTGAAAAAATTCAAAAAGGTGAATATCTTCTCGATGGTCAGCCATTACCTCATGACATTCTAAGAATTTTAGGAATAAAAGAATTAACTGAATATTTTGTCAACCAAGTTCAAGAAGTCTACAGGTTACAAGGTGTAATTATTAACGATAAACACATTGAAACTATTTTAAGACAAATGTTGAAAAAAGTTGAGGTTAAAGTATCTGGAGATTCATCATATTTACCTGGTGAAATTGTTGATAGAATTAAATTTGAAAATACAAATGAAAAATTAGTTGCAGATGGTAAGAACCCAGCTGTTGGTGAAAGAGTATTGATGGGTATCACTAAAGCATCATTGCAAACTGAGTCATTTATTTCTGCAGCATCATTTCAAGAAACTACAAGAGTGTTGACTGATGCAGCTATTAAAGGTAAGGTTGATCCATTAAACGGTCTTAAAGAGAATGTTATCGTTGGTAGATTGGTACCTGCTGGAACTGGAAATATTAAAAATAATTGGAACAAAAAAGCTCTTAAGGATGATAATGAGTTCTTATCAGAACAAGAAAAAATTGAGAGCTCAGAACCTTCTGAAACGCAAGCAAATCAGTAAAAAAATCGCTTAATACTTGAACTTTTAGTTTGACAATGGTCAATTAATAAGTAATTTGGCGATGTTTTTGGTTGGAATGTAGTGCTTCTAACAGTGCTAAACGCTGCCACAAAATAACCTGTCAGTTATTTTCATCTAAAAATAAACTAATTAACTTTAAAAAAATTTATGCCAACAATTAACCAATTGTTAAGAAAAAAAAGAGTCAAACAAATATCCAGGAACAAAGTTCCTGCTTTACAAAAACAACCTTTGAAAAGAGGTGTTTGTGTTAAAGTTTACACGACTACTCCAAAGAAGCCTAATTCGGCACTAAGAAAAGTTGCAAGAGTTAGACTGTCTAATGGTTTTGAAGTTACAGCTTACATTCCAGGTGAAGGTCATAATCTTCAAGAACACTCTGTAGTTCTAATTAGAGGTGGAAGGGTAAAAGATTTACCAGGAGTTAGGTATCATATCCTTAGAGGTAACCTGGATACTCAAGGCGTTGCTAACAGAAAACAAAGAAGATCTTTGTACGGAACAAAAAAAGGTAAGTAATGTCTAGAAAAAAAACCCAACCTAAAAAAAACGTTGTTCCAGACCCCAAATTTAATTCGACAATAATTCCAAAATTAATAAACAATATTATGTACGATGGCAAAAGAGGTGTTGCTGCTAAAATTGTTTATGATGCAATCGATAAAATTAAAACAAAAAGTAAAGATGAACCAATTAATATTTTTAATGAAGCTATAAACAATATCAAGCCAACTGTAGAAGTTAGATCAAGAAGAGTTGGCGGTGCAACTTACCAAGTTCCAGTTGAAGTAAAAAATAAAAGAGCACAAGCTTTAGCAATTAGATGGTTAGTAGATTCAGCAAGAAAAAGAAAAGATAAACATATGTCAGATAAAATCTTTAATGAGCTTTTTGATGCGTATGAGAAAAAAGGTGCTGCAGTTAAAAAAAGAGAGGATGTTCATAAGATGGCAGAGTCTAATAAGGCTTTTGCACATTTTAGGTGGTAAATAATAATGGCTAGAACTCATACTTTAGATAAATATAGAAATATTGGGATTATGGCCCATATAGATGCTGGTAAAACAACTACCACTGAAAGAGTTTTATATTATACAGGTAAAAGTCATAAAATTGGAGAAGTTCATGATGGCGCTGCAACAATGGATTGGATGGAGCAAGAACAAGAAAGAGGGATTACAATTACATCAGCAGCAACTACTTGTTTTTGGAATGATCATAGAATTAATATAATCGATACTCCAGGTCACGTAGATTTTACAATCGAAGTTGAAAGATCACTTAAAGTTTTAGATGGAGCTGTTGCAGTATTTGATGGTGTAGCAGGTGTAGAGCCACAATCAGAAACTGTATGGAGACAAGCAGATAAATATAAAGTTCCTCGAATTTGTTTTGTTAATAAACTAGATAGAACTGGCGCTGATTTCTTTAGATGTGTTGACATGATTAGAGATAGATTGGGTGCAAAACCTTTAGTGCTTCAGGTTCCGATAGGTGCTGAAGCTTCTCTAACTGGCGTTGTTGATCTAGTAAAAATGAAGGCACAAGTATGGAAAAACGAAGCTCTAGGAGCAGAGTGGGAATATAAAGATATTCCAGATGATTTAAAAGAAATTTCAGAAAAATATAGAACAGAATTAGTTGAAACAGCTGTTGAGCAAGATGAAAAGCTTATGGAAGCTTATTTAAATGGCGATGAAATTAAAGAAGAAGATTTAATTAAATGTATAAGAAGTGGAACTTTAAATTTTAGCTTTGTACCAGTTTTAACTGGTTCAGCTTTTAAAAATAAAGGTGTACAGCCTTTACTTGATGCTGTTGTACATTATTTACCAAGTCCAGTTGATATTGGTTCTATTAAAGGAACCAAATTAGGGTCTGAAGACGAGATGGAGATGAAATTTGACGACAATGCTCCTTTTTCAGCTCTTGCATTTAAAGTCGCCAATGATCCATTTGTAGGTTCTTTAACTTTTATAAGAATTTATTCAGGGACAGTCAAAACTGGAACTGCTGTTTTTAATTCATCTAAAGAAAAAGAAGAAAGAGTTGGAAGAATGCTTTTAATGCATGCTAATTCTAGAGAAGACATTAAAGAAGCTAATGCTGGAGATATAGTTGCTTTAGCGGGATTAAAAAATACTATTACTGGTCATACTTTATGTGATGAGGGAAATTCTGTTTTACTTGAGCCTATGGAATTCCCTGATCCAGTTATAGAAATTGCAGTAGAGCCAAAAACAAAAGCCGACCAAGAAAAAATGGGTGAAGCTTTAGGTAGATTAGCAAAAGAGGACCCATCATTTAGAGTAACTTCTGACGAAGAATCCGGTCAAACGATCATTAAAGGTATGGGTGAGTTACACTTAGATATAATTGTTGATAGAATGAAAAGAGAATTTAAAGTTGAGGCTAATGTTGGCGCTCCTCAAGTTGCATATAGAGAAACAATTGAAGCTGCATCAGAGGTTGAATACACACATAAAAAACAAAGTGGTGGAGCAGGACAATTCGCTAAAGTTAAATTATTAGTTGAGCCACAAGAAGCTGGCAAAGGAAGAGAAGTTGAGAGTAAAATTAAAGGTGGAGCAATTCCTAAGGAATTCATACCGGGTGTAGAAAAGGGAATTGAAACAATATCAGATGGTGGAATTTTAGCTGGTTTTCCAATGATAGATTACAAAGTAACTATTTTAGACGGACTTCATCATGATGTTGACTCAAGCGTGTTAGCTTTTGAATTAGCTAGCAGAGCGTGTTTCAAAGAAGCGTGTACAAAAGGTGGTTTAAAGTTATTAGAACCAGTGATGAGAGTTGAAGTAGTAACACCAGAAGATTATATGGGTGATGTTATAGGAGATCTAAATAGTAGAAGAGGTCAGATAAGCACTCAAGAGCAAAGAGGAAACGCAACTGTAATTACAGCAATGGTACCTTTAGCAAATATGTTTGGATACATTAATAATTTAAGATCTATGTCACAAGGTAGAGCCCAATATTCAATGTTTTTTGATCATTATTCTAAAGTCCCACAAAATGTACAGGACGAAGTAACTAAAAAGATTGCAGGCTAAT